>NZ_CP077091.1:4953500-5288000 GCF_014268595.2 Pseudomonas hamedanensis
GCCATCGTCCTGGCGCACCTGCTGGCGTTCACCTGGTTCAAGCTCTACGGCCCGCCCCCGCCGCCGCCCTCTGCGCCGTTTTCCCAAGGGATCGACGGGCAAGCACCCGCACACGACCCCCGCTACCCGCCACGTCCGCGTCCCTGGTTCGGTGGCCCGATCGTACCGCTGACTTTCCAGTTCATCACCTTGATGATCGCGGCCTGGTATGGCGCCAAACTGCTCAGCCGCCCGATCCAGCGTTTGAGCGACGCCGCCGAACGCCTCAGCGAAGACCTCGACAGCCCGCCACTCGATGAATCCGGGCCACGGGAAGCCCGGCAAGCGGCGTACGCCTTCAACCTGATGCAACAGCGAATTCGTGAACAGGTACAACAACGCGCACGCATGCTCGGCGCCGTCTCCCACGATCTGCGCACACCGCTGTCACGCCTGAAACTGCGTCTGGAAAACATCAGCGACGACAAGCTGCAAAGCCAGATGCGCCAGGACCTCGACGACATGATCGACATGCTCGATGCCACCCTGACGTATCTGCACGAACAGCGCACCAGCGAAGCACTGCAGTTGATGGACGTGCAGGCACTGGTCGAATCACTGTGCGAAAACGCCCAGGACCAAGGCGCGGACGTTCAAGTCAGCGGCCATTGCCATCCCTTGCCAGTGCAACCGATGGCGCTGCGCTCGTGCATCAACAACCTGTTGGACAACGCCCTGCGCTATGCCGGGCAGGCGCGAATCGAACTGCAAGACCTGCCCGGGCAACTGCTGATCCGCGTGATCGACCACGGCCCGGGGATTGCCGAGCACAAGCGCGAGGCCGTGTTCGAACCGTTTTATCGGCTGGAAGGTTCGCGCAACCGCAACTCAGGGGGGGTGGGCCTGGGCATGACCATTGCCCGAGAGGCGGCGCAGCGGTTGGGTGGGCAATTGAATCTGGAAGAAACTCCGGGCGGCGGTTTGACCGCCATTGTTCGCCTGCCACGGGGCTGAGCCTCACCCAGTCATGTGAGAGCGAGCCTGCTCGCGAAGGCATCGGTTGATTCGATATCTCTGTTGGATTTGACGGCCTCTTCGCGAGCAGGCTCGCTCCCACACTTGAAATGAGTACATCTGCAAGAGACAGGTCGGCTGTCAGGCCGTTTTCGCTGGCAAGCCAACTGCCACAGGGACTGTGTTTATTTTCGAAGCAAATGGTGTCTGTACCGGCGCTATCGCGAGCAGGCTCACTCCTACAGTTTGGAGCGGTGTACATCTGCAAGAGACAGGTCGGCTGTCAGGCCGTTTTCGCTGGCAAGCCAGCTTCCACAGGGACTGTGTTTATCTTCGAAGAAAATGGTGTCTGTACCGGCGCTATCGCGAGCAGGCTCACTCCTACAGTTTGGAGCGGTGTACATCTGCAAGAGACAGGTCGGCTGTCAGGCCGTTTTCGCTGGCAAGCCAGCTGCCACAGGGACTGTGTTTATTTTCGAAGCAAATGGTGTCTGTACCGGCGCTATCGCGAGCAGGCTCACTCCTATAGTTTGGAGCGGTGTACATCTGCAAGAGACAGGTCGACTGCCAGGCCGCCTTCGCGAGCAGGCTCGCTCCCACAGAGAAGCAAAAGCAAAGCAAACCGCGTTAGCTCCCAACCACTCAACACAATGAGCGTTAGCTCAAGTACCGCTTTTGCCTCTCACCACTCAACACGATGAGCGTTAGCTCGAGTAAGGCTCTTGATCTTGATGCACGGCGCCCGTCGGCAGGCTGAGTGGAGGGATTGATCCGGGCGTGGGAGCGCAGCGACCGTACGACGAAGTCGTACACAGCGGAAGGAGGTGCAGCGAAGCAAACCGGAAACGCTGCGCCCGGATCGATCCCGCAGCGAAGGCACCCCGAGCCACAGCGAGGGGCCGCACGTCAGGGTAAAAGGCCTTTGGTTACTTTGGGCCCCCAAAGTCACCCGCCGTCAGGGCGGAACCCTGAGTAGCCGTTACCGCAGCAACGGATATGTACCCCCAAAAAACCCAAAGCCTGGCCGGCCCAAAGGCCGCCAAGCCCTAAACCACCCGAGCCTGACTCTTGCTCCAGTCGGTCAACAAACTATAAGCCACCGCCAACAACGTAGGCCCGATAAACAACCCGATAAACCCAAACGCAATCAACCCGCCAAACACCCCAAGCAACACAATCACCAGCGGCAGATTCCCCCCGCGGCTGATCAGATACGGCTTGAGCACATTGTCCACGCCACTGATGATGAACGTCCCCCAGATCCCGAGAAACACCGCCATCCCGTACTCACCCTTCCACGCCAGCCAGGCGGTGGCCGGGACCCACACCAGCGGCGGCCCCATCGGAATCAGACTCAACAGAAACGTCACGATCCCCAGTACCAGCGCCCCCGGCACCCCGGCAATAAAAAAGCCGATCAACGCCAGCACCGCCTGCGCCGCCGCGGTCCCGATCACGCCATTGACCACCCGCTGCACCGTACCGGCCACCAATTCGATGTAGTACCCGGCACGATCACCGATCAGCCGTTCGAGCAGGCTGTGCACGAACGCCGCCAGCCGCGGCCCGTCACGGTAGAAAAAGAACACGAAGACGATACTCAGCGTCAGCTCGAGAATCCCGCCGCCAATCTGCGCACTGCGCGCCAGCAACCAATTACCGACCTGCCCCAGATAGGGTTTGATCGAGACCATCAACGCCGCGCCCTGCTGATCGATGCTGTCCCACATGCCCACCAGCCGCTCACCGACGAAAGGCACACCGCCGAGCCAGGTCGGCGCCTCCGGCAGACCGTCGACCTGCACATCCTTGATGAACGCCGTGGCATCACGGACATGGTCGGCCAGGTTGAACCCCAGCCACACCAGCGGCGCCGCCACCAGCAACATCCAGCCCAGCGTCAGGATCGCCGCGGCCAGCGATTCACGGCCATTGAGCCAACGGGTCAACAGCCGCATCAGCGGCCAGCTGGCGAATGCCAGCACCGCGCCCCAGAACAGCGCCGACCAGAACGGCGCCATCACCCACAGGCTGGCACCAAACAACACCAGCAGCAGAATCTGCACCAGCAGGCGATCGTTATTGAGCATGGAGGGTCTCGAAAATAGTCAGTCAGGCCAAGAGTAGGCGAACACCTCGCGGGTATTCGCCGATACAGCTTATCGCAACAGGTGGATGCGCAGTCCGGCGCCTTCGAGATTACCGGTTTCCATGCGTGCCGCGCGTACGCCCTGATTGATCAGCGCCTGGCGCCAGGCTTCGGCCTTGGGCCCGGAGACCGTGACCCGTAAGGTAGTGTCGAGATTGAGGCTGCGAGAAATCAAGCGTAACCAAGGCTCACCCGGCTCATCCACTCGATCGGGGAAATCCAGCTCGCCGGTACTCTTGAGCTGACGCAACAAGGTCGCCGAGGTCGGCAGCAACTCGCCCAACGGCGCGTTCGCCTCGAACTGTTCGACGTGCAGATAGGCTTTGCGATTGCCGCGCGTGATGCTGTAGAGCGCCACGAGTGTGTTGTCCCTCGGCGCCGCCAGCCTCAGCAACAGGTACGCCTGTTGCTCATCGGAACCGTACAGCTTGGCATTGCCGAATACCTCGTTGGCCCACAGGCTGCTCTCACCGCAGTCGCGGGCCTGACACCAGAACAGCAACTCGGCATCCTGCTTTTGCAGGGCCTGGCGAGCGGCGGTGAATGCTTCGGTGGCGGAATGTTCGGGCGGCAACTCGTAGGTCACCGAAGTGGTCTGGCCACGCGCGGTCACTTGCCCGTCGAAGCGCAGTTGGCCGCTGATCTTGCGGATCGAACCCAGCGGATAGATTCTTTCCAGCTCGACGGCAGGCCGATAGTCGACGATTTGCGCATCGGCCAGACGCGGCACGATTTGCAAATCCTGACTGCCCGGCACATCCGCGGCGAACGAAAAGCAACTGATAGAACACAGCGCCAGCAGACTGAGTGAGCGCTTGGTCAGGCTCATCGGATCGCCAAGGCGTGGCAAATCGGGGGTGCAGCGGTGTAGACATCCATCGTGGTTATCTCCCATTTCAACCCGCCCAGCCTCGGCAGTTGCCCGCAGCAAGTCAAGGAATGGCGAAGAAGCGATTGAAACAGTCTGCGACAAGATCCGCGCCGGCCTCATCGTTCAGGTGCAAATGGTGCCCGCCCGGCAGCGGTTTATGGCTAAAGGGCAGACGCTCCAGCAGTTCGGGATGCCTGGCCAACATGCCGTCAGCCGCAACCACCAGGTGCGCCGGACAACTGACTCGAAGCGCGAACGCCATCGCCTGTTCCTCGGTCAGGCGCAGCGGCGATGGCAGGGTCAGGCGATTGTCGGTGCGCCAGGTATAACCGCCGGGCACCGGCATCAGACCGCGCTGGGCCAGCAGCTCGGCCGCTTCGCGACTGACCGCCACCAGGCCTTTCATGCGCGCTTCGATCGCTCGGTCGAGTGTGGTGTAGACCGGTTTGCGTTTTTCCCGCAGATCCAGTTGGGCTTGCAGGGCCATGCCCATCCGCTCGGCAGCGTTTTCGCCTTTGTCGGTCGGTGGAATCACCCCATCGATCAGCGCCAGATGGCTGATCCGCTCCGGCAGCGACCCCGCCAGCACCATCGACACGATAGCGCCCATCGAATGCCCGAGCAGGCCGAAACGCTTCCAGCCCAGTTGCTCGGCGACCTGCAAAACGTCGTGGGCGTAATCCCACAGCGCATAGCCGGCGCCGTTCGGCCGGTGCCCGGAATGTCCGTGTCCGGCCATGTCCAGCGCAATGATGCGCAAGCCTTTGAGTTTGGGCGCGAGGCGGGCAAAGCTGTTGGCGTTATCGAGCCAGCCGTGCAGGGCGATCACCGGCAAGCCGTTCTCGGGGCCGAACAAATGCGCCGCCAGTTCGATATGCGGCAGGCTCAAACGCACTTCTTCGAACGTCGGGCTCATGCGCAATCCTGAGCCTGACGGCTTTCCCAGCGAGCGAACAGACTCTTGAGCAACCGTGCGGTGTCCTGCGGGCGCTCAAGCGGAAACATGTGCCCGCCGGGCATGCTCAGCGCCTCGCCTTGTGGCAGACGCGAAACAAAACGGGTGTGGTGACGCATCACCACACGGCTTTTGTGTCCGCGCACCACGGCCAGCGGCACCTGCAATTGCCGGGTGCGCCCGGGACTGGTATGCGGCACGCCGCGATAAATGCTGATTTCAGTGGCCGGGTCGAAACGCAGCCGCAGCTTGTCGTCTACCCGATGCAGCCCGTGTTGCAGGTACGCATCGAAGCATTCCGGGTCGAATCCGCGAAACAGGCTTTTGCCAGCGAAATAACTGCGCGCGCTATCGAGATCGGCGAACTCTTCACGACGCCCGAGCGTACGCCCGGCCGGGGTCAGCCGGTCGATGAACCCGAAGCGCTTGGCCGCACGAATCACCCATTGATCGGTGCGGGTCAGCACTGGCGAATCGAGCATCACCACCCCGCGATACAGCTCAGGACAACGCAACGCCGCGTGCAAATGGAGCACGCCACCAAAGGAATGACCGACGCCCCACACCGGTTGGTCCTGCTGCTGCAAGTGATGGATCAGTTCATCGACCAGGTTGTACCAGTTGTCATCCGCCGGAAAACGCGGGTCGTGGGCGTGCTGCTGTAAATGTGCAACCCGGTACTCGGGCGCCAGCGCCGCGAACAACTTGCCATAGGTGCCCGAGGGAAAGCCGTTGGCGTGGGCGAAAAAGATCGGTTGCGACATGCGGGCAAATCCAGTGGGCGAAAACATGAGGATGATTGTCCGCAAGACCCGCGCGGACAGCAATGACCGTAACGGCCACGAATAGTGGCGATGTTGTTTTATCCATACTGACGTCAGGCCAGTCGTCGCAAACTTCGACGACCTGTAATTTCTGACAGTTGACCGCTGGCTTCCTGTGCACGATAAACGAATCAGGTCCACGAACTCGGGATGGCTGCTTCATGCACACGCATACACCGACGGTTTCCGTGATGGATTCACGTGGGCTGAACATTGCCACGGTGTCCTATTGTCGTGAAACCCCCGGTGGGCCGACCGACCCGCGTATTTATCGCCAACGCTACAACGCTGCCGGTCGACTGACTGACGCCTGCGATCCACGCCTGTATGCGCTGCAACAGCGCGAACCGGATGCCCGCCCAAACCTGAAGTTGATTTCCAGCCTCTCCGGCCGGTCCCTTTCAAGCGACAGTGTTGATGGCGCACTTCGGCTGACCTTGCCAGGCGCGGCAGGACAACGCCTCATCGAGTGGGACGGGCAGATGACACAGACGCTGACCTTCTATGACTTGCGGCTGCGTCCCATCAGTCTCGTTGAACAGGTACTGGGCACAAGTGCCAGAAACAGCGGTTTTTTCAGTTACGGCGACAGCTCGCCATCGTGCGCAGCGCACAACCAATGCGACCGCATGATTCGCCATGATGACAGTGCTGGCAGCGAGTTTTTTCCTGAATACACCCTCAACGGTGAGCCAATCAGGTGTGTACGGCACTTTCTCAGTGAAATTAACGAGCCGGACTGGCCGCCAGCCTTGGCGGAAAGAGACCTGCTCCACGAGTCCGGGAGTGGTGCAACTACCCATGTCTGCTATAACGCCTTGGGGGAGACGATCAGCCAGCAAGACGCCATGAGCAATCAAAAGCGACTCCAACTGAACGTCGCCGGACAACTCAAGCAAATCAGTCTGAAAGTCGCGCAAGACTCGCATCCCAGACTGTTGCTGCACGACATCCAGTACAACGCGGACGATCAGGTGGTGCGCCAAGCGGCCGCCAATGGCGTGATAAGCCAGAATTTCTACGATCCACAGAGCGGTCGACTTGTTGAGATCATTGCCGGAACGGACGGGCGCCCTGCCCTGCAACATCTGCTCTATCGCTACGATCCAGTCGGCAACATCCTCAGTGTCGAGGATATGGCCCAGCCCACGCGCTTTTTTCGCAACCAGACGATCAACCCTGTTTCGTCGTTTATTTATGACAGCCTCTACCAATTGATCGGTGCCACGGGCTGGCAGCGAAGCAGCACGGTCAATGGTCCCGCGGAGCCGATCTTCAGCTCTCCACCAGATTCCGCCCAGCTCGAAAACTACCGCCAGACGTACACCTATGATGAGGCCGGCAACCTCACCACCCTGGTTCACAGTGCCGCAAGCAAGAGTTGGACGCAGCGCACGGCGATTTCCAGATACAGCAATCGCGGCATGGAACAAACGATCAGCGGCACACTGCCCGACGAACTGGAAATTGCCGCCGGCTTCGATATCAACGGCAACCGGAAAACGCTCCAGCCCGGCCAGATGTTGCAGTGGAGTGCTGGCGGACGATTGCTCCAGGTCGATCAGGTCAGGCGCAAGGATGCTGCAAACGACTGCGAGCGCTATGCGTACGACGGCGCGGGTCAGCGCAAGCGCAAAGTCCGCCTCGTACAAACGGCAGCAATCGTGCAACTGCATGAAACGCGCTATCTGCCAGAGCTGGAAATACGCAATAGAGCCGATGAAACCTTGCACGTCATTTCAGTGCAGGCAGGACGTTGTGCTGTTGAAGTCCTGCACTGGGCTACCGAGGGCATGGTTGCCGATCAGTATCGCTACCAGTTCAGCAATCATCTGGGCTCGAACATGCTGGTGCTCGACGATCAGGGCAACACTATTTGTGAAGAGAACTATTTTCCCTACGGTGGCACCTCGTGGTGGGCAGGGCCCGATCAGCTACAGGCCCGTTACAAGACCCGCCGCTACGCAGGCCAGGAGCTTGATGCCACCGGCCTTTATTATTATGGCCAGCGCTTCTATGCGCCTTGGTTGATGCGCTGGATCAGCCCGGATCCGGTGGGCATCACCGATGGTATGAATCGATACTTGATGGTGCGCGGCAATCCCGTAAGGTTTGTCGACCGCCAAGGACTGACCGGATTGGATACCGCCAGGGCAGCGGGTGCGACAGCCACGCGAGAGTTTGTCAGCGCAGCTTTTGCCACCGCCGCGCAAGCGGCCTTCGTGGGTTTCCTGCCGCCGGCGAACGTTGCGGTGAGCATTGGAGGTGCTTTGGCGGGTGCCGTAACGGGTGGCATAAGCGGCTATGCCGGCGCCAACTGGGCGCAAAGCTCTATGCACATCAGTTCCGCGGCAGATTGGGGACCTCTGGCTGCGAAAATCGGCGGTGCTGTAATAGGTGCGGCCCTGGGCGCTGCGCCGTCCCTGCTCGGGATGCTCGATCCACGCGGGAATGCAGCCGCGGCGGGCCAGATTGGCAGCGCCTTCGGTACCCTGTTTCGCGAAATGTCGGCGCAGTATCTGGCCAATGCCGGTCCGAGCAATCCCGCTGTGGGCCGTGTCGATCCGCTCACGGGAGCGGCCAGCGTAGCTGGCGCAGGGTTGGCAGCAGGCGCCACCGGGTTCGGCGGCTCAATGCTGTTTGGCACGGATGCAACCGGAAATGTGTTGCAGTCCGTTCTTTCCGTCTCGGCAGTCACGGCTGCCAGTGCTGCCGCTGCCTCAGTCGTGAGAGGGCTGAGGGGAACCCCGACCATCCCCTCGAATGATCGCGAACCGACCTTCAATCAGGAAAACGCCGTGGTCGGCTACAGCAGCCGTCATTTCTTTTTATCGTTGGGGCAGGTCGCCAATCTGGCTTTATCACAGATCCCTGGCTACGACACGTTGGACCCACACACCCGAACGGCGGTGAGCCGTGCAGTCGTGAGCGCGATCGGCGACATACGCTCGACGTTTGTCACGATTGCCAAGCCTGGCCTGAGCGCAGAACTGGGAAGGACTTCGTGGGACGTTGAAAAAAACGAGGTCGGTGCCGAAAGCCCACCAACCGACGTCGACCAAGTCTACTTTGTTAGCGAAACCAGTCCTGGTCAGCGAAAATATTCCCGAGCGCAACTCAACTTTTAAGCAGGTGATGCTATCGCCTTACCGCTGCCCTCACCGCAGCGGCGGCTGCTCTCCCAGCGGCACCACCGCCATGGTCAGGCGCGACACGCAACTGGCCTTGCCTTCGTCGCTGGTCAGGCGGATATCCCAGACATGGGTGGTACGGCCAATGTGAATCGGCGTGGCCACCGCTGTCACCCGTCCACTGCGCAAGCCGCGCAGGTGGTTGGCGTTGATCTCCAGCCCTACGCAGTAAAAGTTGCTGGCATCGATACACAGATAACTGGCCATCGAACCGACGGTTTCCGCCAGCACCACCGAGGCGCCGCCGTGCAGCAAGCCGTACGGTTGGTGAGTGCGATGGTCGATGACCATGCTCGCCGTCAGCGATTGCTCGTCGAACGCTTCGAAGCGGATGTCGAGCACTTCACCGATGGTGTTTTTCTGAATCGCGTTCAACTGCTCGATGTTTGGAGTGGTACGCCACAGGCTCATTGCAGACTTCCCTTGTTGTTTTAGTCGTCACTCAATCCTGCCACAGCACCGCCTCGCGGCGCTCGCTCCATTCTTCGAAACGGGCGCCATAACGGTCTTCGATCACGTTGCGCTTGATTTTCAGGGTCGGCGTGAGAAAGCCGTTTTCCACGGCCCAACTGTCCTTGACCACCACCAGCCGGTGCAGGCGCTCATGCTTGTCGAGCACAGCATTGACCTCCTCCAGCAGTTTTTCCAGGCTCGTCTGCAGACTCACCCGCCCCTCGTCCTGGCTGACCGAGGACAGCACACACAAGCCTAACGGCGCACTCAAACCATCGCCCACCACACAGACCTGTTCGATTCGCGAATGCACCGCCAGGCGATTCTCGATAGGCGCCGGCGCGACGTATTTGCCTTTGCTGGTCTTGAAGATTTCCTTGAGCCGCCCGGTCAGGCGCAGGCGCCCTTCGCTGTCCTGCTCGCCCTTGTCGCCGGTGCGCAGAAAGCCGTCTTCGGTCAGGGTCTCGGCGGTTTTTTGCGGTTCCTTGAAATAGCCGAGCATGTTCGCCCGGCTGCGCACTTGTACTTCACCGGACGCATCGATGCGCACTTCGACCTCCGGGCAAGGTTTGCCGATCCAGCCTTGCCGGTACTCGCCGGGCAGGCAGATATGCGAGTAGCCGCAACCCTCGGTCATGCCGTAGACCTCCAGCACATCGAGGCCGAGTTTCTGATACCAGGCGAGCAGGGTCGGCGGCACGGGCGCGGCGCCGGACAACGCCACACGCAAGGCATCCAGCCCCAGACCCGCCAGCACCTTGTGCCCGACCCGTTTGCCAATCAACGGCAGGCCGAGGAGAAAATCCAGACGTTTCGCCGGGATCTTGCTGTACACGCCCATCTGGAACTTGGTCCAGATGCGCGGCACGCCGAACATCGCGGTCGGCCGCGCCCGCTTGAGGTCGATGATGAAAGTATCGAGGCTCTCAGCGAAAAACACCGTCTGCCCGGTGTAGATCGACGCCAGCTCGACAAACATGCGCTCGGCGACATGGCACAGCGGCAAATACGACAGCAGTCGATCGTTCTCGTTGAGACCGAACAACTGCGTGCCGCGACTGGTGGCGAAACCAAGATTAGCGAAACTGTGCATCACGCCCTTGGGCAGGCCGGTGGTGCCGGAGGTGTAAATAATGGTCGCCAGTTGCTCGGCGGCGGGACGCGGGTCGTCCTGAATCGGCGAACAACCTTGCAGGTCCGCCCAACTGAAATCGAACGCGCCGGACGGATGCAGCGGCAGGCTGATAGTCGGCAAGCCCGCCGGCACGCCCTGGGACATGCCCGCCCAATCATCGAGTTTGCCGATGAACGCCAGCACGCTTTGCGAGTGAGTGAGCACCTGCGCCACCGATTCGGCCGTGAGGTTGGGGTACAGCGGCACCGAGACGTGTCCGGCCATCCAGATCGCCAGGTCGGCAATGATCCAGTGCGCGCAGTTTTTCGAGATCAGCGCGATATGACTGCCGGACGGCAATTCGCGGGCGCGTAGCCAGTGCGCGGCGCAACGGGCCTGATGGCCGACGTCGGCCCAGGTCAGTGTCTCGACCTGCCCGCCGCCGATGGGCTGCACAAGGAAGCGCTGGCGCGGGTGCCGCGCTTCGCGTTCGTAAAACACATCCAGCGGCAAACGGAAGGCGGCAGACATGCGACTCGCTCCTGTTTTTTTGGTCTGGAGCAAGCGTAGTCAACCAAGCAAGTGCTTGGTTGGATTTTTCAAACAAATAATTTCAGATGCAGATAGCCTCTGTAGGAGTGAGCCTGCTCGCGATGGCGGTGTGTCAGTCAGCGGCGATGTTGCCTGTCACACCGCCATCGCGAGCAGGCTCACTCCTACAAGGGGAGCGGTGTATGCCTTAAGGGTGTTTGAGGCTGTTGAGCTTCATCGAGCCAATCAGCAGTTCACTGTGCTCAAGCTCCGCCAGCCCCGCCGTACTGACCCGCTCCGGCGGATGCCCGGCGCCGTGCTGCAGATAGCTGAGCAGATTGCCCACCAAAGGGTTATGGCTGACCAGCAATACATTGCTGACCGAGACCAATTGCTCGGCGACTTTGTCCGGATCGCTCTCCGGTGTCAGCCAATCGACGGTGCGAATCTCCGGCTCAAAGCCCAACGCCTCGCGAACAATCTGCGCGGTTTGCTGCGCGCGCAGATAAGGGCTGGCATAGATCGCCGTCAACGGCTGCCCCATTAAATGAGCGGCGCTGCTCAGGACTTCTTTACGGCCATGTTCGGTCAGTTCTCGCTCGGAATCGATCTTCGAGCCGTAAGGCACCGCCTCACCATGACGCAGCACCCAGAGTTTCATAGCTTGGGCTCCTCATCGCGCACCGGATGCGCGGCCGGGGCGACGGTGTGCGGCGCTTCGCCTTCCGGGGTGCGCGGCGTTGGCCAGTCGGCGAACGGCCAGGGTTTCTGGTCGCTGTGAAAACTGCCGAAACGGCCAATCTGAGCGAGAAACTGGCTCAGGCTGTCGCCAAAATTCATCAGGCTGGCGCTCGGCGCACCGTAGATCAGACGGTAGATCAGTTGCACCAGCACCACGGCGCCGAGGATGAACTGCGCCACTTGCCAGACCAGCACATAGACAATCATCCACAACACCCGCAGGAGGATGGATTCGTACTTGGCTTCGGTTTTCGGATCGTTCATGGCTCTTCCCGTTGACTCAGTTGAAACCGCTGGTGGAAATGAAATCGACGTCGGTTTTTGGCTCGGCGCGCATCAGTAGACCGATCACCTGCTCCAGCGTGCGTCCTTCGAAGAGAATCGCGTGCAGACCGGCGACCAGCGGCATGTACACGCCGACCTCTTGCGATTTGGCCTTGAGCACTTTGAGCGTGTTGACCCCTTCGGCGACTTCCCCCAGGCGCGACACGGCTTCGTCGAGGCTCAGGCCCTGGCCGAGGGCGAAACCGACCTGATAGTTGCGGCTCTTGGGCGAGGAACAGGTAACGATCAGATCACCGACCCCGGCCAGGCCGAGGAAAGTCATCGGATTGGCCCCTTGATTCACCGCGAAACGAGTCATCTCTGCCAGAGCGCGGGTGATCAGCATGCTTTTGGTGTTCTCGCCCATGTCCAGCGCCACCGCCATGCCGGCGATGATCGCGTAGACATTTTTCAGCGCCCCGCCCAGCTCGACACCAAAGCGGTCGGCGCTGGCGTACACACGAAAGGTGCGACCGTGCAGCGCGGCTTGCACCTGCTTGCACAGCGCTTCGTCTTCACTGGCGACCACCGTCGCGGTCAGCGCATGTTCGGCGATTTCCCGCGCCAGGTTCGGCCCGGACAACACGCCAATGCGCGCCTGCGGGGCGATCTCTTCGAGGATCTGGCTCATCAGTTTGAACGTCTGGGCTTCGATGCCTTTGGTCAGGCTGACCAGCATCTTGCCGCTCAACCGCTCGGCGTGGGCGGCGAGCACCGTGCGCAGTGCGCTGGACGGCAGCGCGACGAAGCACAACTCGCAGGCGTCGAGGGTGGCCTGCAGGTCGGTGACGGCAGTCACGCCCGGCAGAATCTTGATGCCTTTGAGGTAACGCGGGTTTTCGCGATTGACCCGGATGGCCTCGGCCTGCTCGGGGTCACGCATCCACTGCCGGACTTGATGGCCGTTCTCGGCCAACAGATTGGCCACGGCGGTACCAAAACTTCCGCCTCCCAGGACCGCAATCGGGCGCTGTTCAGTCATATGCAATCCGTTAATCCATACCAGTGGCGATGCCGGCATTATACGGGGCGACCCGGTCGCGGCCAGCCCCTGCGTCAATTACCGACACTTGTAGGAAGAAGACCAACAAAACCTAGGAAAATGCCTACAACGTGACTGGAAAAGTCGCTGCCCTCGGTTAACATGCGCGCCAATTCTTCGCTCTATAGGCTGCGTTGTGTTTTTTGGCCCTCCCCCACCGCGTTCGTCTGTGCTGCTGGCGCTGCTGTTCAGCCCGCTGCTGCAGGCCGACGATCTGTTTGTCGACAGCCAGACGCTGCCGCAGGTGCTGACCGCCACGCGCCTGAAACAGACACCGGCACAAGTGCCGGGGAGCATGACCGTACTCGACAGCGAACTGATCGGCGCCAGCGGTGCCCGTGACATCAGCGAGCTGCTGCGCCTGGTTCCGGGGATGATGGTCGGCCACCTCAACGGCAATCAGGCCGCGGTCAATTACCACGGCACTAATGCCACCGGCGCGCGGCGCATGCAGGTGTTGATCGATGGCCGCTCGGTGTACCGCGCAGGCTTGGCCACGGTGGACTGGAGCGATATTCCGGTGGCCCTGGAAGACGTCGAACGCATCGAAGTGTTTCGCGGGCCGAACACCGTCAGCTACGGCGCCAACGCGCTGATGGCGGTGATCAACATCATCACCCGCCACCCCGCGGACAGCCATGGCACGCGGCTGAAGTACACCCGCGGCCAACGCGGCATCAGCGACTTCTATGCGAGCCAGGGCACCGGCTGGAACGGCGGTGATCTGCGCCTGTCGCTGTCCGGCCAGGAGGACGACGGTTTCGACAGCGATCGCAGCGGCGCCGACTACCGCGACAGCCGCCGCTTGAATCGCCTGAGTCTCGCCGTCAGTCACACCCTGAGCGATGACCAGAGCCTCGACTGGCAACTCAACGCCAAGGACGGCAGCAATCAGCGGCCCTATACCTACCGCCCGGTGTTCTCAGGGACTACCGCCGCCGGGAATAATTCCGACGTGGTGGCCAAGGATTACGCCGGCTCGGTGCGCTGGAACCTCGACATCAACCCCGAACACAGCCTTTACGTACAAGGCTCGGTCCAACACTGGGATCGTCAGCAGACCTGGCGCGCCTGCGACGCCGAGGTCTCGTTCAGCCCGCAACTGGCGCAACTGTGGCAACTGAACCCCAACTACACCGAACGCCTGGCGCGCAACATCAGCCAATTCACCGGCCCCGGCGCGGCACCCGGCACACCGCAGGAGATGGCGCTGGCCAATCAAGTGCTCGGTCAATGGCGCAACGGCGCCAGTCGAACCCTGTGCGGTGACATCGACCAGAGCGCCCGCGAATCGCGCTACGACCTTGAACTGCAAGATACCCTCAGCCTGTCCGACAGCCTGCGTCTGGTCAGCGGCATGAACTATCGCTACGACCGCGCCGACTCCGAAACGTATTTCAACGGCACGCTCGACGACACCACTTGGCGCACCTTCGGCCAACTCGAGTGGCGCGCCAGTGAACATTGGCTGTTACAGGGCGGGGCGATGTTCGAGGACACGCAACTGGTCGGCAGTTCGCTGACCCCTCGCTTCGCGATCAACTACCTGATCAACCCGCGCCACGGCCTGCGTGCGGTGTACTCCGAAGCGATTCGCTCGCCGGACATGTTCGAGAACAACGTCAACTGGAGCTATCAGGTCAGCAAGCTGCGGCCCTCGGCGTATGGACAGTCGTCGGCGCGTTATTTCGTCCAGACCCGCGGCCCCGGCGATCTCGATCAGGAACACATGCGCTCGCGGGAATTGGGTTACAACGGCTATTTCGCCGAACTCGGCCTGGCGCTGGATGTGAAGCTGTTCTATGACGAAATCACCGGGATGATCAGCGAGCCGCTGCGCAACAACCAGTACATTGCCAGCAACGCCAACAGCTCACGCTTTCGCGGCACGGAAACCCAACTGGATTGGCGCGTGAGCGTGGCCGACCGCTTGCGTTTCACCTATGCCTTTGTCGATGCCCAGGCGAGCAATCCGCTGGATCAGCAGTTCACCTCGCGCAACAGCGGTTCCGCCGGCTGGCTGCGCGATTGGGGGCATGGCTGGAACAGCGCCGTCTTCTATTACGGCGACAACGCCCTCAATGGCTACCGCTTCGAACGGATCGACACACGCATCGCCAAACGTATTCCGCTGGGCAAGGCGCAGTTGCAACTGGCCGGGGTGTTGCAGCAGCGCCTCGATCACGAGCCGAGCACTTTTGTCGATAACAACGATGACGAGCGCCGATTGATGTACTTCAGTGCCGAGCTGGAGTTCTAGCATGCGCAACGGCCTGTCACGGAAGATGCCAAGCGCCGGCCACTGGCTGGCCGGATTCTGTCTGTTTGTGACGGCATGGCTGCACGGCGTCGCGGTGCAGGCAGCCGATATTCTGCTGACCGGTGCCGAGGAAAGCCCCGGCGTGCAGGCGTTCGTTCAGGCGCTCAGCGAATTGCGCCCCACCGATAACGTGCGCTTCCAGCCGCTGGCGAGTCTGCCGGCGGCGGGCAAATTGCCGGCAAGCCTGCGCTTGATCCTGCTCGACCTGCCCGCGCTGGATTGGCGCCGGCAAGACTCACAAGGCCCGGCCACGCTGGTGCTGCGTATCAGCCGCTTGCAGGCACGGCAGCGCTTTGGTGATTCACAGCCGGCGCGCTTGAGCCTGCTGTGGAGCGATCCGCCGCTGAGCCGACAGTTGCAACTGATCCGGCGAATATTGCCGCAGGCCCGACGGGTCGGCGTGCTGTTCGATCAGCACAGCGAGTTCCTGCTCAAAGAGCTGAACCTGGCCGCGCAACCGTTGAACCTGCACATCGTCAGCGAGCGCTGGGACGACACCCATGACAGTCGGCCCTTGCAAGCGCTGTTGAAAAACAGCGATGTATTGCTGGGCCTCGACGATCCCGATCTGTACAACCCGAAAACCGCGAAAAACCTGCTGCTCAGCAGCTACTCGCGACAGGTGGCCCTGGTCGGCCCCAACGTTGCGTTCGTACGCGCCGGCAGCCTGGCCAGCACCTACAGCGATCAGAGCGATTGGCTGAGCATCCTCGACCGCTTGCTCGACCAGCCGCCGGCAACCTGGCCGCGCGCGCTCTATCCCGAGCGATTCAAAGTCTCAAGTAATGCGCAAGTGGCTCGTTCCTTAGGCATCGAACCGCTCAATGAAGCGTCTGCCGCCACTGCGCTGGCCGAAGGAGAACCGCGCCCATGACTTTCCGTCGCCGTTGGGACATCAACACCCGCACCCAACTGATCAGCCTCGGCCCGGCCTTGCTGCTGACCTTGCTGCTGATCAGTTTCTTTACCTTCGTGCGGATTCAGGATCTGCGCCAGGAGCTGAACCACACCGGCCAACTGATCGCCAACCAGTTGGCGCCTGCCACCGAATACGGAGTGATTTCCGGTAACAACGAAGTGCTGGAGAGCCTGCTGAAAGCGACCCTGGCCACGCCCAATGTGCGTTTTCTGGAAGTGCAGGACAGCGCCAACCGGATTCTCGTGTACGTCGAGCAACCGGCGGCGGCCCACAGCCGTCCGCATCAGGTCGAAGTGTTTCAGGCGCCGGTGCGCCTGCAACGGATTGCCTTGCACAATGATTTTTTCCAGGACGCCAACGTCAGCAAAAGCGGGGCCAGCGAGGATTATCTGGGCCGGGTAATCGTCGGCCTGTCCAACGATGCGTTCAGCCAGCGTCAGCAGGAAATCGTGTTCAAGGCCGCGATCCTCGCGCTGTTCGCATTGCTCTTCACGTTTATTTTGGCGCGGCGCCTGGCCGGCAGCCTGTCGCAGCCGATCCGCGACATCGGCGATGCCGTCAAGGCGATTCAGGAAGGCGACTATAAAACCCCGTTGCCGATTGTCGATGACACCGAACTGGGTGCGCTGTCGCAGCACATCAACAACCTCGCCCAGGCGCTGGAGCAGGCCAGCCGCGAGCAGCATCAGGCGATGGCGCAACTGATCCAGACCCGCGAGGAAGCGGAAAAGGCCAACAACGCCAAGTCCGATTTCCTGGCGATGATGAGCCATGAACTGCGCACGCCCATGAACGGTGTGCTGGGCATGTTGCAATTGCTCGAAACCACCGAGATGACCGAAGAGCAGGTCGAATACGCCGCACTCGCGTCAGAATCCACCGAACATCTGCTGAAGGTCATCAACGACATTCTTGATTTCTCGCGGATCGAGCGTTCGGAACTGGAGCTGGAGCACATTCCATTCAACCTCGCCGAACTGATCGGCGCCTGTGCGCAGTCGTTCCAGCACAGCGCTGTGCAGCGTGGCCTGGCGCTGAATCTGCGGATCCCGGACGACATGCGCGGCTTGCAGGTTCAGGGCGACCCGACCCGAATCCGGCAGATTCTGGTCAATCTGGTCGGCAATGCGCTGAAGTTCACCGAGCAGGGCCGGGTCAGCATCGAAGCACAATGGCAGTCGCTCGATCATGAACTGCTGTGGTTCACCTGTTCGGTGCGTGACAGCGGCATCGGTATTTCTTCCGAAAGCCTGGAGTTGATGTTCAACGCGTTCCAGCAGGCCGACAGTTCGATTTCCCGGCGTTATGGCGGCACCGGCCTGGGTTTGCCGATTGCCCGCACCCTCGCCGAACGCATGGGCGGCACCTTGCGCGCGCAGAGCGAGGAAGGTCGCGGTTCGGTGTTCACGCTGGAAATTCCTTTGGCGCTGTATAAACAGGCACTGCCGCCACAGGCTGCGCCACGAGCCTTGAACGGCAGTGGTCAGGGTGAAGGGCGACAGGTGTTGCTGGTCGAGGACAATCCGGTCAATCAGACCGTGATCGAAGCGATGCTGCGCAGCCTCGGTTTCGCCGTCAGCGTGGCGACCGATGGCGCGCAAGCGGTGCGCAGTGCCGAGGGCGGCGAATTCGAGGTGATTCTGATGGACTGCCGTCTGCCGATCATCGACGGCTATGAAGCCACGCGGCAGATTCGCGAACTGCCCGGACGCCGCGACGTACCGATCATCGCGCTGACCGCCAACGCCTTGCAGGGCGACCGGGAAGCCTGTCTGGCAGCGGGCATGAACGATTACCTGGCGAAGCCGTTCAAACGCAACGACCTACAGCAGATTCTGCAGCGCTGGGTGCGGTAGTGACGGTTTTTCGACCATCTGCGACTGGCGTGAAAAGCGAAAGTGCGGCAGTCTTAGGCACCCGAACGAGCCTCGAAAGGGGCTTGTATAAAAATTTCAGTGCACAAGTGTACATTCATGTCCTTGGTGCTGTGACTTTCACCACAACGCAATAGTCTATGAGTAGGCTGCCGGTTCGAGGCATGAACGCTTTGAACGGTCGGGAAGATTTGCCCCACCTGCCGCATGGGATTATTGAGGAGCTCGCATGACCAAACAAAACGCCTTTACTCGGGAAGACCTGCTGCGCTGCAGTCGCGGTGAGCTGTTCGGCCCAGGTAACGCGCAATTGCCCGCCCCGAACATGCTGATGGTGGATCGCATCACCCATATCAGCGAAGAAGGCGGCAAGTACGGCAAAGGTGAATTGGTCGCCGAGCTGGATATCAACCCTGACCTGTGGTTCTTCGCCTGTCATTTCGAAGGCGATCCGGTGATGCCGGGCTGCCTGGGCCTGGATGCCATGTGGCAGCTGGTCGGTTTCTTCCTCGGCTGGCAGGGTCTGCCGGGCCGCGGCCGTGCGCTGGGTTCGGGCGAAGTGAAATTCTTCGGCCAGGTGCTGCCGACCGCCAAGAAAGTCACCTACAACATTCATATCAAGCGCGTCCTCAAGGGCAAGCTGAACATGGCCATCGCCGATGGTTCGGTCAGTGTCGACGGACGCGAAATCTACACCGCCGAAGGCCTCCGGGTCGGCGTGTTCACCTCCACTGACAACTTCTAAGGGTTATTCGCATGCGCCGCGTCGTTATCACTGGTCTGGGCATTGTTTCGTGCCTGGGCAATGACAAAGAGACCGTCTCCGCTAACCTGCGTGCAAGCCGCCCTGGCATCCGGTTCAACCCGGAATATGCTGAAATGGGTCTGCGTAGCCAGGTTTCCGGCTCCATTGACCTCAACCTTGAAGAGCTGATCGATCGCAAGATCTATCGCTTCGTCGGCCACGCAGCGGCTTACGCCTACCTGGCCATGAAAGACGCGATCACTGACTCCGGCCTGACCGAAGAGCAAGTGTCCAACCCGCGTACCGGCCTGATCGCCGGCTCCGGCGGTGCTTCCACGCTGAACCAGATGGAAGCGCTGGACATCCTCCGCGAGAAAGGCGTGAAACGCGTCGGCCCGTACCGCGTTACGCGGACCATGAGCAGCACCGTTTCCGCTTGCCTGGCCACGCCGTTCAAGATCAAGGGCCTGAACTATTCCATCGCTTCTGCCTGCGCCACCAGTGCTCACTGCATCGGTACCGCCATGGAACAGATCCAGATGGGCAAGCAGGACATCGTCTTCGCCGGTGGCGGTGAAGAAGAGCACTGGAGCCAGTCGTTCCTGTTCGACGCCATGGGCGCCTTGTCCAGCAAGCGTAACGACACCCCGGAACAAGCCTCCCGCGCCTATGACAAGGACCGTGACGGCTTCGTCATCGCTGGCGGCGGCGGCATGGTTGTTGTTGAGGAGCTGGAACACGCGCTGGCCCGTGGCGCGAAAATCTACGCCGAGATCGTTGGCTACGGCGCCACCTCCGACGGCTACGACATGGTCGCCCCAAGTGGCGAAGGCGCGATCCGCTGCATGCAGCAGGCGCTGTCGACTGTCGACACCCCGATCGACTACCTGAACACCCACGGCACCTCGACTCCGGTCGGCGACGTCGCGGAAATGAAAGGTGTGCGTGAAGTGTTCGGCGACAAGGCTCCAGCCATCAGCTCGACCAAGAGCCTGTCCGGTCACTCCCTAGGCGCCGCCGGCGTTCACGAAGCGATCTACTGCATGCTGATGATGGAAGGCAACTTCATTGCCGGTTCCGCCAACATCGACGAGCTCGACCCGGAAGTGGCCGATCTGCCGGTGCTGACCAAAACCCGCGAGAACGCCACCCTCAACACCGTGATGAGCAACAGCTTCGGTTTCGGCGGCACCAACGCCACGCTGGTGTTGAAGCGCTGGGAAGGCAAGTAATTCCCCGCTGCTGAGCGACACATGAAAACGCCCCGACTGGTTCGGGGCGTTTTTTTTGGCTGATATAAAACTCATGGCCGACACACATCTGTGTAGGAGTGAGCCTGCTCGCGATAGCGGTGGATCAGTCAATATCAGCGGTGACTGACACTCCGCGATCGCGAGCAGGCTCACTCCTACAAGGGGTTTGCGGTGTTCTGAAAATGAAACCTTTGTCATGAAACCAATTGCCCTGCGACCGAATGTCGCGGTTTACGCGGCCTGCAGCACTGTTACGAAATTCGCAACAACACCTTGCGCCCATCGGCGGTTTACTTAGCTGGCTAACAAAATCTATAACAGAGTCCTGCACATGCCTTGCTGCAGAACCTGAAAAAATTGGAGCTAGCAGATGACTGTAAAAGTAACTGAACGCGACGATTCACACATGTCCCACGAAGGCCTGGCCGCCGGTATCCGTATCTGGGATGTGCATCAACAAGACTTGCTGGTCGGCATGTTCCACAACGAGATCGATGCCCACAACTACAAGGCCGAACTGGAAGTGCAGGAACAGCAAAGAGATCTGAAGTCCGCCTGATCAGGCGAACATTGCACATTGTGGCGAGGGAGCAAGCTCCCTCGCCACAATCGCTTACCACATCAGATCGTCAGGGATCTGATAGGCCGCGTACGGATCGTCCTCGGCGTTGACCTCTTCGGTCTGCACGTTGAGCTGAACGATGCGCTGCGGATCGCGCTCCTGGATCTTCAGCGCCGCTTCACGGGGGATCACTTCGTAGCCACCGTTATGGTGCACGATCGCCAGCGAGCCGCTGCTGAGCTTGTTGCGCATCAGCGTGTTGACCGAGATGCGCTTGACCTTCTTGTCATCGACGAAGTTGTAGTAGTCCTCGGTGGTCAGCTTGGGCAGACGCGAGACTTCGATCAACTGCTTGACCTGCGCGGCGCGGGCCTTGGCTTCAGCCTTCTCTTTCTGCTGACGGTTCAGTTCCTGATCGCGCTTGACCTTCTCGGCCATGGCTTCCTGGGCTGCGCGCTGCTGCGAATCATCCAGTTCGATCTGGCCTTTGTGAGCCAGACGCTGCTGCTTCTGCTTGTCTTTGCTGACCTGCTTGGCCTGCTTTTGATTGACCAGTCCTGCCTTGAGCAACTGGTCGCGAAGGGAAAGGCTCATTAATGCTTACTCACTTGGGCAACGGCTCAGCCGCAGCTGGGCTCATTCTTTTCCTGGCGTTTGGCTTCGCCCCACAGGGCGTCCAACTCTTCGAGGGTGCAATCTTCCATGGGACGGTGGGTGTCGCGCAATGCCTGTTCGATAAAACGGAAACGTCTTTCAAATTTGCCGTTGGCGCCACGCAGCGCAGTTTCCGGGTCGACCTTCAGGTGGCGGGCCAGATTGACCACGGAAAACAGCAGGTCGCCGATCTCGTCCGCTACGGCCACCGGATCATTTTCCGACATGGCTTCGAGCACTTCATCGAGCTCTTCGCGCACCTTGTCGAGTACCGGCAAGGCGTCCGGCCAGTCGAAACCGACCTGCCCGGCACGCTTTTGCAACTTGGCCGAGCGCGACAGTGCCGGCAACGTCGTCGGCACATCGTCGAGCAAGGACAACTGTTCGGGCGCCGAGGCTTTCTCGGCGCGCTCTTCGGCTTTGATTTGTTCCCAGCGCTGTTTGACCTGCTCTTCGCTCAAGCGTGGCACGTCGAGCGGCGCATACAGATCGCCGGTGGGAAACACGTGCGGATGGCGGCGGATCAGCTTGCGGGTGATGCTGTCGATCACCCCGGCGAATTCAAACCGCCCTTCTTCCTTGGCCAATTGGCTGTAATACACCACCTGAAACAACAGATCGCCCAGTTCGCCCTGCAAATGATCGAGATCGCCGCGCTCGATGGCATCGGCCACTTCGTAGGCTTCCTCCAACGTGTGCGGGACGATGGTCGCGTAGGTTTGCTTGATGTCCCACGGGCAACCGAACTGCGGATCGCGCAGGCGGTTCATGAGATGGAGCAGATCTTCCAATGAATACATCTGTTATGTCTCTACACTAGATCAATGTGGGAGCGGGCTTGCTCGCGAATGCGGTGTGTCATTCAGCGCAAATATCGACTGACACGACCTCTTCGCGAGCAAGCCCGCTCCCACAGTTGATTGGCGTCGATCTTCACGGGGTACGGTTACGCCGCGTTTCGATGATGTTCGGCAATTGCGAAATGCGCCCCAGCAAGCGGCCCAGCGCATCCAGACCGGGAATCTCGATGGTCAGGGACATCAGCGCCGTGTTGTCTTCCTTGTTCGAACGGGTGTTGACCGCCAGCACGTTGATGCGCTCGTTGAGCAGCACCTGCGAAACGTCACGCAGCAGCCCGGAACGGTCGTAGGCGCGGATGATGATGTCCACCGGATAGGTGAGCACCGGCACCGGCCCCCAACTGACCTGAATGATCCGCTCCGGCTCGCGCCCGCCCAGTTGCAGCACCGAGGCGCAGTCCTGACGGTGAATGCTCACACCGCGGCCCTGGGTGATGTAGCCGACAATCGCGTCGCCCGGCAGCGGCTGGCAGCAGCCGGCCATTTGCGTCATCAGGTTGCCGACGCCCTGAATCTGGATATCGCCGCGCTTGCCCGGTTTGTAACCGGTGGCCTTGCGTGGAATCAGCTCCAGCTGCTCGTTGCCGCGCTCCGGCTCGACCAGTTGCTGCGCGAGGTTGACCAGGTGCGCCTGACGCAGGTCGCCGGCACCGAGGGCGGCGAACATGTCTTCGGCGGTTTTCATGTTGGCCTTTTCGGCCAGCTTGTCGAAATCCACCGCCGGTAGACCAAGGCGATTGAGTTCGCGCTCGATCAGGGTTTTACCCGCTGCAACGTTCTGATCGCGAGCCTGCAACTTGAACCAGTGAACAATCTTCGCCCGCGCCCGCGAGGTGGTGACGTAACCGAGGTTCGGGTTCAGCCAGTCGCGACTCGGCGTGCCGTGCTTGCTGGTAATGATCTCGACCTGCTCGCCGGTTTGCAGGCTGTAGTTGAGCGGCACGATACGCCCGTTGATCTTCGCGCCCCGGCAGTTGTGGCCGATCTCGGTGTGTACGCGATAGGCGAAATCCAGCGGCGTCGCGCCTTTCGGCAAGTCGATGGCGTGACCGTCAGGGGTGAAGATGTAAACCCGATCCGGCTCGATATCGACCCGCAGCTGTTCGGCCAGACCGCCGATGTCACCGAGTTCTTCGTGCCATTCGAGGACCTGACGCAGCCAGGAGATTTTCTCTTCGTAATGGTTCGAGCCGGATTTGACGTCGGTGCCCTTGTAGCGCCAGTGCGCGCAGACGCCGAGTTCGGCTTCTTCGTGCATCGAGTGGGTGCGGATCTGCACCTCAAGCACTTTGCCTTCCGGGCCGATCACGGCAGTGTGCAGCGAGCGGTAGCCGTTCTCTTTCGGGTTGGCGATGTAGTCGTCGAATTCCTTAGGGATGTGCCGCCACAGGGTATGGACGATGCCAAGTGCGGTGTAGCAATCGCGCATTTCCGGGACCAGCACGCGCACGGCGCGCACGTCGTAGATCTGGCTGAACTCCAGACCCTTGCGCTGCATTTTGCGCCAGATCGAATAAATGTGTTTGGCCCGGCCGCTGATGTCGGCGTCGACGCCGGTGGCCTGCAATTCGTCCTTGAGCTGGGTCATCACGTCGCTGATGAAACGCTCGCGGTCCAGACGTCGCTCGTGGAGCAACTTGGCGATCTGTTTGTATTGATCCGGTTCCAGGTAACGGAAGGACAGGTCCTCCAGTTCCCATTTGATATGACCGATGCCGAGCCGGTGCGCTAGCGGCGCATAGATGTCGAAGACTTCCCGGGCGACGCGGTTGCGCTTTTCATCGTCGGCGGTTTTCACCGCACGAATGGCGCAGGTGCGCTCGGCCAGTTTGATCAACGCGACGCGCACATCGTCAACCATGGCGACGAGCATCTTGCGCAGGTTTTCCACCTGCCCCTGCGTGCCCATGACCATCGATTGCCGAGGGCTGAGGCTGGCGCTGATGGCCGCCATGCGCTGCACGCCGTCGATCAGCTTGGCCACCACCGGGCCGAAGCGCTGGCCGACTGCGGCGAGTTCGATCTGGCCTTCGCGCACGCCGCGATACAGGACCGCCGCGACCAGCGAATCCTGATCGAGCTTGAGGTCGGCAAGAATCTCGGCGATTTCCAGGCCAGTACTGAAACTGCCGGAGCCTTCGGCCCACAGATTCTTCTTGGCATTGGACTGTTGTTCGGCCTCGCGAGCGAACTCGCAGGCTTCTTTCAAGGCCTCGCGATCCAGTGCCAGATCGACACTGACCGCATGATCGAGCCAGGCCTCGAGGTTGATACTGCCGTCAGTGTTGATCGGCTGGTGTGCTCTCACCTGTACCATGCTGCTTTACCTTCCCTACGACGCAGATTCAATGCGTCAAATCGCTGACCTGTACTGCCCGTTTGCGCTCGCGGGGCTCAAGCGAGCGCTGCGCGGACAGATCAGACGGATTCAGACGAGCCATCCTGGCCCGCTTCAAATAACGCCATGGCCTCGACATGTGCCGTCTGAGGAAACATATCGAGAATCCCGGCACGTTTTAACCGGTAGCCCTGCTTGATCAATTCCACCGTGTCGCGCGCCAGCGTTGCCGGGTTGCACGACACATACACCAGCCGTTTGGCACCCAGGGTCGCCAACTGGCGTACCACCTCGAAAGCACCGTCACGCGGTGGGTCCAAGAGTACCGCAGAAAAGCCGTTCGCGATCCACTGGGCAGCGCTCAAAGGCTGGGATAAATCGGCTTGAAAAAACTTTGTGTTATGCAAATTGTTACTGACGGCGTTGGCAGCGGCCCGCTCGACCATGGTCTGCACGCCCTCCACCGCCACCACTTCACGCACGCTTTGGGCCAGCGGCAGCGCAAAGTTGCCCAGCCCGCAAAACAGGTCCAGTACCCGTTCCTCGCGCGCCGGTTTCAGCCAGTCCAGCGCCTGCGCAACCATTGCCTCGTTGACCGCGGCATTGACCTGAACGAAGTCCCCCGGCCGGTAAGCCAGCTCCAGATCCCACTGCTCAAGGCGATAACCGAGCGTCTGACCCGCCTCGACCGGTTGAGGTTCACCCTCGCCATGCAGCCACAGTTGCGCCTCATGAAACTGGCAAAACTCCTTGAGGATCGTCAGGTCCGCTTCGGACAACGGCGCCATGTGCCGCAGCAACAGTGCCAATGACGAGCCGCTGAACAACTCGACATGCCCCAGCGCCTGCGGTTTGCTCAAGCGCCGCAACATCTCCGGCAACCGGGTCATGATCGGTTGCAAGGGCTGTACCAGCACCGGGCACTCGCTGATCGCGACGATGTCCTGACTGCCGGCAGCGCGGAAGCCGACTTCCAGCTTTTTCGCTTTCATGTCCCAGCGCACGGCAATACGCGCACGGCGACGGTAGCCGAATTCCGGGCCGGTCAGCGGCGCTGCCCATTCTTCTGGTTCGACACCGGCAACCCGCGACAATTGCTCGGCGAGCATGCGCTGTTTCAGGGCGAGCTGTTCGTCGTGGGGCAAATGCTGGACGCTGCAACCGCCGCAACGGCCGGCGTGCGGGCACGGCGCCGGGCGACGCAATGCACTGGCGGTGAACACGCGTTCGGTGCGCGCTTCGACCACTTTGCCGTGGGCGCCTAGCACCCGCGCTTCGACGTCTTCGCCCGCAAGGGCGCCGAGGACGAACCAGGTCCGGCCTTCGAAAAACGCGATACCGCGACCGTCATTGGCCAGGCGCTCGATGCTCAAGCGCTGCTTTTTTCCGGTCGGGACTTGCGGGGCCTTGCTGCCGCCGGTGGGCTGGAAGCGCAGGCCTCTCTCGTGTTTGGCCATCAGTTGGGTGCGTCGAAAATGCCGGTCGACAGGTAACGGTCGCCACGGTCGCAAATGATCGCGACGATCACCGCATTCTCAACTTCCCGAGACAAACGCAGCATCGCCGCCACCGCACCGCCCGAGGACACACCGCAGAAGATGCCTTCTTCACGCGCCAGGCGACGGGTCACGTCTTCGGCTTCGCTTTGCGCCATGTCGACGATGCGATCGACGCGCTCGGCCTGATAGATCTTCGGCAGGTATTCCTGAGGCCAGCGGCGGATGCCCGGGATGGCCGAGCCTTCCATCGGTTGCAGGCCGACGATCTGCACGCTGTCGCTCTGCTCTTTGAGGTAGCGCGAGACGCCCATGATGGTGCCGGTGGTACCCATCGAGCTGACGAAGTGCGTGATGCTGCCCTGGGTCTGACGCCAGATTTCCGGACCGGTGGTGGTGTAGTGCGCCTCAGGATTGTCGCCATTGGCGAACTGATCGAGCACCTTGCCGCGGCCTTCGGCTTCCATACGCTGGGCCAGATCCCGGGCGCCTTCCATGCCCTCTTCCTGAGTCACCAGAATCAGCTCGGCGCCGTAAGCGGTCATCGCCGCCTTGCGCTCGGCGCTGGAGTTGTCCGGCATGATCAGGATCATCTTGTAACCCTTGATCGCAGCGGCCATGGCCAAAGCGATACCGGTGTTGCCGGAGGTCGCCTCGATCAACGTGTCGCCGGGATTGATTTGCCCGCGCAACTCGGCGCGAGTGATCATCGACAGCGCCGGACGGTCCTTGACCGAACCCGCCGGGTTGTTCCCTTCGAGCTTGAGCAATAGGGTGTTGCTGGTGGCGCCGGGCAGGCGCTGCAAACGCACCAGCGGCGTGTTGCCGACGCAATCGGCGATGGTTGGGTACTGCAGGGTCATGGCGTATTCGCAATCCAGACGTGCGGGGGCGCCTATCATACCGGCAATCCCACGCAGGCCATATCACGCAAAGTGCGGTGCTTATGGTTTATGGGAATAAGCGCCCGCTAGTCGGTGTTTTCCGTGTGGGCCGTATCCAAGGCATAAAACTCATGCAGCTTGGCTTGCAGCAATTGTTTATCCGGTAAGCATGTTTGATATTGCGCGATCAATGCCGGCGAGAGACTGCGGTTGAGGGCGTACTCGACGACCTCGTCCTCTTTACTGGCGCAGAGCAACACACCGATGGCCGGATTTTCGTGGGGCTTGCGGACATTGCGGTCCAGCGCCTCCAGATAGAAATCCAGCTTGCCCAGATATTCCGGTTCAAAGCGGCCGACCTTGAGCTCGATAGCGACCAGGCAATTGAGCCCTCGGTGGAAGAACAAAAGGTCCAGCGCAAAATCCCGACCGCCGACTTGCAGCGGATATTCGGAGCCGACAAAGCAGAAGTCCCGACCAAGCTCGATGAGGAAGTCCTTCAGCCTTGTCAGGAGCCCTTGGTGCAGATCGGTTTCAGAATGAGCAGAAGGCAGGTCGAGGAATTCGACCATGTAGGAGTCGCGGAATATTTCAAGCGCTGCTGGGTGCGTTTGTTTGAGCGCGGCGGAGGTTTTCGCTGGATCGGCAATGGTTCGCTCGAACAGAGCGGCTTTCAGCTGTCGCTCCAGTTCGCGCTTTGACCATTTTTCCTGGACGGCCATTCGCAGGTAGAAAGCCCGCTCCTCAGGACATTTGCTTTGACTCAAAATGATCATGTTATGAGTCCACGGCAATTGTCTCACCAGTGGTGAGACAATTGCTTCGTCTCGATAAGTCTCATAAAACTGGCGCATGCGGAACAGATTGGGTCGGGTGAATCCACGCAGACCTGGCTGGGTCTGAGCGAGATGCGCTGCCAGTTGAGCGATGACCGAATCCCCCCACTCCGCCCGCTCAATCTTGCGACTGATATGCGCCCCCACCTGCCAGTAAAGCTCGATCAGGTGAGTATTGACCGCCTGCATGGCCTTGTGTCTGGAACTGTGGATCAATGCGAGCACTTCATTGAAACGATCGCCATCTGAGCTGCCGGTAAGGCTGGATGCATTCATGCGCAATTCCTTGAAGGTTAGGTGAAGCACGAGCCTAAACCGTTCGGGAAGCTCAAAATGACCGCTGGTGCAGCTTGGGAAATGTCATACAGAAAAAGACGAGCGCTCCGTCAAGTCAGCAGGATAGGGCGCGCGAATGGACTACATCGCGAGCAGGCTCACTCCTACAAGGGGATTTATGTTGTTCAACTGATCTGCGGTGAACGCAAATCCATTGTAGGAGTGAGCCTGCTCGCGATAGCGTCATTCGGCGCAACACCATCATCCGCCAGCAACCGCAAATTCAGCCGCAACCCCGCCCCGCTGTTCTGCGCCCAAAGCAACCCACCCTGCCGTTGCACCGCATTGCGCGCAATGCTCAAGCCCAGCCCAAACCCACCATCCCCCGGCCGCGAGCCATCGAGTCGAATGAACGGCGAAAAGATCCTCTCCAGATCCTCTTCAGCCACGCCGCCGCCCTGGTCCTCCAGCCACAAATGCCAATACTCGCCATCGCGCCGACCATCGAGGCGCACAATCGCGCCCTCGGGTGAGTGACGAATGGCGTTTCGCAGAATGTTTTCCAGCGCTTGCGCCAGTGTATTGAGGTTGCCGCGCACCCAGCACGACGCTTCAACCGTGCATTGCAACTGCAAGCTCGGCCAGCCGCTTTCATAACAGGCGTTGTCGGTGAGCATTTCCCACAGTGCCTGAATCTGTATCGCTTCGTCCGGCAACGGCGAGCGGTCGGTGTCCAGCCAGGCCAGTTGCAGGGTGTCCTCGACCAGCCGCTGCATGCCGTCGACTTCACGGCCGATGCGTTCGCGCAATTGCAGCAGTTCTTGCTCGCTCTCGCTGGCCACGCGCAAGCGACTCAGCGGCGTGCGCAGTTCGTGGGACAGGTCGCGCAATAATTGCTGTTGCAGGGCGACGGTGGATTGCAGACGTTCGGACATGGAATCGAACGCTCGCGCCAGCTCGCCGAGTTCATCCGGGCGCTGGGTGATGCCGCTCGACAGGCGCACGTTCAACTGATCGGCGCGCCAGGCGTTGGCCTGTTCGCGCAGGTTGTTCAGCGGCACCACCAGCAGCCGATACAGGCCGACGCAGAGCATCAAGGTGAACAGCCCGGGAATCACGCCGTTGGTAATGACCCGCCAGAACACCCGGTATTTGCCCGGGATAAAGCGCTCCGGCAATTCGATAACGAGGATGCCGGCGGCAGGATCCAGGGGAAACGGCACGCGCAGCCACGGCCGGCCTTTCTTGTGAATCGGCCAATCGAGGCCGCGCAGAAACGTCAGGTGCTGCACTTCTGCCGCGTTCAACGGCTCGCTGCTCAGCGACTGCAAATCAGCGCCAATGACGCCGACCCAACTGGCCTCGCGCAGTTGCATGCCCTGCAACCAGTCGTCGACGCCATCGCGTCCGCCGCGCTGCCACGCCTGCTCGGCCTGTGCGGCATAACGAGCGAGGGTGCTGCGCGCTTCATTGGAAAGAAACTGATTGCGCTCCTCCATGTAGCGGCCCCACGACCAGCTCAGCCAGATCATCAGCAGACAGAACGCCACCAGCAGACATGCCAGCTTCCAGAACAGCGAATGCCGCCCCGGCAGCTCAGACAGTTTCATCGGCGGCGCTCAAGACATAACCCTTGCCCCACACCGTGCGCACTTCGCGCTCGGTGTAACCGATGGCTTTGAGTTTGCGACGAATCTGGCTGATGTGCATGTCGAGGCTGCGGTCATGGGCGGCGTAGCCGCGCTGCAAGACATGTTGATAAAGGAAGGCTTTGCTCAGCACTTCCTCGTTGTTGCGGTGCAGGGTTTCGAGCAATCGAAATTCGCTGCGGGTCAGCCCGGCCGCCTGTTCGCGGAAAAACACCTCGCATTGTTCCTCATCGAAACGCAAGGTGCCGCTGGCCATCGCAGCGGCCACGACGGGCGGACGCCGATCCAGCGCCACCCGGCGCAGGATCGCCTCGATGCGCACGTGCAACTCGGCCATGCTGAACGGCTTGGGCAGGTAGTCGTCGGCGCCGAGACGAAAACCGCTGATGCGATCGGCCTCGGCCCCCAGCGCCGACATCAGCAACACCGGCGTCGAATGACTCTGGCGCAGTTGCGTCAGCAGGTTCAGGCCATCGAGCCCCGGCAGCAGAATATCCATGAGCACTACGTCGAACGGCTGGCGCTGGGCGATGTTCAGGCCTTCCTGGCCGTTCTGGCACCAGGTCACCTGAAAGCCGCTACGGCCCAGATGGTCGTGCACATAGGCGCCGAGGACCGGATCGTCTTCAATGGAAAGGATGCGTGGCTGGGTGGCGGAAACAGGAGTCATGAGTATCTGCAAGTAATTCTCAGTTGGCGGATTATTCAAGATTGTCCGACAGCGGGCAACACAAGGTTCGTCTGCCGGACGAACGAGCGCGAACGTGACCCTGCATTTTCCGCAAGATTGCCCGCCTGCAAATCGCTACACTGCGACCATGTCGCGTGCCGGATGCACGCATGTGTCAACAGATCAGCGGGATGCGGGAGATAGGCGTGCTCAAGAAACTGGGAATCAAAGGTCGCGTACTGTTGCTGACCTTATTGCCGACCAGCCTGATGGCGCTGGTGCTGGGTGGCTATTTCACCTGGACGCAGCAGACCGACCTGCAGAGCCAATTGATGCAGCGCGGCGAAATGATTGCCGAGCAACTGGCGCCGTTGGTAGCACCGGCGATGGGGCACGGCGATGCCAATCTGCTCGAACGCATCGCCACTCAATCGCTTGAACAACCCGACGTGCGCGCAGTGACCTTCCTCGCTCCGGACCGCTCGCCCCTGGCCCATGCTGGCCCGACCATGCTCAACCAGGCGCCGAACGGCGACAGTGCGCAACTGCAACGGCGCAGCGGCAACGATGCCACCCGCTACCTGATGCCGGTCTTCGGCAAGCACCGCAACCTGGCCGGAGAAGTCATTCCCGCCGAATCCGACCGCCTGCTCGGTTGGGTCGAGCTGGAACTGTCACACAACGGCATGTTGCTGCGCGGTTATCGTAGCCTGTTCGCCAGTCTGCTGCTCATCGCTGCCGGGCTGGCCGGTGCCGCCCTGCTGGCATTGCGCATGGGCCGAACCATCAACCATCCGCTGAGCCAGATCAAACAGGCCGTCGCGCAACTCAAGGATGGTCACCTGGAGACCCGTTTGCCACCGCTGGGCAGCCACGAACTGGATGAGCTGGCCTCGGGGATCAATCGCATGGCCGGTACCCTGCAGAACGCCCGCGAAGAATTGCAGCACAGCGTCGATCAGGCCACCGAAGACGTGCGGCAGAATCTGGAGACCATCGAGATCCAGAACATCGAACTGGACCTGGCCCGCAAAGAAGCCCTGGAAGCCAGCCGGATCAAATCCGAATTCCTCGCCAACATGAGTCACGAGATCCGCACGCCGCTCAACGGTATCCTCGGTTTCACTCACTTGTTGCAGAAAAGCGAACTGACCCCGCGTCAGCTCGATTACCTGGGCACCATCGAAAAATCCGCCGACAGCCTGCTGGGCATCATCAACGAGATTCTCGACTTCTCGAAAATCGAGGCCGGCAAACTGGTGCTCGACCATATTCCGTTCAATCTGCGCGATCTGTTGCAGGACACCCTGACCATCCTCGCCCCGGCCGCGCATGCCAAACAATTGGAGCTGGTCAGTCTGGTGTACCGCGACACGCCGCTGTCGCTGGTCGGCGATCCGCTGCGGCTCAAGCAGATTCTCACTAACCTTGTGAGCAACGCGATCAAGTTCACCCGCGAAGGCACCATCGTCGCCCGGGCGATGCTTGAAGACGAACGCGAAGACAGCGTGCAATTGCGCATCAGCATTCAGGACACCGGCATCGGCTTGTCGAGTCAGGACGTGCGCGCGTTGTTTCAAGCCTTCAGCCAGGCCGACAATTCGCTGTCGCGCCAACCCGGCGGCACCGGTCTGGGGCTGGTGATTTCCAAGCGCCTGATCGAGCAAATGGGCGGCGAGATCGGCGTCGACAGCACCCCGGGCGAAGGCTCGGAGTTCTGGATCAGCCTGAGCCTGCCCAAGACCCGCGACGATGCCGAAGACTTGCCTGCCGCGCCGCTGCTGGGACGGCGCGTCGCGGTGCTGGAAAATCACGAACTGGCGCGTCAGGCGTTGCAGCATCAACTGGAAGACTGCGGCCTCGACGTCACGCCGTTCAACACCCTGGAGAGTCTGAGCAACGGGGTCACCGGTGCGCACCAGACCGATCAGGCGATTGACCTGGCGGTCATTGGCATCACCAGCAACGACATGCTGCCGGAGCGCTTGAATCAGCATATCTGGGACCTCGAACACCTCGGCTGCAAGGTGCTGGTGCTGTGCCCGACCACCGAGCAGACGCTGTTTCACCTGTCGGTGCCCAACCCGCACAGCCAGTTGCAGGCCAAACCGGCCTGCACCCGCAAGCTGCGGCGTGCCCTGTCCGATCTGGTCAATCCGCGCCAGCCGCGCAATGAACCGAGCGAGCCGTTGTCGAGCCGGGCGCCGCGGGTGCTGTGTGTCGACGACAATCCGGCCAATCTGCTGCTGGTGCAAACCCTGCTTGAAGACATGGGCGCGCGGGTACTCGCCGTGGAAAGCGGCTACGCGGCGGTCAAGGCGGTGCAGACTGAGTCCTTCGATCTGGTGCTGATGGATGTGCAGATGCCGGGCATGGACGGTCGGCAAAGCACCGAAACCATTCGCCAGTGGGAAAGTGAACGGCATTGCACGCCACTGCCGATTGTCGCCCTTACCGCCCACGCCATGGCCAACGAAAAACGCGCGTTGCTGCAAAGCGGCATGGACGATTACCTGACCAAGCCCATCAGCGAGCGGCAACTGGCGCAGGTGGTGCTGAAGTGGACCGGGCTGGCCTTGCGTAATCAAGCGCCGGAGCGGCCCGGCGAAAGTGCGGTGGGCAACCATGAGCTGCCCGTCCTCGATCACGAAGAAGGCCTGCGTCTGGCGGCCGGCAAGGCGGATCTGGCAGCGGACATGCTGGCGATGCTGCTGGCGTCACTGGAAGCCGACCGCGAAGCCATCCGGGCGGCGCGTGACAGTCACGACCACAACGCCCTGCTCGAACGCGTGCATCGCCTGCATGGCGCCACCCGCTACTGCGGTGTGCCGCAATTGCGCGCCGCCTGCCAGCGCAGCGAAACACTGCTCAAGCAGGACGATCCGAAATCCGCCGCCGCCCTCGACGAACTGGAGCGTTCGATCAACCGCCTCGCGGCGCAGGCCAGAATCGGCGCCTGATCCACGGCAATGCCGGCTGCGCCGATTGCACTACAGTGGGCGCGGACCTTTCCGTCCGCGCCGATGTTCCAGGAGGATTCCATGCGCACCCTCGTTTTCAGCAGCCAGACCTACGACCGCGACAGCTTTCTCGCCGCCGACTGCCCGGCCGCCATCGACCTGCATTTCCAGGCCGCGCGGCTCAGCCTCGACACCGCCGCACTGGCCGAGCAGCACGAGGTGGTCTGCGCCTTTATCAATGATGACCTCAGCGCTGCGGTGCTGGAACGTCTGGCAGCCGGAGGCACGCGGCTGATCGCGTTGCGTTCGGCCGGTTACAACCATGTCGACCTGCTGGCGGCGAAACGTCTGGGGTTGTCGGTGGTGCGCGTTCCGGCCTACTCGCCCCATGCCGTGGCCGAACATGCCGTGGCGCTGATTCTTGCCCTTAACCGGCGCCTGCACCGCGCCTACAACCGCACCCGCGAAGGCGATTTCAGCCTGCACGGTCTGACCGGATTCGATCTGGTCGGCAAAACCGTCGGCATCGTCGGCACCGGACAGATCGGTGCGACTTTCGCGAAGATCATGCACGGTTTCGGTTGCGAACTGCTGGCTCACGATCCGTATCCCAACCCTGATGTCCTGGCCTTGGGTGCGCGGTACCTGAGCCTGCCGGAGTTGCTTGCGCAATCGCGGATCATCAGCCTGCACTGCCCGCTCAACGAGCAAAGCAGACACCTGATCAACCGCGACTCGCTGGCGCACATGCAGCCGGGCGCCATGTTGATCAACACCGGACGCGGCGGTCTGGTGGACACACCGGCGCTGATCGACGCCTTGAAGGACGGCCAGCTCGGTTATCTGGGACTGGATGTGTATGAAGAGGAGGCGCAGCTGTTTTTCGAGGACCGTTCCGATCTGCCGTTGCAGGACGATGTACTGGCGCGCTTGCTGACTTTTCCTAACGTGATCATCACCGCGCACCAGGCATTCCTGACCCGCGAAGCGCTGGGCGCGATCGCGTCAACCACGCTGCACAACATCGCAGCCTGGGCGGCGGGTGAGCCGCAGAACCAGGTCGAGGGCTGAGCGCCTTATTTGCTCAGCGAGGACGCCAGGATCAGCAAGCCCAGCCAACCGAAACCGAGCAGGCGTTGCTTGCTCGAATGGCCCTTGCGCAACAGGAACCAGACGAAAAACGCCGGCAACAGGAACACCATGATTTTCAGCCAGCCTTCCACCGGACGGCTGCCGTCAGCGTTGACCGGTTGCTGCGCCTGACGCGCCTGCTCTGCGGCCTGCTGACGGCGGCGGCGCCCGGCCGCTGCCGGCATGACTTTGGGCAGAGGTTCGGCCAGCGGCGCGACAAAAGCCTCGGGCACGGCATTGTTGCGTGGCAGGCTGCCGAACGAAATCGTCGACGCCTGGGGGGATGCCGCAACGGACTGCGCTTGCATGGCGGCGTGTTCGGCCATCGGCGCTCCGCAATGAATACACACCAGAGCTTCGGAACTGATGCTCCGCTTGCATTCATAACATTCGATCAGCGCCATGTTCCGTTCCTTCAGATTCGGGGCCGGCAGTTTGCCATGACTGTCGGCTCATTTGAACCGGATCGAAGGTCGCACGTGCCCCTCATTCTGTCATCGAGCCCGTGCTAGCATGTCGCGCATATTTGGAGGACCCATGGTCGAACACGATTTTCGCTACACCCTGATGAACCCGCAACACACCCTCACCGAATGCCGCGCCCTGGTTCCGGGCCGCTATCAGGTCACCGGCAACGGTGGCTCGATCCGCATCGGTGATGTCCTGCTGGTCACGCTCAAAGGCAGCAAGGATTTGTCCATGCGCCTGACCGTCGACACCGTCCGCCACCTGATCAACCCGCCGGGCCAATGGACCGCGATGACCACCGGCCCGCTCTTCGGCGAACTGGCGATTCACACCTGGCAGGTCAATTGCGACAGCTGCGCCAAGGAACTGAGCTTCGAATTCGCGGTGGACGCCAAGCTGGGCAAATCCGCAGAAAAACCGGCAGCCACGGCGCGCATCGCCGAGCTGGGCTGGAAAGCCATCGATGACAAGCACCTGTGCCCGAAATGCCAGGAGCCTGCATGATGAAACGCCTGGCCCTGGCCGCTCTGGTCGGTGCTGGTCTCGCCGGTTGCGCCGCCGACCCTGTACAACTGCAGCAGAACCGCAGCTACATTCTGGAATGGATCGGCGAACGGCCGCTGATGGACTACAGCCATCTGACCGTGACCCTTGGCGACGATGGTCGCGCCTACGGCAACGGCGGCTGCAACCACTGGTTCGCGCCGTATACGCTGGAGGGCGACAAACTGACCTTCGGCAAGATCGGCAAGACCCGCAAACTCTGCGCGCCGGCGTTGATGGAGCAGGAGCAACGCTTCCTGCAGGCGCTGGAAAAGGTCGAGCGCTGGGACATCTCGCCGATCGAACAGATGCGTTTCTGGCCGGCAGAAGGCAAGCCGCTGCGCTGGTGGCTGGAAGAGGGTTAAACCCCTTTTATGCCCACAGGGGTTACCTGTGGCGAGGGGATTCATCCCCGTTGGGTCGCGAAGCGGCCCCCTGCGCAGTTCCAGGCAAACTGCAAACTCAGGGCTGCTACGCAGCCCAACGGGGATAAATCCCCTCGCCACAGAACTCGTCCGGCTTATTGGCTGGACTGTAAAGCCTCCAGCTTCGCCATCACCCCCGCCGCCGTCTGCTCACCCAGCAACTGTTCACGCACCTTGCCCTTGTTGTCGATGATGTACGTCACCGGTAACGCTTCACTGCGCGGCAAGTCAAACAACTCCGCCGGATCCTGCGCCAGCACGGTGAACTTGATGCCGAGTTTCTCGCTGGCGCTCTTCAATTCTTCACCCTGCACGTTGTCGAAATTGACCCCGAACACACCCACGCTCTTGCTCTTGAGTTCCTCAGCCAAATGGTTGAGTTCAGGAATTTCCGTGCGGCACGGACCACACCACTCCGCCCAGTAATTGAGCACCACCCATTGTTTGTCCAGACGCTCGGACGCGACCTTCTGGCCGTTCTGGTCGATCCCGTAATCATTGCCGCAGCCCCCCAGCATCAACGCCCCGAGAATCGTCAATGCCGCTGCCAATCGCCGTGTCATGCCGTGTTCCTTGTGAAAATGAGAAAGCGCCTGCGACCCATCGCCTCTGACGGTTCTGGATTGCGCGCCGCACAGTTAGAATAGCCGCCACTTTACGCCAGAAGCGACCCGCCATGACCGATCTGACGCTTTATCACAATCCGCGCTGCTCGAAATCCCGCGGCGCGCTGGAACTGCTCGAAGCCCGCGGCCTGACGCCGACTATCGTGCGTTACCTGGAAACACCGCTCAGCGCCGTGCAGATCAAGGCCCTGCTCGGCAAGCTCGGGATCAGCGCGCGGCAGTTGCTGCGCAGCGGCGAAGAGGAATACAAAACCTTGAACCTGGCGGACGCCAGCCTCAGCGAGCAGCAATTGATCGACGCCATCGCCGCGCACCCGAAACTGATGGAGCGGCCGATTCTTGAAGCCGGCGACAAAGCCATCATCGGTCGCCCACCGGAAAACGTATTGGAGTTGTTGCCATGAGCACGCCGTACATTCTGGTCCTGTATTACAGCCGCAGCGGTGCGACCAACGAGATGGCCCGGCAGATTGCCCGTGGTGTCGAGCAGGCTGGCCTGGAAGCGCGTTTGCGTACCGTGCCGGCGATTTCAACCGAATGCGAAGCCGTGGCGGCGGACATCCCTGATGAAGGTGCGCTCTACGCCACGCTCGATGACCTGAAGAATTGCGCTGGCCTCGCCATGGGCAGTCCGACACGTTTCGGCAACATGGCCGCGCCGCTCAAGTACTTCCTCGACGGCACCAGCAACCTGTGGCTGACCGGCGCCCTCGTTGGCAAACCGGCCGGCGTGTTTACTTCCACCGCCAGCCTGCACGGCGGTCAGGAAACCACCCTGCTGTCGATGATGCTGCCGCTGTTGCACCACGGCATGCTGATCACCGGCCTGCCCTACAGCGAATCGGCCTTGCTGGAAACCGAAGGCGGCGGTACGCCATACGGGGCCAGCCATCACGCCGGTTCCGATGGCAAGAACGGGCTGGATCAGCACGAAGTGGCGCTGTGTCGCGCACTGGGTCTGCGTCTGGCGAAAACCGCGCAAAAGCTGGTGGGCTGAGATGGCGAAGAAGGCAAAGATTTTGCCCTCAGTGGCGTGGCTTGAACCTCGGGTGAAGGCCATGCGCGTGCTCAGCCTGTTGAGCTTTTTCGCCCTCGCCGGGTTGCTGGCGACCTATTACCTGCTGTTCGCCGACCTGCATGGCGCCCGGCCGTGGGTGATTCTGCTGGTCGAACTGATCCCGTGGCTGGTCCTCGCCCCGGGGATGATCATGGGCAGCGCCCGCGGGCATTCGTGGATGTGTTTTGTGGTGAACCTGTATTTCATCAAAGGCGCACTGGCGGCGTATGACCCGCACCGGCAGCTGTTCGGCCTGCTGGAAATGGCGGCGAGTCTGGCGGTGTTCTGCTCGGCGCTGTTGTATGTGCGCTGGCGGTACCAGTTGAATCGCAAATTGGCTGGTGAAGGTGACGTCAGCGTCGCCTGATCTGACGCCTTCGCGAGCAGGCTCGCTCCCACAGAAAAACGCATTCCAAAATGTGGGAGCGAGCCTGCTCGCGAAGGGGACGACGCGGTCTCAATGGTTGACGGTGTAAGCCAGCATCATCGAAATCTGGCTCATCGGCCGCCCACCGCTCTGTTCGTGCCACTGATTGAACGCTTCCTGCACAATCGCCAGGTCACGCTGACTGGTCGGCACCTTGTCGACGATCTTCTGCGCATTGAGTGCCGCGACCACGTCGTAGCTCGGCACGAAGGTGTCCTTGCCGACCATGCGCAAAAACCGCGGTGCCGACAGCCCGCCCAATTGATGGCCGTGCTTTTTCAGGTAGGTCCACAGACCGACGATATCGGTCACCGGCCAGTCGGCGATCAGTGCGCCGAAACTGCCTTTGTCCTTTTCCACATCGAGGATGAACTGCGCATTGCGCGGCACGCTCTTGAGCTTGCCCAAGTGGCGAATGATCCGCGCATCCTGCATCAGGCGCTCAAGGTGTTCGGCGCTCATCAGCACGACTTTTTCCGGATCGAATTTGAAGAACACTTCTTCGAACGCCGGCCACTTGGCGTCGACCAGACTGTGCTTGAGCCCGGCGCGAAAGACCCGCAGCGCCATGGTCGAGAGGTAGCGGTCGTCGCTGATCTTGCGCAGTTGTGCAGGCGTCTTGGGAACGGGCAGATGGGCTTCCAGTTCAGCCGCCGAACCGAAACGGTTCAGACAGTATTCGTGCAGCCACTTGTAATCGCGCATGCCCTCTCCTGAGGTTTGGAATGAATAACACATGCAGAAGCTGCCCCTGTGGCGAGGGGATTCAGCGAAACGTCGCACCGCCCCGCTGGGGCGCGAAGCGGCCCCCAAATCTCAGGGTCTGCTGCGCAGCCCAGCGGGGCGGTGCGACGTTTCGCTGAATCCCCTCGCCACAGGGGCTCACTCCTACAAATCGGGTTTACAGGTTGGCGACATTGACGAAACGCGAAGCCGCCGTCTCGTCGATCTTCAGGCTGGTGAAATCGAACAGATTGCGGTCGGCCAGTTGCGACGGCACCACGTTCTGCAGGCTGCGGAAAATCGATTCGGTGCGGCCCGGAGTTTTGCGATCCCAATCCTGCAGCATTTCCTTGACCACCTGGCGTTGCAGGTTTTCCTGCGAGCCGCAGAGGTTGCACGGGATGATCGGGAATTGCTTGAGGTCCGAGTAGGCCTGGATGTCCTTCTCGTTGCAGTACGCCAGCGGACGGATCACCACGTTGCGGCCGTCGTCGGCGCGCAGTTTCGGCGGCATCGCCTTGAGCGTGCCGTTGAAAAACATGTTGAGGAAAAACGTCTCGACGATGTCGTCGCGGTGATGACCGAGGGCCATTTTCGTCGCGCCGATTTCATCGGCAAAGGTGTACAGCGTGCCGCGGCGCAGGCGCGAGCACAGCGAGCAAGTGGTCTTGCCCTCCGGAATCAGTTCCTTGACCACCGAGTAGGTGTCTTTCTCGACGATGTGGTACTCGACGCCCAGCTCTTTCAGGTAGGCCGGCAGCACGTGCTCGGGGAAGCCCGGCTGTTTCTGGTCCATGTTCACCGCGACGATCTCGAACTTGATCGGCGCCACCTTCTGCAGATGCAGCAGCACGTCGAGCATGGTGTAGCTGTCCTTGCCCCCGGACAGGCAGACCATGACCTTGTCGCCGTCTTCGATCATGTTGAAATCGGCGACCGCTTCGCCCGCCAGGCGGCGCAGGCGCTTTTGCAGTTTGTTCTGATTGACCGTAAGAGTGCCCATGACGCGGAATCCGTGAGGTGTGACGAAGGGCCGGCATTTTACGCAAAAACCCCAGTAGCGCGAAGCATCTGTGGCGAGGGGATTTATCCCCGCTGGGTTGCGAAGCAGCCCCAAAACCTGAGAACTCGTATTGCCTGACACTGCGCGGTGAATGGCTTGGCGACTGCTGCGCAGCCGAACGGGGACAAATTTCCTCGCCACAAAAGTATTTCAACCTCAAAAATGCCTTCCCCGCAAGACCCCAAGGCGATTAAGCCTCATGTTTACAGCGCAATTTGCTCTAAGTTGGCCATACCGGTGCGCTGGAGTCCTTTCTATACTGCGACATAAGGTCGCACACATCTGAAGACCTGTATTTGCTCGGCCACCTTGGCCCGTAGGCGCTCCGCTGGGGGGCGATGGCAATAACAAGAGGAGTGAATGGCATGATCCATCACGTAGTGGGACTGTTTACCCACCCCGATCAGGAATGGAAGGAGATCCGTGGCGACCAAGAAGAAAGCATCAGCCACATGTACTTGACCCACACGCTGATTCTCGCGGCGATTCCTGCCGTCTCGGCGTTTATCGGCACCACTCAGGTCGGCTGGGTGATCGGCAACCGCGCGCCGGTGATGCTCACTCTGGAGAGCGCGCTGTGGATGACGATCATGTCGTACCTGGCGATGCTTGGCGGGGTCGCGGTCATGGGCGCTTTTGTGCACTGGATGGCGCGTACCTATGACGCCAATCCGAGCTTGGCCCGTTGCGTGGCCTTTGCCACCTACACCGCCACGCCACTGTTCGTCGGCGGTCTGGCGGCGCTGTATCCGCACATGTGGCTGGGCATGATCGTTGGCACGGCGGCCATCTGCTACACGGTGTATCTGCTGTATGTGGGATTGCCGACATTCATGAACATCCCGCCGGACGAAGGTTTTCTGTTCTCCAGTTCGGTGCTGGCGGTGGGCCTGGTGGTTCTGGTGGCGATCATGGCGTTCACCGTGATCGTCTGGGGCCTGGGCGTTGGCCCGGTGTATACCAACTAGCTTGATTCACGCCTGAAAAAAACAACATCTGCCCACACAGGCCGCCGCAAGGCGGCCTTCTTCTTGGGGCGATGACCATTCGGCAGGTCGGCGATTCGCAAGTCGGCGGGGTTGCGGCATACTCGGCGTCTCTGGAGATCCATCAAGCATGCCCGAGCAACTCAATACCCGCGTCGAAGACTGTTACCAACTCGCTGAATCCTTTTTCAAACGTTCCTTCAAACGTCCCGTGGTCAGCCTCAAGCTGCGCGGGCAGAAAGCCGGTGTCGCGCATCTGCACGAGAACCTGCTGCGCTTTAATCCGCAGCTGTACCGCGAAAATACTGAACACTTCCTCAAGCAGACCGTGGCCCACGAAGTCGCGCACCTGATCGCTCATCAATTGTTTGGCGACCGCATCCAGCCTCACGGCGAGGAGTGGCAACTGATCATGCGTGGGGTTTACGAACTGCCGCCGGACCGCTGCCACACCTATGAAATCCAGCGGCGCAGAGTCACCCGCTACATCTATAAATGCCCATGTCCGGACAGCGACTTTGCATTTTCGGCACAGCGCCATAGCCTGGTCAGACAAGGGCGGCGGTATTTCTGCCGGCGGTGCCGCACGACGTTGGTGTTCAGTGGTGAGATGCGGGTGGAATAGCTGGTTTCTGTGTTGCCTTGACTGGCCCCATCGCGAGCAGGCTCACTCCTACATTTGGAATGCGCTCCACCTGTAGGAGTGAGCCTGCTCGCGAAGGGGCCAGCACATGCATTAAAGAATCACTTTGGTGGAACGCAGCTCAGCAATCCGCTCAGCACTAAACCCCAACTCCGCCAACACTTCATCCGTGTGCTGCCCCAACCCCGCGCCGACATGTCGCGGTGCCGGCAGCGCTTGAGAAAACTTCAACGGACAAGCCATCTGCGCCTGTATCGTGCCATCGCCGCGCGGCACTTGCGTCACCAGCCCCCGCGCCTGCAACTGCGGATGGCGTACCGCCTCGCCCAGACTCAGCACCGGTTCGACACAGGCATCAACCCCGGCAAACAACTCACACAGTTCGGCAAAGTCATGCCGCTCAAACTCGACCTGCAATGCGTGCTTCAGCGCCTGTTGCTGCTCAGCCCTTTGCGACAATCCCTGCGCCGCCAGCTCCGGCCGGCCAAGCGCTGCGCACAATTGCTGCATGAACGCCGGCTCGAGACTGCCCACCGACATCCAGCGCCCATCTCGCGTACGGTAATAATCATAAAAGCTGCCGCCATTAAGCATCTGGTCTTCGCGGCCCGGTTCCGCGCCGCAGGCCAGGTAACCCGCGCCGGCCATGGCATTGAGGCTGAATGCGCAGTCGGTCATGCTCACATCCAGGTGCGTGCCCTGCCCGCTCTGCTGCCGGGCGATCACCGCTGCCAGCAAGCCGATCACCCCGTGCAGCGAGCCTCCCGCCACATCCGCCACTTGCATGCCTAACGGCACCGGCCCGCTGTCGGCGCGGCCGGTGTAACTGGCAAGTCCCGCCAGCGCCAGATAATTGATGTCATGCCCGGCGCGATCACGATACGGCCCGGTCTGGCCGTAGCCGCTGATCGAGACGTAGATCAGCTGCGGATTGATCGCTTTCAACGCTTCATAGCCCAGGCCCAGTCGCTCCATCACCCCGGGCCGAAACTGCTCCAGAACGATGTCGTACTCGCCCAGCAATTGCTGGATGATCTCGAGCGCTTCGGGCTGTTTGAGATCCAGCGCCAGACTGCGCTTGTTGCGGTTCAGATACGCATGGCTGGCCGATGTCCCGCCATCGTGGGGTGGCAGTACGCGCAACAGGTCCATGCGCGTCGGTGATTCGATGCGCAGCACCTCGGCGCCCATGTCCGCCAGCAGCAACGAGGCGAACGGCCCCGGCAGCAGGGTCGAGAAATCGAGAATTTTCAGTGAGGCCAGCGGTGCGGACATGGGCGAACTCCTTGGGCGATCCATTCAGCCTAGGCAGCCATCGTCGATGCGGCAATCACCGCAAATGTCAGCGAGTGTGACCGTTGTGCTCAAACCCTGTGTTTAATCGCAGGCAAGAAAAAACCCGCCGAAGCGGGTTTTTTCTATTCATGTGGCGAGGGAGCTTGCTCCCGCTGGACTGCGGAGCAGGCCCCTTTTTGAAAGCGGGCCGCTGCGCGCCCCAGCGGGAGCAAGCTCCCTCACCACAAGGTATTACCAGATACAGCTTATTTCACATTGCTCGGGGTTGGGCCTTCAGCTACACCCAGGTCGTCTTCTTCACGCTCTTCGGAGATACCACGGCCACCGGAAGCCAACTCGGCTTGCAGCACGTCGGTGTCCAGTTCCTTGACCCACTTGGCCACGACGATGGTCGCTACGGCGTTACCGACCAGGTTGGTCAGCGCGCGGGCTTCGGACATGAAGCGGTCGATACCGAGGATCAGCGCCAGACCGGCAACCGGCAGGTGGCCGACCGCCGACAGGGTAGCGGCCAGAACGATGAAGCCCGAACCGGTCACGCCCGCCGCGCCTTTGGAGGACAACAGCAGCACCAGCAACAGGGTGATCTGGTGGGTAATGTCCATGTGGGTGTCAGTCGCTTGGGCGATGAACACGGCCGCCATGGTCAGGTAGATCGAAGTACCGTCGAGGTTGAACGAGTAACCGGTCGGGATCACCAGACCAACAACCGATTTCTTCGCGCCCAGACGTTCCATCTTGATCAGCATGCGTGGCAGCGCCGATTCCGACGAGGACGTACCCAGGACGATCAACAGCTCTTCACGGATGTAACGCACCAGCTTAAACACGCTGAAACCGTGAGCACGGCAGATCGCGCCCAGCACCAGCACGACGAACAGTATGCAGGTGATGTAGAAGCAGATCATCAACTGGCCCAACTGCACCAGCGAGCCGACACCGTAGGCACCGATGGTGAACGCCATGGCACCGAACGCACCCAGTGGCGCCAGCTTCATGATCATGTTGATGATGTTGAACATCACGTGGGCGAAGCGATCGATCATGTCCAGCAACGGACGACCGTACGAGCCGAGGCGATGCAGGGCGTAGCCGAAGATCACCGAGAACATCAGCACTTGTAGAATGTCACCGGTGGCAAACGCGCCGACGATGGTGTTCGGGATTACGTTGAGGAGGAAACCGACAATGCTCTGGTCTTTACTGGCCGTCACGTAGGTGGCGATTTTCGAGGCATCGAGGGTGGTGACGTCGATGTGCATGCCGGCGCCCGGTTGCACGACGTTGACCACGATCAGGCCGATCAGCAGGGCGATGGTCGAAACGATTTCGAAGTACAGCAGCGCGTAGCCGCCGGTCTTGCCCACGGATTTCATGTTCTGCATGCCGGCGATGCCGCTGACAACGGTACAGAAGATGATCGGCGCGATGACCATTTTGATCAGTTTGATGAAACCGTCACCCAGTGGCTTGAGGGCCACACCGGTCTGCGGATAAAAGTGACCAAGCAGGATGCCGATGGCGATGGCAACGATCACCTGGAAATACAGGGATTTGTACAGTGGCTGACGAGTCGTCATTGCAGGTTTCCTCAAGCGTCCAGCGGGCGACATCCATCTGTCGAGCGCCGAACCTTAATTGCGAACCCTCCTGCACTGGAGGGATTTGTTGTTGGAGCGGCGTTTTCCGCGAAGGAGAAATGCACGCTTCTGTCGCTTCTATCGCAAACGCCGTGCCAGATTGGTGCGATTGCCAGCAAGCCTTTTGATATCAGGGTCTGCGGGTTTTTCCATGTCACCGGACGGCGACCTGTGTGTGGCGGATTCCCGCCAACTTGCCGTTTCGCGTCCTGCAATTTGGCGGAAATCCGCCTTGTTGCAAGCAGCGCCACCCGGCTACCATCCGGCGCCTGAGGAAGGATCTGCCGCTTATGCGTGAACGCACCATTGCCAGTCATTTCGCCCGTGCCGCCCTCGGTGGCGCACGCCGTCTGGGCTTCGATTATTCGGGCCTGCTGCTGCAACTGGGCATCAGCCCGGAGCTGCTCGACGAACCGCGCGCGCGCATTGCTCCAGAGCAATTCACCCGGCTGATTCAAGGGCTGTGGCTGGCGCTGGATGACGAGTACCTGGGCTTCGGCAACGCGCCAGGCAAGCCCGGCACTTTCGCCATGATGTGCCACGCCTCGATTCATTGCCGCAATCTGGAAAAGGCCCTGCAACGCGGTTTACTTTTTTATAGCTTATTCCCCGATGCCCCGCGCCTGACCTTGAATCGCGAAGACGAATGGGTGCGTTTGAGCCTCGACGATTCGCCGCTATGGGACCCGGATCACTTCCTCACCGAGAGCCTGCTGGTGATCTGGCATCGCCTCGGCAGTTGGCTGATCGGCCAGCGGATTCGCCTCGAACAGGCATCCTTCAGCTACCCGCGCCCCGACCACGGCGCTGAATACGACCTGCTGTTTCCCTGCCCTATGGTTTTCGGCACCGAACGAAGCAGCCTGCTGTTTCACAGCCGCTACCTGCCGATGCCGCTGTTGCAGGACGAACGCACGCTCAAACATTTCCTCGAACGCTCCCCCGCCGACCTGCTCTCACGCCCGGACGACGGCGACAGCCTCAGCAGCCGCCTGCGCCGCTTGCTCAGCCGCGACGCAGCGCGCTGGCCGGATCTGGAAGCGGTCGCGGCGGATCTGCACATCAGCCCGCAAACGTTGCGGCGGCACCTGCGTGAGGAGGCTACGAGTTTTCAGGAGCTAAAGGATCAGCTGCGGCGGGATATCGCCATCTATCATCTGGGGCGCGCGGAGCTGTCGTTGCAGCAGATTGCCGAGCAGCTAGGGTTCTCCGAGCCATCGGCGTTTCATCGGGCGTTCAAGAAGTGGACGGGGCTGACGCCGGGGGCTTATCGGGCGCAGGAGCAATGAGGCAGCCTCGAATCTTGCATTGAAGCGCCCGGCGCTATCGCGAGCAGGCTCACTCCTACAAGGGTACGCATTCCAAATGTAGGAGTGAGCCTGCTCGCGATAGCGTCATAAAGGGCACCACCTAAACCGCAGGAAAATGAATCCTGAACGCCGCCCCGCCCATCGGCGAATCGCCCAGGGCCAGCCGGGCGTTGTAGCTTTCGATGATGTCCTTGACCACCGCCAGCCCGATGCCCTGCCCCGGATGCTGCGCATCCAGGCGTTCGCCGCGTTCGAGTATCCGTGCGCGTTGATCGAGTGGCACACCCGGCCCGTCGTCTTCTACGCACAACTCGACCCCGGCGAGCGACTCGCGCACGCTGACGCGCACTTCGCCCAGGCACAGGCGATAGGCGTTTTCCAGCAGGTTGCCGAGCATCTCCAGCAAGGCACCCTGTTCGATCGGCACATAGCAATGCTCCGGCAGATCAAACGTGACACGTACGTGTTTGTCGCGGTAGACCTTGTCCAGCGTGTCACAAAGGCTTTTGAGCACCGGTTGCAGACGCACCTGATGGCGCACCAGGCCGCTTTTACGCAGGCTGGCCCGTTGCAGTTGGTAGCTGATCTGCTGGCTCATGCGCTCGATCTGGCTTTGCAGCACCCAGGCCTGATCGCGCTCTTGAGGCCGCTGCGCCATGTCTTCGCTGACGCCTTGCAACACCGCCAGTGGCGTTTTCAGACTGTGAGCAAGGTCATCGAGCGAATCGCGGTAACGGCTGCGCTGCTGACGCTCGCTGAGCAGCAAGCGGTTGAGCGAACCGGTCAGGCGCAGCAGTTCACGCGGGTGTTTTTCAGTCAGGCTTTCGCGGGTTCCACCTTCGATTTCGTCGAGTTCCTGGCTGAGTCGGCGCAAGGCCTTGAGGCCCCAGGTCAGGCCGATCCACAACAACGCGAGCAGCACCAGCAACGCCGCGCCGAAGCCCAGATAAAGGTTTTCACGCAGGCCTTCGAGGGTGGTTTCGTATTCGCGCACCGGTTGCAGCGCGACAATGCTGAACGCCGCGCTCTTGCCGCCGAGCAGTTTGACTTCGACGTCGTAGACAAAGAATTCCTGGCCGTTGCTTTCGCGAATCCGCGCGAACTCGTTGCCGAGACCGTCATAGCGCGGCTTGTAGTTGATCTGCTCTTCCTGGGTGGCTTTCGACCGCCACACCAATTTGCCGTCGCGGTCGTAGATATAGCCGAGCAGGCGAAAATCGGTGAGGTTGAAGCGCTCATCGGGCAATTGTGAAGGCATCACCAACCGACCGTTTTCCACGCGCGCGGCCGAGATCAGCGTAGTGACATCAGAGGCCAGACGCTGCTCGATGGAATCCTGCAAGGCCAGACTGAATGCGCCCTGCATCGCCGGGAGCAAGGCGAGCATGAACAACACCGCCAACATGGTGGCGGCGAGCATCAAACGAACGCGAAGGGAACGAATCAAGTGCAGCGCTCGTTGAACAGATAGCCGAGACCGCGCACGGTGTCGATCGGTTTGAACCCCGCCGGGGCTTCAAGCTTGCGGCGCAGACGGCCGACCAGCACTTCGATCACGTTCGGATCACGCTCGTCGTCATCCGGGTAGAGCTGCTCCATCAAGCGATCCTTGGGCACCACTTGCTGGTGGTGACGCATCAGGTATTCGAGGATGCGGTATTCGTAGGCGGTCAGCGCCAGCGGTTGTTCATCGAGGCTCGCCTGTTTGCGATTGAGGTCCAGCAGCAACGGCCCGGCAACAATGGTCGACTGAGTGAAACCGCTGGAGCGGCGCAGCAGCGCATTGAGGCGTGCGTCGAGTTCTTCGAACTGGAACGGCTTGACCACGTAATCGTCGGCGCCGGCGGCGAGGCCTTCGACCTTGTCCTGCCAGTTGCCGCGCGCGGTGAGGATCAGGATCGGAAAAATCTTGCCGCCCGAACGCAACTGCCGGATCAGGTCGAGGCCGCCCATGCCCGGCAGGCCGAGGTCGATCACCGCCAGATCGAAGTTGAACTGTCCGGTCTGGTACAGCGCTTCTTCGGCATTGGCCACGGATTCGACCACGTGACCGCTCTCCGTGAGGCGGGTTTGCAGGTGATGGCGCAACAGCGCTTCATCTTCGACGACCAACAGTTTCATGCCTTTCTCCCCATCGCTTGAACTCTACATACACAACCTGTGGGAGCGAGCTTGCTCGCGAATACGTCTGTTCAGTCAACGATGTGTTGAATGAACCATTGCCTTCGCGAGCAAGCTCGCTCCCACACAGGCCAGGCGAAACTTAGAAATAGTAGTTGGCCGACAGGTACGTCTGGGCGCTGCTGGTCAAGTCCAGCGAGCCTTGCTTGCTGCCGCCGCGCTCACTCATCTCGGTGCTGGCGTTGCTGCGCAGGTAACGGTAACCGAGTTCCACCGAGGTGTTTTGCGAGACTTGCTGCAACACACCGAACTGCCCACCCACTGCATAACCGATGTCGCTGTCACGGCTGAAGCCTGGCGACTCCTGGGTCAGTTTGGTCAGGCCCGCCGTGGCGCCGCCGAACAGTTTGGTGCTACCGCCCACCGGGTAGAACAGATCGTAGCTGCCCAGGAGGTTTTCCTGGCGCAGTTTAACGCCATTGTGCGAACCGGATACGTTGTCGTAGGTGGCGTAGTAGCGACCCTGACTGTTCTGCTGACCGAGGCGCACGCCGTAGGTGTTGTTGCCGTCGATGGCCCCGGTGGCGTTGGGGTGGTCGAGGTTGTCATTCAAAGCGTGGGACTTTTTGATCTTGTCGCTGGTCTGGCCGAAGCTCAGGCCGGCGAAGTTCGAAGTGGTGTCGGCGTGGGCCGCGATGCTGGCGCTCATTACGGTCAAAGCCAGCAGCAGTTTGTTTAAACGAGTCATGGGTATTTCCTCTTTCACAGTGCTGTTTGGGTATGGCGCAAGGTTACTGACCCACCCCTGTACCGCCCCTGAACCGTCTCTGAACCCAAGCTGAACCAGATCGTCTAGGCTGTTCTGACCACTTACATCAAGGAGACCCGACCATGCGCCTGTTCCTCGCCCTCACCTTGCTGGCCGTCAGCAGCCTGACCCAGGCTGCGATCAAGACCGCAGAAATCCCCTATCAAAGCGCCGACGGTACAAAACTGATCGGCTACTACGCCTATGACGACGCGATCAAAGGCCCACGCCCTGGCGTCGTTGTGGTCCACGAATGGTGGGGGCTGAATGACTATGCGAAGCGTCGCGCACGGGATTTGGCTGAACTCGGCTACAGCGCGCTGGCTATCGACATGTATGGCGGAGGCAAGAACACCGAGCACCCGAAAGACGCGATGGCCTTCATGCAAGCGGCGACCAAGGACGCCGATGCAGCCAGCAAACGTTTTGCCGCTGGGCTGGACCTTCTGAAAAAACAGCCGCAAACCGACGTCAACAAACTCGCTGCCATCGGTTATTGCTTCGGTGGCGCCGTGGTGTTGAATGCGGCGCGTCAGGGCGTGCCACTGGCGGGTGTGGTGAGTTTCCATGGCGCGCTGGCGACCAAGACCCCGGCAACCCCGGGCAGCGTGAAAACGAAGATCCTGGTCGAGCATGGCGCGCTGGACAGCATGGTCACTCAGGACAATGTCACCGCGTTCAAGGCGGAAATGGACAAGGCCGGGGCGGACTATAAGTTCGTCAGTCTCGAGGGTGCCAAGCATGGCTTCAGCAATCCGGACGCCGACCGTTTGAGCCATGGCGAGCATGGTGGGCCGGACATTGGTTACAACAAGGCGGCGGATGAAAAATCCTGGGCGGATATGCAGGCATTCTTGAAGAAGATTTTCGGTTAATCAGAGACACCGCGGCGCGGCGATCGCGAGCAGGCTCACTCCTACAGGGGAATGCATTTCAAATGTAGGAGTGAGCCTGCTCGCGAAAAGCTTCACCGCGATTCTCGACCTTGCCCCGACTAACCGGCAAAATGCCCGCCATGAATCTCACCCCCGCCCTGCCCGCCTGCTGCACCGCGCTCGACAGTCGTTGGCCATTGCCAACGGTGTTGCCTGGCACCGTACTGCTCAGCACCCGGTTTGATCCGGCGCGACTGCTCGCCGATGACTTTCAGCGCAGCGCCGTCGTCGCGCCGCCAAGCATTCAGCGCTCGGTAGCCAAGCGTCAGGCCGAATTCCTTGCCGGACGGATCTGCGCCCGCGCCGCGCTGGCGCAACTCGACGGCACGGACACGATCCCGGCCATTGGCGAAGACCGCGCCCCGGTCTGGCCGGCGCACATCTGCGGCTCGATTACTCACAGCACCGGTCACGCCGCCGCGATCGTTGCCAACAAGCAAGACTGGCGCGGCTTGGGCATGGATCTGGAAAATCTGCTGAGCCACGAGCGCGCCGAGCGTCTGGCCGGGGAAATCCTCACGCCGACGGAGATCCAGCGCATGGCGGCCGGGTCGCAGGATCATCTGGCGTTACTGGTGACCCTGACGTTTTCGGTCAAGGAAAGCCTGTTCAAGGCGCTGTACCCGATCGTGCAGCAGCGCTTTTATTTCGAGCATGCCGAAGTGTTGGAGTGGACGGCGGCGGGTCAGGTCAGGCTGCGGTTGTTGACCGATCTGTCTTCCGAGTGGCGCAACGGTACTGAGCTGGAGGCACAGTTTTCGGTTGGGGATGGGCAGTTGTTGAGTCTGGTCAGCATTGCTGCCTGAGGATTTGCGTTGCCTGCCATGGCCCCTTCGCGAGCAGGCTCACTCCTACAGGGGAAACGCATTCCAAATGTAGGAGTGAGCCTGCTCGCGATGGGGCCAGCCCTGCCACCACACAATTTACCGGCGCTCCTGATTCCTCGGCCAGCTCAAACTGAAACAAGCCCCACCCAGACTCTTGCTCTTGCCGATGATCGCCCGGCCGTCATGCCAGTGAATGATCCGCCGCACAATCGACAGCCCCAGGCCATGGCCACCCGACGCTCGCGTACGACTATCGTCCAGACGCAGGAACGGCGTGAAAATCCGCTCCCAGGCCACTTCCGGCACGCCCGGCCCGTCATCCTCGACGTCAACGCGGCAACGCAACTGCCCGACCTGATAGCTCACCGTGACCTTCGATTGCGCATGGCGCATGGCGTTGCTCACCAGATTCTGCAGCGCCCGGTGCAGGTAACGCGGTTCGGCTTCGACCCAGGCGTCGTCGTTATCGGCAGAAGACAGGCACAACCCGCGCTGCACGGTGACTTCGGCGCGCAGCGGCGCCAGCTCTTCGATCACTTGATTGACCAGTGCATCAAGGTCGATGCGCTGGAACGTCAGGGCCGGCGAACCCTGCTCCAGCCGGGCGTAAGTGAGCATTTCGTCGACCAGCTTGTCGAGATCCTCGATATCGTGGTCCATGCCTTCACGGTACTTTTCCAGCGCTTGCGGGGTGGTCGCCGAGCCGATCATTTCCAGACCAAAACGCAGCCGCGCCACCGGCGTGCGCAATTCGTGGGACACCGCGCGCACCAGTTCACGCTGGATCGCCAGTAACTGCTGCAAGTGCTCGGCCATGCCATTGAAGGCCGACGCCAGACGCCCCACCGAGTCGGCTCCGCGCGCCGGCACGCGGGTTTCCAGGCTGCCCTTGGCGATGCGCGTGGCCGCTGCTTCCAGCCCACGCAAACGCCGCTCCAGTTGCCGCACCAGCAAATAAACGATGAGCCCGATCAGGGTCAGGCCGAGGGCGGCAATCAGCACCAGCCATTCCGGTGGATAGGGATTCATCTGATACAGCGGGCCGATTTCCAGCACCCACGGCGTGCCGACCATGCCGGCAAACACGCGGATCGAATCGCCGCCCTTGCCCAACGCCATCACCGTATCGCCCTCGGACACGCGGCGACTCTGGTCTTCGTCCATGTCGGCATCATTCGCCGTGACCAGACGCAAGTCGAAGCCGAAGCCCTTTTCTTTCTTTATTTGCGCCAGACGTTTCGGCTGATCAGCGACCGGCACGCGCACCAATTCATCGGCCAGCAGATAAATCGTCGCCCGGGCCAGTTGCTCGCTGATTTGCTGCACCTCGCCCACCAGCATCATCTGTTCCTGTTCGCTCACCAGCCGATAGACCTTCGCCGCGTGCGGACCGGTCTGCTCGACCAGCGCCTGACCGCGCAGCACACGGGTGCGCTGGGTCATATCGAGGTCGGTTTCGGCGAACTTTTTCAGCGTCAGCGGAATGCCGAGCAAGCGCTCCCACACCAGCAGCGCACGATGGCGCTCGGTCTGGTTCATTGGTTGCAGGTTGTCTGCCATCAGCGAGAACGTGCCATGCGCGAGACGCTCGCGGTATTGCTCGCTGCGCACCTGATTGAGCAGGTGCAGCGCCAGTACGCCGAGCACCGCCACGAGGATCAGTGCGGCGCACATGCCACCGTAGATGCGCAGGAAGATCGAGTTCACAGGGCCAGGTCTGCGCAGGCTTCCGGGACGAACAGATAGCCCTTGCTGCGGATGGTCTTGATCAGGCGCGGATGGTCGGGGTCATCGCCGATTTTCGGACGGATGCGCGAAATGCGTACATCGATCGAGCGGTCCTGGCCGTCATAGCCGATGCCGCGCAATGCGGTGAAGATTTCTTCGCGGGACAGAATGCGCCCGGCATTGGACACCAGTAGCCAGAGCAGGTCGAACTCGGCACTGGTCAGCTCGATGCCGTTGTCGCTCAGCCAGGCTTCGCGCAAGGCGTTATCAACGATCAGCGGACCGAATTGCAGGCGGCGGGATTTTTCAGCGAGTGGCTCCGGTGTGTCACTGCGTCGCAGCAACGCCTGGATCCGCGCCAGCAGCAGACGCGGCCGCACCGGTTTGCAGACGTAATCGTCAGCGCCCAGATCGAGGCCGTGGATCTGATCGGCATCGTCGGTGCGCGCGGTGAGCATCAGAATCGGCCCGTCGTACTGGCTGCGCACCTTGCGGCAGATGCTCAGACCATCCTCGCCGGGCAGCATCAGATCGAGGATCACCAGATCCGGCTGCTGCTTGATGATCCGCGCCGCCGCCAGCGCGCCATTGCCTTCGATCTCCACGCGCAGTCCGTTGGCTTGCAGGTAATCGCGCGTGAGCTCGGCCAGCCGCTGGTCATCCTCGACGATCAGTACCTGCCAGGTTTGTTGCTCCACCGGTGACCTCTGCTTGCTGTTTTTATTGATGAAAGAAGAATATCTGGCTAACACGGTCACTGTAGGAGTGAGCCTGCTCGCGATAGCGGTGGATCAGCCAATAAAGATGCTGTAGGGAAAGACGCTATCGCGAGCAGGCTCACTCCTACAGCTTTTTGCGCAATCCTCCCGTCTTTTTGTCATGTTTCAGGAGGATAAAAATACCTGCACACCCAGCGATTGTATAAACGGCGATCACTCGGAAAACAAGTCGGTAAATGCGTTCGGACACTGCGGAATTCTGTGATAGGGTTCGCGCCCTTAAAAAACCGCTGAAGCGTTTTTCCGGATGAAAAAACAGTGACAAACGGTCTGGCTCAGCAGGTTCGCGGCCTACACGCGTTTTCCCTGTTTCTTACACAAATTACGCACAGGCTTATCCACAGGTAGTACGTTGCAATCCTCCCCTGAAACGCATTATCTTGTAGCACGGCGAAAACGGAGACCCTACATATAGGGTTTTCGACCAAAACGCCCAACCACATTTCAAGCCTGAAACTCAAGCGCTTTATGGCGAGTTTCCGGTTGAACGAGAAAGTTTTTTGAAGCCCAAACCGCACTGGCGGATGGCGCCGTTTTTTTAGTCCGAATCGGACAAAACGGTATGGGTGTTGCAGTCATGACTGTCACCCGCGAAGGAATCCGGTTGCGAGCATTGGCTCGCAGCCAAAACTTCGGCAAGGATGCGGCGTTGCAGCCTTTTTCCTACTGTTCCGAAGTTTGTAAAGCCGACGCCCGTCGGTTGCAGTGCTTCGGTACAGAACGGTGAGCACCATGACGGTGCCAAACAAACATAGAGAATGTGGAGACCACCCCCCATGCAAACCGACACAACTCGCGAGAACCCGCAGGGCACCTTGCCGCAGGCCGCCGATTCGACTTCGGATCTGGCAGCCACCGCGCCTGGCCAACTGCGCGTGATCAAGCGTAATGGCACTGTCGTTCCTTACACCGATGACAAGATCACCGTCGCTATCACCAAAGCGTTTCTCGCAGTTGAGGGCGGCACCGCTGCCGCTTCGTCGCGAATCCACGACACCGTTGCGCGCCTGACCGAACAGGTCACCGCAACCTTCAAGCGTCGCATGCCATCGGGCGGCACCATCCACATCGAAGAAATCCAGGACCAGGTTGAACTGGCCCTGATGCGCGCCGGCGAGCAGAAAGTCGCGCGTGACTACGTGATCTACCGTGACGGCCGTTCGAAAGAACGCGCAGCCCACGCCCCGGCCGAAGCCGCGGTCAACGCGCACCCGTCGATCCGCATCACCCGCGCCGACGGCAGCCTCGCGCCGCTGGACATGGGCCGCCTGAACACCATCGTCACCGAAGCGTGCGAAGGCCTGGAAGAAGTCGACGGCGACCTGATCCAGCGCGAAACCCTGAAAAACCTGTACGACGGCGTGGCCCTGACCGACGTCAACACCGCCCTGGTGATGACCGCCCGTACCCTGGTCGAGCGCGAGCCGAACTACTCGTTCGTCACCGCCCGCCTGCTGATGGACACCCTGCGTGCCGAAGGCCTGAACTTCCTTGAAGTCGCCGAAAGCGCCACCCATCACGAAATGGCCGACCTGTACGCCAAGGCCCTGCCGGCCTACATCGCCAAGGGTATCGAGTTCGAACTGCTGAACCCGGTGCTGGCCACCTTCGACCTGGAAAAACTGGGCAAGGCGATCAACCACGAGCGCGATCAGCAATTCACCTACCTGGGCCTGCAGACCCTGTACGACCGCTACTTCATCCACAAGGATGGCGTGCGTTTCGAACTGCCGCAGATCTTCTTCATGCGCGTGGCCATGGGTCTTGCGATCGAAGAGAAGAACAAAGAAGACCGTGCGATCGAGTTCTACAACCTGCTGTCCTCGTTCGACTACATGGCTTCGACCCCGACCCTGTTCAACGCCGGTACCCTGCGTCCACAGCTGTCGAGCTGCTACCTGACCACCGTGCCGGATGACCTGTCGGGCATCTATCACGCGATCCACGACAACGCCATGCTGTCGAAATTCGCCGGTGGCCTGGGCAACGACTGGACGCCTGTTCGTGCACTGGGCTCCTACATCAAGGGCACCAACGGCAAGTCGCAAGGCGTGGTGCCGTTCCTCAAAGTGGTGAACGACACCGCTGTGGCCGTGAACCAGGGTGGCAAGCGCAAAGGCGCTGTGTGTGCCTACCTGGAAACCTGGCACATGGACATCGAAGAGTTCATCGAGCTGCGCAAGAACACCGGTGACGATCGTCGTCGTACCCACGACATGAACACCGCCAACTGGATCCCTGACCTGTTCATGAAGCGCGTCTTCGATGACGGCAAGTGGACCCTGTTCTCGCCATCCGAAGTACCGGACCTGCACGACCTGACCGGTAAAGCCTTCGAAGAGCGCTACGAGTACTACGAAGCGCTGACCGAATACCCAGGCAAGGTCAAGCTGTTCAAGACCATCCAGGCCAAAGACCTGTGGCGCAAGATGCTGTCCATGCTGTTCGAAACCGGCCACCCATGGCTGACTTTCAAAGACCCGTGCAACCTGCGCAGCCCGCAGCAGCACGTCGGCGTGGTCCACAGCTCGAACCTGTGCACCGAGATCACCTTGAACACCAACAAGGACGAGATCGCCGTTTGCAACCTGGGCTCGATCAACCTGCCGAACCACATCGTCGACGGCAAGCTGGACACCGCCAAGCTGCAACGCACCGTGAACACTGCCGTGCGCATGCTCGATAACGTGATCGACATCAACTACTACTCGGTGCCGCAAGCGAAGAACTCCAACTTCCGTCACCGTCCGGTCGGCCTGGGCATCATGGGCTTCCAGGACGCGTTGTACTTGCAGCACATCGCCTACGGCTCCGACGCTGCCGTCGAGTTCGCCGACAAGTCGATGGAAGCGGTCAGCTACTACGCGATCCAGGCGTCCTGCGACCTGGCTGACGAGCGCGGTGCCTACGAGACGTTCAACGGTTCGCTGTGGTCCAAAGGCATCCTGCCACTGGATTCGCAACAGATCCTGATCGAACAGCGCGGCCAGCAGTACATCGATGTCGACCTGAAGGAAACCCTGGACTGGGCACCGGTTCGCGCCCGTGTACAGAAAGGCATTCGCAACTCGAACATCATGGCCATCGCACCGACCGCGACCATCGCCAACATCACCGGCGTGTCGCAATCGATCGAACCGACCTACCAGAACCTCTATGTGAAATCGAACCTGTCGGGCGAATTCACCGTGATCAACCCGTACCTGGTTCGCGACCTCAAGGCTCGCGGTCTGTGGGACTCGGTCATGATCAACGACCTGAAGTACTACGACGGTTCTGTTCAGCAGATCGAGCGCATCCCGCAAGAGCTCAAAGAGCTCTACGCGACTGCGTTCGAAGTGGACACCAAGTGGATCGTTGACGCCGCCAGCCGTCGTCAGAAGTGGATCGACCAGGCTCAATCGCTGAACCTGTACATCGCTGGCGCATCGGGCAAGAAGCTTGACGTGACCTACCGCATGGCCTGGTACCGTGGTCTGAAAACCACTTACTACCTCCGTGCCCTGGCCGCGACCAGCACCGAGAAGTCGACCATCAACACCGGCAAGCTGAACGCTGTTTCCAGCGGCGGCAACCATGGTGATGATTCGGTTCTGGCCGCTCCGGCAGGTCCGGCGCCAGTGCCAAAGGCCTGCGCGATTGACGAGCCGGATTGCGAAGCTTGCCAATAAGCTGAGCTGGATTTCAGGCGTTGCGAGACGCCTGAGATCTTGAGACAAAAGAAAACCCTCGACAGACTTCTGGTTTGTTGGGGGTTTTGTTTTTGGGGGGCCTTGGCGGCCTTTGGGCCGACCAGGCTCTCGGGGTTTTGGGTGAATATCCGTTTTCTCGGTGCTGCGGCTGGCGGTTTCGCTCTTACAGCGACTCACTTTTCCAGACGCCGAAAAGTAAGCAAAAGGCTTTGCCCCGGCGTTCGGCCCGCTCGCTGGGGCTCGGGGTTCCTTCGTTACGGGATCGATCCGGGCGCAGCGTTTCCGGTTTGCTTCGCTGCACCTCCTCCCGCTGTGTACGACTGCGTCGTACGGTCGCTGCGCTCCCACGCCCGGATCGATCCCGTAACGAAGCCTGCCGAAGGGGCTAAAGGTCAAAAGCCAGAGCAAAAGCAGAAGCAGAAGCCAGATCAAAAGATCGCAGCCTTCGGCAGCTCCTACAGTTGGATCACGGATACCTGATAGAAATTGGTCGGCCGCTAGGCCGCCATCGCGAGCAGGCTCACTCCTACATTTGGAATGCATACACCAGTGAGAAACAGGTCGGCTGTCAGGCCGCCTTCGCGAGCAGGCTCGCTCCCACAGAAAAGCAAAGCAGCGCAGCTGCCCGCGGCGAAGCCGCTCCACTCAACAATGAGCGTTAGCTCGAGTGCTTTTGATCCACGGGCGACTTCGGGAGGCTGAGCGGAGGGATTGATCCGGGCGTGGGAGCGCAGCGACCGTACGACGAAGTCGTACACAGCGGAAGGAGGTGCAGCGAAGCAAACCGGAGACGCTGCGCCCGGATCGATCCCGCAGCGAAGGAACCCGAGCCTGCGAGGGCCGAACGCAGGAGCAAGCGTTTTTTGCTTACTTTTTTTGGCGTTTGAAAAAAAGTGAGTCGCCGTAAGGGCGAAACCTTAAGAAGCCGTTACCGCAGCAACGGATATCCCCCCCAAACAACCCAAAGCCTGGTCGGCCCAAAGGCCGCCAAGGCGCCAAAAAAAAGCCCCTCAAAACGAGGGGCCCAATCAAACCACGCAGAAACCCGAATCAAGTCATCTGAATAATGGTCTGCATAATCGTGCTCTGAGTCGAAATGGTCTTGGCGTTCGCCTGATAGTTGCTCTGGCCCTTGATCAGATCAACCAGCTCGTTGGTCAGGTTAACGTTCGACTCTTCCAGCGAGTTGGACACCACCTCACCCAACGTACCGGTCTTCGGTGCGTCGTAGCCCGGAATGCCGGAAGCGAAAGTCTCTTTCCAGCTAGTACCACCGACAGCCTGCAAGCCCTGTTCGTTGGTGAAACTGGCCAGTGCAACCTGACCAATCGCCTTGCTCTGGTTGTTGCTGAAGTTGGCGAACAGCGTACCGGTACCGTCGATGGTCAGGTTGGTGATCTGTCCAGTGGCGTAGCCATCCTGAGTCGGGATCGTGCGCGAAGTATCAGCGTTGTACTGGGTGGTCTTGGCCATCGAAATGGTCACGCCAGCCGGATTTGCTGCCGCGCCGTTAGGCGTAAAAACACCATTGGTCACGGTGCCTGGTTTCCAGTTACTCAACGTCAAGTCGCTGCTGATGAGCGGGTTCGGCGCCGGCGGCGGCAAAGTACTCGGTGTACTCACCTGAAGCAACTTGCCGGAACTGTCGAACGTCAATGTCGAAGCAACCGGAGGCGTGGCGGCGTTGGTTGGATCGCTACCGGTGGCATCCGGGTTGCGTCCATCAACCAGGGTGTAAACCTTCCAGGTATTCTCGCCAGTCTTGACCACGTACTGATCCATGACGTGGGAGTTACCCTGAGTGTCATAGATCGGTGTGCTGAACGACTTGGTGTAAGTCTCAGGCTTCGACGGGTCGAACTTCACGGCAGTAGCGCCGGTATCAACAATCACGGGGGCCGAGGAGTTCAGGTTGATGCTCGAAGTCACCGCCGAAGTCGACTTCGGCGCCAGGTTCGAAGTATCGATCTTGAGATCAGTCAACACGCCGTTGATGATCTTGCCGTTGGCATCCACACCGTAACCCTGCAGACGCGAGGTGTAGTCGGTGTTGGTGATGTAACCGGCGTTGTCGACCTTGAACGTACCGGCACGGGTGTACGAGATCGAGCCATTGTTGCTCATGGTGAAGAAACCGGAACCGTTGATGCCCATGTCCAACACGTTGCCGGTGTTGTTGATGTCACCCTGGGTGAACTGCTGGGAAACGTTGGCCAGGCGCACGCCGTTGCCGATCACTTTGCTGCCGCTGCCCAGGCGAGTCGACGAGTACACGTCTTCGAATTCTGCGCGGGAGGATTTGAACCCGGCGGTCGCGACGTTGGCGATGTTGTTGCCGGTCACGTCCAGTTGCTTGTTGGCTGCATAGAGACCGCTAAGGCCGATATTGAAAGACATATTCCACTCCTTTATGCCGGGTTAGTCGGCTCTATATACCAATGGTTTGTACTTTGGACAGGGCAACGGTGCCCTTGCCAGCCAGGTTGAGCATCAGCTCGCCACCGGTCTGGCTGATCGTCACGCTGTTGACGGTCGCTGGCAGGTAAGTCGCCAGGTCCGTCGCGGTGCCGTTGATCGGCGCGCTCGCCTTGAAGGTGTAAGTCCCGACGGGCACCACGGTGCCGGCGGTGTCCTTGCCGTCCCAGGTGAAGCTGGCACTGCCAGCAGCGCGACTGCCCAGATCGATAGTGCGGACAGCTTTACCATCCTTGTCGGTGATGGTCACGGTGCCGCCCGCGATGGACGATGGCACGTTGACCGAACCGGTCAGGCCTTTGCTCGGATCGTCGAGTTGCGCGGTATTGGTTTGCACGATCACGTTGCGACCGACCAGCGACGACGCTTGCAGCGCCTGCGACGAGTTGTAGTTGCCGGCAAGGCCACTCACGGTGGAGTTCAACGTGGTGATGCCTTCGAGGCTGCTGAACTGCGCCAACTGTGCAACGAATGCGCTGTTGTCCTGCGGATCGAGCGGGTTCTGGTTTTTCAGCTGGGTCACCAGCAACTGCAGGAACGCGTCCTTGCCCAGCGCTTGCCCGCCGGTGCTGCTGTTGGTCGCCGAGGCAATGCCATCGGTGGTCGAACTGGTCTTTTTCGACGAGTTCGCCAGGATGTCATTCATGCTCAGGGAGCTGGTGGTATCGGTAACGCTCATGGCAGTCGCCCCTTATTACTGACCGAGGGTCAGTACCTTCTGCATCATGGTCTTGGCGGTGTTCATCATTTCGGCGTTGGTCTGGAACGAACGGCTCGCGGAAATCATGTCAGCCATTTCTTCCACCACGTTGACGTTCGGGTAGTAGACGTAGCCTTTGGCGTCAGCCGCCGGATGGTTCGGCTCGTAACGCGCTTCGAGGTTGCTGTCGTCTTCGACCACACCGAGCACTTGCACGCCCTGACCGGCCGCGTCCTGGTTCTGGAACAGCGAATTGCTGCCGCCAGCCTGGCCGCCCTGGAACATGGTGGCGAACACCGGGTGACGGGCGCGGTAGGTCTGGTCGATGCTCGACGAGACCGTCTCGGCGTTGGCGATGTTCGATGCGACGGTGTTCAGACGCGTGGTCTGGGCGCTCATGCCGCTGCCGGCAATGTTGAAAACGCTGGACAGGGACATGAATTATTCTCCGCGCAGGGCTGACACCAGCCCTTTGAATTTGCTGTTGAGCAGCGTGAAGCTGGCCTGGAAGCCGACGGCGTTTTCCGCGTAGTTCGACTGTTCCAGTTGAGCGTCCACGGTGTTCTGGTCGATCGAAGGCTGCATCGGCGTGCGATACATCAGCGATTCGTCGCCATTGCCCAAGCCTTCAGCCTCGATGTGACGGCTGTTGGTCATGTTCAGGGCAAAGTGGCCGCCGGTCTTGGTCTTCTCGGTCTGTGCTTCGAGCACTTTGGAGAAATCCAGGTCACGCGCCTTGTAGTTCGGGGTATCGGCGTTGGCGATGTTGTTGGCCAGCACTTCGGCACGCTGGGCGCGGAAGCCCAGTGCTTTTTCGTGAATGCCGAGCGCTTTGTCGAAGCTGATGCTCATGTCGGGAACCTTCAGGTGACCGGTTTTTCGTAACTGAGCTTTAGCAAGCGCCGTGCCAAACGGACAAAGCCCCGTATTCCGGGGCTTTGCGTCGAACGGGCAAAGCGGCAATGCCAGAAAAGCGGCAACCGGTTTCCGCCGGATGCCGCTTTTCTGCCGCTTGCCCCCGTTCTCCCTCCCACCACAGATCCATTGTAGGAGTGAGCCTGCTCGCGATAGCCGTGTGTCAGTCGCTGATGTGTTGTCTGATAGACCGCAATCGCGAGCAGGCTCACTCCTACAGGGGATTAGTGGCGTTTCGAAGAGAATATTCAGGCGCAAAAAAACGGCAGCCTAAAAGGACTGCCGTTTTTTGTGTCGCCGCGAACCGGTTATTTCGCCTGGTAAATAATCCCCGGGCTGCACTGGACCATCTGGTAATGATCCGGCAAACCGTTCAGCGCCTCCGAAGCGCCAAGGAACAGATACCCACCCGGCTTCAACGTGCTGTGAATACGCAACAGGATGTCTTTCTTCACTTCGGCAGAGAAGTAGATCAGCACGTTGCGGCAGAACACGATGTCGAACTTGCCCAACGCCGCGTAGCTGTCGAGCAGGTTGAACGAGCGAAACTCCACGCGGCTCTTGATCGGCGCCTTGACGACCCAGCGCCCCGGCCCTTTCGGATCGAAGTAGCGTTGCAGCCGTTCGGGCGACAGACCACGGCCGATCGCCAGGCTGTCGTACTCGCCGGTCTTGCAGTTGTTGAGCATGAGGCCGGACAGATCGGTGGCAACGATCTGCACACCCATTTTCAGCTGACCGAGGTTGCTGCGCTCGAACTCGTCGATCGACATCGACAGCGAATAGGGTTCCTGACCTGACGAGCACGCCGCCGACCAGATCCGCAGACGCTGGTTGGGGCTGGCCTTGATCGCTTCAGGCAGTACCTTGTTCTTCAAGACTTCAAACGGATAGGTGTCACGAAACCACAGGGTTTCGTTGGTCGTCATGGCATCGACCACCTGCTCGCGCAAACCGCTGCGCGGCTGGGTCTGGATGCGCTGAACCAGCTCACCCAGGGACTTGATGCCTTGCTGCTCCATCAGTTTGTTGAGACGGCTCGAGACCAGGTACTGCTTGTTTTCACCGAGCAGAATGCCACAGGCTTTTTCCAGGAAGACCCGGAACTGTTCAAAATCCAAATTACCCGTAGACAATGATGCCGCCTCTTAAATCGTGTTGATCGCCAGGGACAAAAGGCCCCTAGCTGATATCTGCTGCTTTGATCCGGTCGACTACCCGGGATGCGAGGTCATCAGGACGGAATTTGGCCAGGAAGTCATCAGCACCGACTTTCTTGACCATCGCCTGATTGAATACCCCCGACAACGAAGTATGCAGGATGATATGAAGTTTTTGCATGCGTGCGTCGCCGCGGATTTCCGCCGTCAGGGTGTACCCGTCCATCTCCGGCATCTCGATGTCGGAAATCATCATCAGGAACTCTTCTTCCGGCTTCTTGCCTTCATCGACCAGCTTGCGCAGGTAATCCAGCGCCTGCTTGCCGTCGTTCAGCGCCACCACTTCGACACCGATCGTCTGCAGGCAACGCGTGACCTGCTTGCGCGCCACCGACGAGTCATCGACCGTCAGCACCCGCAGTGACAACGCCTTGGTCTGGGTCTCGACGTCGACCACGCCCACCGAGATCGCTTCCGGCGTCGGCGCGACTTCGGCCAGCACCTTCTCGACGTCGATGATTTCGACTAACTGGTTGTCCACCCGGGTCACAGCGGTCAGGTAATGATCGCGCCCCGTGCCCTTGGGTGGTGGATGGATCTCTTCCCAGTTCATGTTGACGATGCGCTCCACCGAGCGGACCAGGAAACCCTGGGTCTTGGTGTTGTACTCCGTGATGATCACGAACGGATTTTTCTTGTCTTTCAACGCACCGGAGCCAGTCGCCATCGCCAGATCCAGAATCGGAATGGTCGCCCCCCGAATATTCGCCACCCCGCACACGACAGGACTGGATTTGGGCATCAACGTCAGTGACGGGCATTGCAGCACTTCCCGAACCTTGAACACGTTGATCCCGTAGAGCTGCTGGCCGTCGAGACGGAACAACAACAGCTCCAGGCGATTCTGCCCTACCAGTTGCGTGCGCTGGTTCACCGAATCCATTACACCAGCCATGCCCAGACTCCTACACCAACGCCAAGTGTTGTTGCGACGCACATTTATTGCTAAACGGCACGGCGCTTGCTTTTTAACCTGTATGAACGCTCAAACGACATTTTCCCGACGCCTGACATCCTCCCTTTGCAAAGGGCTTTGCGCGGTGTCCGCCGTTTTTTGCGTATTTGCCGGCAGTCCTGCCAATGCTGATGCGGTTACCTTGCCTGATATGCTTATCGGCGTGACTCAGGGCTTTCTTGAATTCACCGTAGAAGACTATCTGGCTACCAGTCAAACCGAAGGCCGCTACGAAATCGAAGTCAACCAGCTCGATCCGCGGCTGCGCATGCCCATGTGCGACAAGGAATTGACAGCGTCCCTGGAGAGTCCGGCACGCCCTCTGGGCCGCGTCACCGTCAAGGTTCGCTGCGAAGGCAGTTCGCCCTGGACCGTGTTCGTGCCCGCTCAAGTCCGCCTGTTTCGCGAGATTGTCACCACCACCCGCCCGCTCAAGCGCGCCGGGATTATCGAGCCGCAGGATGTCACCCTGCGCGAGCGCGACGTCAGCGTGATCAATCAAGGTTTTTTGACGTCGGTGGACGAAGCGATCGGACAAAAATTGACCCGACCAACGGTCGCCGATCAGGTGATTACGCTGGTCCATCTCGAACAGGCCGAAGTCATCCGCAAGGGTGATCAAGTCGTCATTACCGCCCGCAGCGGCACATTGGCCGTGCGGATGCCCGGCGAAGCGCTGGCCAACGGCGGCCTGAAAGAACAGATCCGGGTGAAAAACCTCAACTCCCAGCGGGTCATCAAGGCGCAAGTCACCGCGCCCGGCCAAGTGGAAGTGGCAATGTAGAAAACTGGCGCTGACCCCGGCTGTTCCCTAAACTGTGCCGCAGCAGAACACGCGCCGGCGCAGGCAAGGCTCATTGCATAAATGTGCCTAAAGTTTTCCAGGGGATAGCCGAAAACATGGCAAGCGTCCAAATTCCCAGAGGTTTTTTATCATGGTTATCGATTTCAACCGTTTGAACAGTTCCTCGCCACTTACCGGCAATACACGTACCAGCAACGCCAAGGAAAGCGCTGAAAACAGCCCCTCCGCGCCGCTGAATACCCAGGCCGAAACGGCCAGTACCGCAAAAAGCGGGGAATCGGTACACCTCAGCAATGAGGCTCAACAGTTGCAGAAGGTCACTGACAAGCTGCGCGATCAGCCTGCTGTCGATAAAGCCCGTGTGGCCGAGTTGAAAGCCGCGATTGCCGATGGCAGCTATAAAGTCGACAGCAACCGTGTAGCCAGCAAACTGCTCAACTTCGAAGCCCAGCGCTAGGCTTTTGCCGGCGCCAGGCTTTTGGACGCTTAAACCCCAAGGCCAGCCATGCACGACACTAATTTATTGCAATTGATCAACGACGACTTTGCTCCAGCGCAACAATTGCTGGAGTTGCTGCAAACCGAGTCCCTCGCTTTGCACGGTCGTGACATGCCGCTGCTGGAAGAAATTCTGGCGACCAAACAGGCCTTGATCATTCTGCTTGAACAGCATGGCCGCAAGCGCAGCGAAATCCTCGCCAGCCTCAACCTGCCGACGGATCGCACAGGTCTTGCGCAACTGGCCAGCCAGTCAAGCCTTGGCGAACAGTTGCTCAAGCAAGGCGACGCACTGACCGCTCTGATCGCGCAGTGCCAGGCGGCCAACGTCAAAAATGGCCAGTCGATCCAGATCCAGCAGGCCTCCACGGCCAACCAACTGAAAATCCTCACCGGCGGCGAGCCGCCAGCGCTGTATGACGCCAGCGGAACCTTCGCCAAGCCGATCAAGCCGCGTACGCTCAGCCAGGCATGAGCCATTCGGTGGCCACGCACTATCAACCTGCGAAACATACTGGCAAAATACTGGCCAGTCGTAGTCTTATTTTGTCTGGAGATTGAAGAACCGTGTCCAACACCCTAAGCGCGGATGATGCTCCGCAGCCTCCGAAGGTGCTCACCACGCCACTGGAAATCTCCAGCAACCTGCGCCAGCTGCAAGACAGCCATGATCCGCTGATCATCACCTTCCACGAGCGCAGCCAGCGCTTTCAGAGTTACTTGATCAAGGTTGACCGTGACACCGCCTCGATCGCGCTCGATGAGATGATCCCGCGTGACGGCGAACGCTTTCTGCAGGCCGGCGAGCCGTTCAAGGTCGAAGGTTTTCACGACGGTGTGCGCATCGCCTGGGAATGCACCGGCACGCTGAATATCGAAGAGTCAGACGGTGACCGTTTCTACACCGGCGCACTGCCCACCGAAGTGGTCTACCACCAGCGGCGCAATGCCTTTCGCGCAGCGTTGAAACTGACCGATCTGGTCAGCGTTGAACTGGGCGGCGAAAAGCTCAAGACCCCTCTCCATGGCAAGCTGCTGGATATTTCCGCGACCGGTTGCAAGTTTCGTTTCGAAGGCGACATCACTGACCGCCTGCAACTGGGCCAGGTCTACGATCGCCTGATCGCCCCGCCGCTGTTCGGCAACCAACCCATCTCCGTCGAGCTGCGTTACCTGCATTTCGAAGAAAAACTCAACATCACCTTCGCCGGCCTGCGTTTCCACAACATCAGTGGTCAGGCTGCGCGCAACGTTGAGCGCTTCGTCTATCAGTTGCAGCGTGAAGCGCGCCGGTTCGACAAAGACGACATGTGAGTCGCAGCGACCAACAAAAAAGGGCAGTCCCTCGCAGGACTGCCCTTTTTTCATGCCTGAAAAGCTTCTGTGGCGAGAGAGCTTGCTCCCGCTGGGGCGCGAAGCGGCACCTTTTCTTGCGCAAAAGCAGGGCCTGCTACGCAGTCCAGCGGGAGCAAGCTCCCTCGCCACAGTTAGAGCCGCAAACCTCAGGGTCTGGCGCCACTGATATCCGGCGCAGGTTTGTCATCGCGGCTAGTCAAATCATCTTCGTCCACCGATTCAGGTTGCGCGGCGGGTTCCGGCTCAGAGCTTGAAGGCGTCGGGTCCTGCACCATCTGCTCCTGCACCACCTGCTCGTCCACCCGCGGGTCAAGCGCGGCCACCAGCGGCGAACTCGACATGCTGTCCGGCATCGCCACATGGTGCAGCGGCGCGTCGTCGACCTGATGCAGATTGGTCACCGCTTTCGGGCGAATCCGCCACACCAGCACCAGCGCAAAGAAACTGAAAAACGCATACAGGCTCTGACTGCCGAGAAACTTCATCAACACACCGGCCAGCAACGGCCCGATACTCGCGCCGACGCCATAAGTCACCAGCAACATCGCCGTCAGCGACACGCGTCGGTCGCCCTCGACATGGTCGTTGGAAAAGGCCACCGCCAGTGGATACAGGCAGAACTGCACCAGCGAGCACAAGAAGCCGACAACGAACAACACCTCCAGCGGCACCTGCGGCAAAATCGCCAGCGGCAGTGCCGCGACCGCCAGAAACCCGGCGAAGCAGCGAATCAGCAGCGCCCGGTCATAGCGGTCGGACAACCAGCCCAGCGGCCACTGCACCAGCAATCCGGCAAAAATGCAGCTACCCATGAACAGACCGACCTGTTCGGTCGACAGCCCCTGCTGGGAGGCATACAACGGCGCCAGACCGTAGAACGAACCGATGATCAGCCCGGCGCCAAGCACCGTGCTCAGTGATTGCGGTACGCGCTTGATAAAGAAGCGCGGCTCCATCGGCGCCGGATGCAGCGGCGCCGGATGAATCCGCCGTGTCAGGGCCACGGGCACCAGGCACAGCGCAAAACACAGGGCGACCAGCATCAGCAGCTCCAGGCCCAGGCCGGGGTGCATGACCAGAATCAGTTGCCCCAGCACCAGGCCCAGGTACGAGGCAATCATGTAGCCGCTGAATACCAGGCCGCGCTGGTTAGCGTCCGCCTGCTCGTTGAGCCAGCTTTCGATCACCATGTATTGGCACATCATGCCCAGACCGACGATGGTCCGCAGCACCAGCCACGCCGGCAGCCAGTCCACCAGGCCATGCCCGAGCACCGCCGCGCCGACGATCCCGGCACACGCCGAATACGCGCGGATATGCCCGACCCGGGCGATCAGCCGGTGACCGATCTTGCCGCCCAGCACCAGGCCGAAATAATTCGCCGCCATCAGCGCACCGACCCACAGGCCGTCGACGTTGTCAGCGGCCAGGCGCAGTGCCAGATAGGTGGATAACAAGCCCGAACCGATCAACATCATCAGTGAGGCGAAATACAGCGCTCGAAAGGATTTCCAGATTTGGCGCATCGGCGTTCCGAGCGGCTCCTTGCAATAAATACCGGACGATCAAAACGATAGTCCGGTGGCGACAGTTCGTCAGGCCTGGGCGGCCAGCACACGGCGCTCCCAGGGAGTGATTTCATCAAAGAAGCTGGTCAACTCCATGGTCTTCGAAGCGATGTAGCCTTCGATGAACTCTGATCCGAACAGTTCCCCGGCCAATGGGCTACGTTTCAGACGTTCGAGCGCCGCGTGCAAGGTACATGGCAGCGCAAGATTGTCCGGCACGGCGAATTCGCCCTGGATCGCCTCGGTCGGCTCCAGCGCGTGTTCGATACCATGCAAACCCGCGGCCAGACTGGCGGCGATGGCCAGGTAGGGGTTGGCATCGGCACCCGGCAAACGGTTTTCGACCCGACGAGCAACCGGTGAGCTGGCGGGAATACGCAAGCCGGCGGCGCGATTGTCATGGGACCAACACGCATTGTTCGGCGATGCATAGGGATGGCACAGGCGCTGATAGGAGTTCACGTTCGGCGCAAACAGTGCGGTGAAATCGGCCAGCCCGGCCTGCTGCCCGCCGATGAAATGGCGGAACATGGCGGTCGGCTCGCCGTACGAGTCCGTGAAGACATTCCTGCCGCTGGCGATTTCAACGATGCTCTGGTGAATGTGCATCGAACTGCCCGGCGTGTGCGCCAGCGGTTTGGCCATGCACACCACGGTCAGGCCGTGCTTGAGCGCGACCTCTTTGAGCAAATGCTTGAACAGGAAAGTCTGGTCGGCCAGCAGCAGCGGATCACCGTGCAGCAGATTGATCTCGAACTGGCTGACGCCCATTTCGTGCATGAAGGTGTCGCGCGGCAGGCCGAGGGCTGCCATGCATTTATAGACTTCACTGAAGAACGGCCGCAGACCGTTATTGGAACTGACGCTGAACGCCGACTGGCCGTCCTCGCGACGCCCATCCAGACCGACCGGCGGGCGGAACGGCTGGGTCGGATCGGTGTTGGGCGCAAAAACGAAAAACTCCAGCTCCGTCGCCACCACCGGCGCCAGCCCGCGCGCGGCGTAACGGGCGATGACCGCTTTGAGCTGCCCTCGGGTCGACAGGCTGGAGCTCCCTCCGTCCAACTCGTCGGCATCGCAGATTGCCAGGGCACGCGGCGTGTCGCTCCACGGCAAGCGATGGACTTGCACAGGGTCGGCCACCAGCGCCAGATCGCCGTCATCGCTGCCGTAGAACCGCGCCGGCGGATAGCCGCCCATGATGCATTGCAGCAGCACGCCCCGCGCCAGCTGCAAACGCCGCCCTTCGAGGAAACCCTCGGCGGTCATTACCTTGCCCCGTGGCACACCGTTCAGATCCGGGGTGACACACTCAATCTCATCAATGCCGGTCAATCGCTGCGCGAGTGAACCCTGGCCATCGCTTGTCATGACGCAATCCTTGTTATTGTGCGAGCCGCGAACGGCGACCCGTACAAAATAGGCTCCGGCTGTTCGGAATATCAAGCAACGTCAAGCAAAATCCGAAACTCTGTGGGAGCTGTAGGAGCTGACGAGTGCAACGAGGCTGCGATCTTTTGACTTTGATCTTCAAGAAAGGATCGCAGTCTTCAGCAGCTTCACTGGCTCTGGGCCTTGTCGTTTCTGGCTATGTCACCGCTTCGCAAATAACCATAAGTCGAGGAACATGGTTAGACCGGATTGTTCGCTTGCTAATTCGGAACCGGTATTAAAGCCTGTCATATCTGACAGTGGTCAAGCTGATCCCGAACGATGAACATGACGACTCGATGTTATTGAACTTGCAATCTTTATCAGAGAGATCGGAAATCATGAGCACAGAGACGATGAAGGAGAAAGTGGCAAACGCCAGTGTTGGCCAGAAAGTCACGGTTGAGTACACCTTTAAGGATTCTGCTAAGGACGCTTCAACAGGACAACTGGAGCGCCGCGTGTTGTCAGGCAGCCTGCAGGCAAAAGACACCTCAATGGTGACAGTAGTAAGTGAAAGTGACGTCTATGACGTCCGGACGATTTTGATAAGCAACATGACCGGCTTTATCTCCCAATGACCTTGTGTCAATTAAAAACACATTGCCTCGGTGGATATCACGGCAGATAAAGGCTGAACACCCCACCGCCCAACGGGCCGCCATTGCTGATTTCGGTGCGCCCTTCCACCCCGTTGCGCTGATGCAGGGCTGCGATGCGGTGGGCGAAATACAGCCCCAAGCCAGTGCTGCCGCTGCTGTGATTGATGCCCTGTACGTAATCGGCCTGACGCTCGAGCATCTCGGCCGGATAACCGTCGCCGTCGTCGTTGATGCTCAGCACCAGTTGCCCCGCCTCGTCGCTGACGGTAATCAGCAGCGATTCGCGGGCGTAGCGGATCGCGTTATTGATGCAATTGCCGAGCACCGAGGCGATCAGTTCGCGGTCAAAGAAACCCAGCGGACTCAACGGGTCGACTTCGTAAGTGGCAATGATGCCGCGGCTGGCGAAGACGTCCTGATGCGCCGCCAGTTGCGCTTCGATAAAGTCATCGAGTTCGTGATAGGCCGGTTGCAGCGGCATCTGGTTGACGCCCAGCTTGTACAGCCCGAGCAACTGCACCAGCATGCCGTTGAGGTGGGCGAACTCGAAGTCGATCACGCCCTGCTCGCTGCCTTCGCGCAGCTCCTTGGGCAAGCGCGCCAGCCACTGGCTGTGAGCCTGCATCAGCATCGCCAGAGAGTTCTTCATGTCGTGGACGGTGGAGGCAATCACCGTGGAAAAATCCAGCGCCTGCTTGTCGTGGTTCATTCGCCAAACGCCTTGCTTTTCAGCTTCTGATAACGCGCAAACCGCGCGTCGGTGTCGGGCATCAGGCCGACCGTTTTCAGGCAGGCCCGACATTCTTCCAGCTCTGCCGACGGCACGCTCGTGTCGGTACCGTGCAGCAGCGACTGGGCCATGTTCAACGCGATGCTGATGTTCTTCGGTTGCAGCTTCAGTGCCTTGCGGAACACTTCGCGGGCCTCCACCAGGTTGCCGGTCTTGTAGACCCGCACGCCCTGTCGGTTGAGGTCGGCCGCCGCGTTGCTGGAGCTGAGAATCGTCGGGTCATCGGTGAGCTTGGCGATGTCTTTCATTACCGCCGGGTCGTCGCCATAAATCTCCGCGCAGCTTTTGAGCATGGAAGTGCCCGCTTCGGCCTGACCGAGCATTTGCAATTGTTTGGCAACCAGCAACGCGGCTTCCGGACTCATGAACTGTTCCATGCCGTCGAGGCGCATCAGCGCTTGTTCGGTGAGTTTGTCGGCGGTTTCGGCATCGTTGAGCAGCAGGCTGGTGGCCTTCATCAGGCGCGCGCGAATTTGCAGGCCGGGATCGCTCGGGTTCTCTTTGGCCACCGCGCTGAGGGTGGTGTTGATCTCCAGGCGTGTGCGCGTGTCGAGGCCACGGTCACTGCCCTTGCTGATCAGCGCATGGGCCAGGCCCAGATTGCTTTCCGGATCCTTGAAACGTGATTGCGCACCCTGCGCCACGGCCTGACGATAAGCGCGCGAGGCGGTTTCGAAATCTTCGTTGGCCATCGCCAGTTTGCCCAGCAGCGCCTGACGCCGGACCGCCAGCGGCGACAGACGAATCGCTTCTTCCAGCACCCGTTGCGCGCCTTTGCTGTCACCTTCGGCGACCAGCACATCGGCCATGCCGTCGTACAGCGCCGGCATCATCGGAAAGACTTTCAAAGCCTTTTCATAGACCGCTTTGGCCTGAGCGACTTGCCCGCGCTTGAACAGCAATTTGCCCAGCCCGGCGAAGGCCCAAGGCAGCGGACGGTCGGCAATGATGCTGTCGTAAAGACGCTCGAGCGCTTCGTTCTGATTCATGTCGCGCAACGCATCGGCGCGGTAACGCAGGCACAGCGGCGAATAACGGATGTCCTGCTTGCACAGCGCAATACAGGCATTGAGCACCTCGGCCGGCTTGCCGCGATCGAGGGCTTGCAAAATCGGTTTGAGCAACGTCTTGCGTTGCTCCAGACGCTCCAGCCGCTGGGCCAGGCCGGAACGGTTGAACGGCTTGGTCAGGTACGCATCCGGCTCATGCTCCAACGCGCTGAGCACCATCGCCTGACTGGTCTCGGCGGTGACCATGACGAACACCGCTTCATGGCTGATGAGCTTTTCCGACATCAGGTCTTCAAGCACTTGCTGGCCGTTTTTCTTGCCGTCGCCGAGATGGAAATCCTGCAGGATGAAATCGTAGGACTTTTGCGAGCACATCTTCAGCGCCTGCTCGCCGGTGTCGGCGGTGTCGACGTCCTTGACGCCCAGTTCACGCAGCATCGAGCGCACGGAACTGCGGAAATCCGAGAAATCATCGACGATCAGAAAACGCTTTTGGTGATACGACGACATCGAAGATTTCCAGACAATTGAAGAGAAGGCAATTTCAGGCGCGCAGATGATAGCTGCCGGTAAAACGCTATCAACCATTTTTGCGCGACGCTGCAGTGACCGATCGGGTTATCGGCCGCTCAGGGCAATCTCTTGAAGATTGTTGGTGCGTTTCTGCCTTCGACAGGGTCCACCCAGAAACAGCCGGCAATCGCGCCGAGCAAACTGTGGAAGGAAAAAATCGGCAAACAGGATTATCCTGCGCAGTTACCCGTGCGATTTATGATCCACTCGCGACCTGACGTGTCGCCGTCAAAGGCTCGAAGTCATGACCTCGAAAACACCTTCCTCGCGTGCAGCGCCTGAGCGCAAAGGCGTGAGCCCCAGCCATCTGGATTTCCCGGTGGTCGGCATCGGCGCCTCTGCGGGCGGCTTGCAGGCGATCAAACTGTTTTTCGACAACATGCCCCAAGACACCGGCATGGCGTTTGTAATCATTCTGCATCTGTCTCCGGACCATCAAAGCATTGCCGACAATATCATCCAGGAATCGACGCGCATGCCGGTGGTGCAGGTGACCCAGCCCATGCCGATTGAAAAAAACCGGGTGTATGTGATTTCCCCAGCGAAGTCCTTGTCGATGAGTGATGGCTATTTACGCGTCAGCGACGCCGGCTCGCCACTGGCCCGCCACACGGCCATCGACCTGTTCTTCCGCGACCTCGCCGATGTGCACCGTGAACGGGCTTTCTGCGTGGTGCTGTCGGGCACCGGTTCCGACGGCGCGGTCGGCCTGTCGCGGATCAAGGAACAGGGCGGCGTGACGCTGGTGCAAGTGCCGGAAGACGCCGAATTCGACGGCATGCCGCGCGCCGCCATCGAAACGCGCATGGCCGACCTGGTGTTGCCGGTGGTCGACATGCCACAAAAACTCATGGAGTTGTGGCGCAATTCCCAAGTCATTAAATTGCCCTGCGCCAACGATCCGGATCTGAAAGCCTTGAAACCGGCCAACGAACACGAAGCGACCCTCGCCGAACAACGTCTGCACGATATTCTGATCCACCTGCGCAGCAGCACCGGTCACGACTTCAAACATTACAAGCGTGCGACCGTGCTGCGCCGCATCGAGCGGCGCATGCAGGTCACAGCCCAGGCCGACCTTTCGCAATACCATGCCTATCTGCAAAATACCCCGGATGAAGCCAAGGCCTTGCTCGGCGACATGCTGATCGGGGTGACCAATTTCTTCCGCGACCGCGAAGCCTTCGAAGCGCTGGAGCGCGACGTGCTGCCGCAATTGGTGCAAGCGGTGGCGGACTCCAATGACAAGGAGGAAGTACGTATCTGGTCGGCCGGTTGCTCGACGGGCGAAGAGGCCTATAGCCTGGCGATTCTGCTCGACGACCAGTTGCAGGTGCAAAGCAGCAAGGCCAACCTGCAAGTCTTCGCCACGGACATCGATGAACGCGCGATCGCCGTCGGCCGTGCCGGCCTGTATCCGCAAGCCATTGTCACCGACGTTCCGCCGACGCGCTTGCGGCATTATTTCGTCAAGGACGATGAGCATTACCGGATCCGTAAGGAAATCCGCGAAAAAGTCCTGTTCGCCAAACACAGCCTGTTATCCGATCCGCCCTTCTCGCAGATCGACCTGATTAGCTGTCGCAATCTGCTGATCTATCTGGATCGCGAAGTCCAGCGCGAAATCCTGCAATTGTTTCACTTTGCCCTGCGACCGGGTGGCTTTCTGTTTCTCGGCACCTCGGAAAGCGCTGACGCCTGCCATGAACTGTTCGCCCCGGTGGACAAACGTAATCGTATCTTCCGCGCCAGGACCGGTACGCCGAACAGCCGCCGCACCCCGACCATGCCCCGCGGCGGTTACGTGCGCAACAGCGTGACGCCTGCGCAGACCAAGCCGAGCGAACAACCCAAGCTGTCCTTCGCCGACATTCATCGACGCGCCATCGAACGTTCGGCGCCGCCGAGCATCATTGTCGACAGCAACGCCGATATCCTGCACATGAGCGAAAGCGCCGGGCGTTTTCTGCGCCATGTCGGCGGTGAATTGTCGCGCAACGTACTGACGCTGATCCTGCCGGAACTGCGCCTGGAAATTCGCACCACGCTGTTTCAGGTGCAACAGAGCAACCTCACCGTGCGCTCGCGCGAGGTGATACTCAAGCGTGAAGACCGCCAGTTCCGCGTCGATCTGATCGCGCAGCCGTACAAGGACGAAGAGTCCGACAGCGAATGCGTGCTGGTGATTTTCGAAGAAACCGAAATCGACCCCGACGAATTCGCCTCCACCACGCTGCTGCAAACCGAAAGCCAGGTGCTGTCGAACCTGGAACGCGAACTGCAACGCACCAAGCTGCATCTGCAAGACACCATCGAACAATCGGAGGTTTCCAGCGAAGAGCTCAAGGCCTCCAACGAAGAAATGCAGGCGATCAACGAAGAGTTGCGCTCGGCCACCGAAGAGCTGGAAACCAGCAAGGAAGAGCTGCAATCGATCAATGAAGAGCTGCTGACGGTCAATTACGAGCTCAAGACGAAGGTCGAAGAAACCGACAAGATCAACGATTACCTGACCAACCTGATTGCCTCTACCGACATCGCCACGGTGTTCGTCGACCGCAGCATGCGCATCAAGTGGTTCACCCCGCGGGCCACGGATATTTTCAGCATGCTGCCGGTGGACACCGGACGCTCGCTACTCGATATCACACATCGGCTCAACTACGCCAACCTGGCCGAAGACGCGGCGCAGGTGTTCGAGTCGCTGAGCATGATCGAACGCGAGGTCAACAGCACTGATAACCGCTGGTACATCGCCCGCCTGCTGCCGTATCGCTCCAGCGAAGACCATATCGATGGCACCGTGCTGACCTTCATCGACATCACCAAACGCCGCGCCGCCGAGGAAGAACTGCGCCTGGGCGAAGAGCGCATGCGCCTGGTGGCCGAGAGCACCCGCGATTACGCGATCATCATTCTTGACGAATTAGGCGTGATTACCAGCTGGAACAAAGGCGCCGAACTGATTTTCGGCTACAGCAAGGCCGAGGCCGAAGGCGCGTTTTACGATTTCATTTTCACCTCTGAAGACCGCGCCGCCGGCATGCCTGAATGCGAGCTGTCTACAGCCCGGGCGCAAGGGCGCGCCGAAGACGAGCGCTGGCATCAGCGCAAGGATGGCAGCCGCTTCTTCTGCAGCGGCGAAGTCACCCTGCTCAGTGGCGATTACCTGCAAGGCTACGTCAAGATCGCCCGCGACCTGACCGGGCACAAACGTCAGCAGGACGAGCAGAACAAGGAGCTGTTGCAGACGCGCAACAGCATTTCCCTGCGCGATGAATTCTTCGCGGTGATGTCCCACGAACTCAAGCATCCATTGAATCTGATTCAGCTCAACGCCGAGCTGTTGCGTCGCCTGCCGATGATTCGCACGGCTGGGCCGGCGACCAAGGCCGTCAATACCATCTGTGACGCAGTCAACAGCCAGGCACGGATCATCGATGATTTGCTCGACGTGGCGCGTGTGCGCACCGGCAAGCTCAAACTGCAAATGACCCACGTCGATCTCAGCGCCGTGCTGCGCGACATTCATACTGTGGTGTTGAACGAGCAGCACGCCACCCGAGTCGAGCTGCAATTGCCGACAGAGCCGCTGATCATCCATGCCGACCCGACCCGGGTGGAACAGATCATCTGGAACCTGATGAACAACGCGCTGAAGTTCACCCCCCCGACCGGGCGCATCGAACTGATCGCCAGCAAGGCCGGGCACATGGCAAAACTGGCGATCAAGGACAACGGCGTCGGCATCGCGGCCGACAATCTCGAACATGTTTTCGACCTGTTCGGACAGGCGGAGAAGCAACACACCCATCATCAGCGCCAAGGGCTTGGCATCGGTTTGTCATTGGTGCGGCAACTGACCGAGGCGCAACACGGCACGGTTCTGGTGAGCTCGCCGGGACTGGGCGCCGGCTGCACCTTCACCGTGTGCCTGCCGTTGGCGCAGAACATCGAAACCGCCGAGGCACCGCAGATCGAACCGGCATCCGGCAAGCTCGACGGCCTCAAGATCCTGCTGGTGGATGATTCGCCGCAAGTACTCGACACCCTGAAAATGCTGCTGGAAATGGAAGACGCCACGGTCACGGCGTTCGATCATCCGGTGGCAGCCTTGAAAGCCGCCGAAAACACCCGATTCGACCTGATCATTTCCGACCTGGGCATGCCGGTGATGAGCGGCTATGAGCTGATGGACGCGCTGCGCAAATTACCAATGGTGAAAAACGTCCCGGCCATCGCCCTGACAGGCTACGGCACCCAAAGCGATGTGCAGAAATCCCGCGAAGCCGGGTTCAATCAGCACTTGGGCAAACCGGTGGCCTACGACGACCTGATAGAGGCCATCGACGCCCTGCGCCGCTCGCAGTTGCTGTAACGACGCTCAACGCAGATAGGCGCGTTGAATGCAGACCCGACGATCGATCGCCTGCTGCAGACGCGCCTTGCTGTCGGCCCAGACATCGGGATCGATGCGCGTACGCCGCATCAGCGCCAGCACGGCCGCCTTGGCCTCAAGGTATTCCGACCAGGCATCAGCCGCCTTGAGCTTCAGGCGCTCGCCTTCGTTCATGTCCATCCGACGCAGCGCCAGCAGCAGCGGATCGGTCACCACGGTGCTGAGAACACACTGCGTGCGGTGCGGCGCGACAAATACCTGGTGATCGAGCACGATCTCACGCGCGCGCTGGGCGCCCCAGCGCAATGACAGCGCACAGCACACCTCGTCGCCGCGATCGTGAAACTCCTCAGCGAGCGCCCGCCCCTCCTGCGTGTAAACGCCGACAAACACCTGCGTCACGCCAGCGGGACTGACACGCACCTGCACTTCGATCTGCCAGCCGTTGTTCAAAACTTCTTCATGGCTGTGCAGCGCTAAACGGCTGTTGGTCCACAACCAATACTGGGCACCGCGACGTCGCATCATTGGCTCTCCTCTCCCGCGAGCGAAAAAGTAAGGCACAGATCTGGCGATCCGCCACAGCAGTTCGTCGCCTGCGCGCCATGCAAAAAGCCCCGTCGCCAGTGATGGCGACGGGGCTTTCGGGTGTGGAATGGATGGTGTCCCAGGCGGGGTTCGAACCTGCAACCTTCCCATTAGGAGGGCTATCCAAGCGATCACAACCACTAGGTAAACCCCGTATTTATTGGGCTTAACGTCCGGTTGTGTCCGGGAAAACGAGGCCGTATAGTTCTTTTTGCACCCACGATGCACCCATGGGAACAAATTGAAAGAGAAGCTCACCGCCAAGCTGCTGGCGTCCTGCAGATAACTGGCCAGAAATATGAGGTCCACGATACCACTATCAGACTGAGACGCCAGGCGGTGCGACGCTTGTTGTCAGTCGTGACAATGAATTCTGGGCATCTGGTGGTTGCTTCGCTACCCTGCTCATCGTTGGGAAGAGAGCGGCCCGCCTGGATACTGGAGAGGTGGTAAAATTCCACATCAAGCCAGGTAGACATATCGTCGGCATCGGCGGTGATGATGACGGTAGTGGCCTGTGCGCAATGCAGATCGGCCAGCCGGTTAAAGAGACCGCGACTGACGTCTCAGCCGGCGAAGTGCAAAAATACCGTATATCAGGCACGCAGAACGGCACCGATATCCGTCCCAGCTCGATTTAAACGACCGTTTCGTAGGAAATACCGCAGTGAGGCATTTCCGACTCAGCTTACGACTCTAGAATCTTCTCTCGCTCCAACACCAAACGAATTTCTTCAAATTTGGCCCTAATATCACCCTTAGGAAAGCGAATTTGTCCCAATCCTTGTATGTTAGAAAACTCTTCGCAACCTTCCTCTAATAAAACGATTGCCTTGGTGAATCCTAGGCGCCCTTGGAAGAGGCCTACTTCGTGGATTACGTTAGTCCGGGCCTCCATTTTACCGTCCATCTGCTCGTCTTCCGCTGTCATCACTATGAAGGCGACCGCAGCTGAATCCAACATTTCTGACAATCGCGCTATGTTAGTAATGCCAGCCACTGGAACGCGATTGAACTCATCAAACGGCAACCTAAGTCTTTCCGTGACGAAGTCCTTAAGATCGCGCCATACGTGAGATCGACCATGTCCAATGAATACGTTCGTTCCAACAAGACTCGAGCGCACGTCTTTTTTTGCCGATCGGTGCATATACGAATAAGCCTTTCTCAAAAAAGGAATGAGCCTTTCCATCGCTGCAGCGGGCTCAAGTAACACGACTGCGTCTATGAAGACCTTTACATGGGGAGGCTTCTGCGTCCCTTGAGACATTGCGAGCACGTCTCCGACCAAGCGCGCCCCTTTCGGTCTTAGCAAGTCTACAAATACACCCTCACTGAGCGGGGAGAACTTTTCTAGCTCATTGAGCAGAGTCTGCCCGTAAGAATCTCCATTTTTGGAAAAAAGTCTAATGGCCAATTCGGCGTCCCGTTTGACCTCATTGAAAAGCTCCTCCCCTTTTTTACTAAAGCTTTCGGCAGCACTCATGTCGGGATTTCCGGCGAGGCCTTTCACAGTGTCTACAACGTCATCAAATGCGTACTCCCGCCACTGGCCAGAAGTCTTGTTGCTATAAGCATCTTGAAACCCCCACTGCGCATCAAAATGCTCCCCTGGTGGTGGAGCTTGCAAATCGAGGTAATAAATTCGAGAGTGATACCCCATCCATGAGCCGCAGAACGACTTTGCCACATACTCCGCGGCCTCTTTTAATTTCCGCGCCGCCTCTAGTTTTTTATTGGACTTTTCCCGATAGGCCTCCAGCTTATCGATCCCGTCCATGATGTCTTGTATGCCGTCGGTCAAGTGCGTTCCCCTTATTAAGTGAATAGTCGAGCCAAATCCCGGATCTACCCTCATGATGCCAAGCTATAAGGCAATGTACTGGCACATTGGGCGAATCGCTAGGGTATGCCTGAGCTGATACGCGCAAATTCACGTTTATTTACGCACTCCGCTTGATAAGTTACACCCATAGTGCAACAGCATTAATAGAACACCTTAACTGATATGGACAGCACACCATGTTCATACGCGCATACCTTCGAGCATCGACTGAAGAGTAGGACGCCGGCCGCGCCCGGGGATCGCTCGAGCAATTCGCCACAGACCATAACAAGGTAATTGCGAGTGTGTACCTGGAGAACGCAGTGGTGCTTCGGCAGATCGGCTTGAGCTGCTGCACCTACTCAAAGACGCGCGCAAGGGGGACGTCTTGCTGGTGGAGTCGATAGATCGCCTCTCGCGCCTTCCTGTGGAGGATTGGCAGAAGCTTAAGGCTGTGATCGACTCGAAGGGCTTGCGCATCGTCGCGCTCGACCTCCCGACCAGCCATCAGGGAATGCAGGACACCAAGGGTGACGAATTCACCGGCCGGATGCTGGGCGCGATCAATTCGATGCTGGTGGAAATGATGGCCGCGATTGCGCGCAAGGATTACGAGCAGCGCCGCGAGCGCCAGGCACAAGGCATCCAGAAAGCCCAGGCGGCGGGAAAATACCAGGGCCGCCCAGTCGATGAGAGCCTGCACAAGAGGGTCAACGAGCTGCTCGCTGCTGGTCTTGGTATTCGCGCTACAGCCAGGCACGCTAACTGCTCAACCACTACATTGCTGAGAATCCGCAACCTCTAAGCCTTTTCTTCCGTACGTTCAGATGCCATATCATTTGCAGCGACTGTAGGGCTAGGGGTTGGCGGCTGATGGGCTGCCCCCTTTCGTTGCAAAGCGGATGAAGCCATAGAGGTCATCTTCTCCACAAAGCCAGGCACTGTACGCACTGCATCTTTCACCAGTTCAGAAGATAGCAATTCATGCCATGGGCTACCAAAGCTATTGCTTTCAACCAGTCGAAGTGGCTGCTCATCCAACCTAGCCAGTGCTGAACCGAGTAGCTGCCTCTCCAAGTCCTCATCAATCCGAGCAGCCTCTCTTCGATATCCCTCGTATGCACGAGAGATCGACGCCTTGAAAGCGTAGTCCTCTGAAAGCCGAAAGCGCTGCCCAATCTGCTTCGTAGAGAGCCAAGCAAACCAAACGGGCCCGCCTACCGACAGGATCGAAAGAACAAGGTTGATGCCGATGCTCATACTTTGAGCTTCGGGGTTATACAACTCCCTGGCGAGATTGTGCAGCTGGATGGAACCCGCAAAACCACCAACCAGTAGAGCAGCAATCAAACCGATCACCCATCCCCACATGGAGTAATCCAGGGACTTCGAACGCTCTGAAAAGGCAGCAGAGAGCCCGAGACTTGTAGCCGATGAGTACGCTGACACACATTTTTGTAGCACCTCATCAGCTTCCTGCGACTTGGATCGTAAGTCTTCCTCATGAGCCCGGATTGCCTTGAGAAGTTCGGCAATCTCGCCTTTTTCAGCGGCGGCTTGGTCTAGTAGCTCCCCTACAGAACTTTTTGCTTCGGCAAGACTTTCGAGATCAGTGGGAAGCTGATCCGCGGCTTCGTATGCTTTCTCAATGCGGCTGACCATTTCATCCAAGGTGGTGGTTCGCGGCGTGAGCGCGCGCAGCTTTGTCTCCAAAGACCGGACCTGGTTTGCCGCTTTCTTCACTGCTTGGGAGTTCTTAAGGGCTAGAGCTTTTGAATCGGTGAAGATAGGAGAAAGCCCTTTTTCAATTGCTTCCAACGTGATGAGAAACGCCGGTACCGCTTGACCTGGATTAGAAGCCAACTGGGGGACAGTGTGGTTTTTGAGGAACTCAAGGCGTTCAACGACGCTTGTCAGGTATTTTTCAGATCCTTCGCCAGGCTCCTCAGCGTCGGCTACTAGGCCGCGCAAAGCGGTTACTCTGTTGCTGAGCTCACCTTTCGAAATACCGGGAAACGACCAATTACCACCGCTGACATTCAAGGGCGCAGCGGTGGAGATCGCGGTTTTCAACGCTTCGTTGATAGCGTTGAGCTCATCGATAATCTGGTCTAACTGTTCGCTCATACCCACCATCCTTGACTGCGGTTGCACCCATGGCGCACCCGCAAGAAAAAAGTGGGCCGGGCGAAACGACCTAACACATTGATTTGATTGGTGTCCCAGGGCAGGTTCGAACTGCCAACCTTCCCCTTAGGAGGGGGATGCTCTATCCAATTGAGCTACTGAGACACGGGCGCAGCGCGCATGGAACGTGGCGCGACAGACGGCGTGCATGTTAACGGCAGGGCCTGATTTTGTCATGTCGTCCGTAGGGCTTTTTAAGTGTAGGCAGGCGCCCTGCAATCCTGCGGGAAGATTTACCGTGCAATTTGCACTGCCGCAGAAGGCCATCAATGCAGATTGCAACCCGACGCCGGCTGAAAACCCTCTCAAATGCTTGTTTTTAAAGGAGTTCAGAGCAGTTAGACTGTTGGCACGACGGCTGCTTTGCCTGTTCTTATAAAAGAACATCGGAGCTGCGCTCATGAACACTAGCCTCTTGCTTGCCAACGCAATTGCTCTGGCGATTCTGCTGGGCTTTCATTTTGTTCCCGAGACAACCGAGCCTCTGGCCAAGCGCGTGCCGCATTATTTACAGGTGCAGAAGGCGCCGCAGTGGGCGGTATTGAGCGATCAGGGCAACTCAACCGCTCAAGTGGTCAGCGAGTCCGAGCACGCCTCGACACAAACGACCGAACGTCTGGTTTTTTGAAACATCTTCAGGAGTACAGCATGTCCAAATCAGCCGCAGGATTTCTGATCCTCGCCTTATTGAGTGGCGTCATGCATTTTGCGCTGTTCGAGGACACCGAAATCACCTTGCCGCTGGTTGGCTGCGGCGTGTTTGCGGTGTTGTTCGTGCTGGCGCTGGTGGCCGGGCGCAAAATCAAGTTCGATCCGGTCCTGCGCTAAGCCGGATCAAGTCCAGCAACTGCTTGACGGCGTCTGCCAGATCGCCGGAATTATCAATCAAATGCACCGGTGTATCCGTTGCTCTGCGGTCCCTGAACAGCGCATTGCGCGCCAGCCGCGCATCGATTTGCTCAGGGGTCTCGCGGCCACGCCGAAGCAGGCGCTCACGTAACACTTCATCCCTGACAGTCAGCAGAATTGGCACAAGGGTCGGATAACGTTCCATCGCCAGCCGCAGGTGTGCGCGTGAGCCGTTGACTAACACGTGGCAGCCGCTTTTTAACCGTTCATCCATTTCTACCGGAATACCATAAGACAGGCCGTTGGCTTCCCAGGCCAGAGAAAATTCACCCGCATCCTGACGGCGCAGAAACTCTTCCGGGCTCACCCCAACCGCCTCTTCGCCCACCGACTCCGCTGATCGGGTAATGACCCGGCGCATCACTTGGCAACCCAACGCCCCCAGTGGCTCACGCGCCGCGTCAATCAGGCTGTCTTTGCCTGAACCAGAAGGCCCCATCAGATAAATAACCTTGCCATCCATCCTGAAAACGCCCTCTGACGCGTGTTCGCCCTAGTAAATCGGCAAATTGCCACTATCCTGTACAAGTGAACAGACAGGACAGAAGGCCGCATAGCATGCACGTTCTGGCGCCTTTGGGCATCCATTGATGTGCAGCAGGAAGCGATCAGCGACACGGACTCAGCGAAACTTTCAAACCAGTCCGCATTTCTGATGATTGGTGCTGGCATTACGCCTTTACCCAGCTCAATATTTGTCACAGAATTGACGCCAATGATCTGGCAATTTTGAGGCATGATGCGCGCCTCTTAACAATTCAGGTTGAACCATTTGGCGCGGATGCTTGTCCTACCACACATCCTGCGGCCAATTCCGAGAACCGCTCCCCTGAACTAACCGGTTAAATATATGCGCCCAATGAAACAGGCAATTTATTCCAGCCGTACGGCTGACAAGTTTGTCGTACGTCTGCCAGACGGAATGCGTGAGCGCATTGCCGAAGTGGCTCGCAATCACCATCGCAGCATGAACTCCGAAATCATTGCGCGCCTTGAGCAGAGTCTTATTCAGGAAGGCGCACTGGGCGAAGAGCTGAGCATGCGCCTGGACAGCCCGGAGCTGTCGTTGCACGAGCGCGAGCTGCTGCAACGTTTCCGTCAGCTGTCTCACCGTCAGCAAAATGCATTGGTGTCCTTGATCGCCCACGACGCCGAAATGGCCGCAGACGCGTCCTGAGCTGTACCGAACACCTCAAAGCCAGCATGATTGCTGGCTTTTTTTTGCCTGCGATTTGGCGCGCAGACCACAATCCCCTCGCCACAGGTAATCACCACCAATCGAATGGGCACAAAAAAGCCCGTCGTGTTGACGGGCTTTTTCATTGCGGCAAGTCAGAGCAGGAAGATTGTCGCCAGGCCCAGGAAGATAAAGAAGCCGCCACTGTCGGTCATCGCGGTGATCATCACACTGGCGCCCATGGCCGGATCGCGCCCCATCTTCGCCAAGGTCATCGGGATCAACACACCCATCAGCGCCGCCAGCAACAGGTTGAGCGTCATCGCCGCAGTCATCACCACGCCCAACGACCAGCTGCCGTACAGCAGATAGGCGACGACACCAATCACTCCGCCCCAGACCAGACCATTGATCAAGCCGACCGCCAGCTCCTTGCGCATCAAGCGCGACGTATTGCCGGTGCTGACCTGATCGAGCGCCATTGCGCGCACGATCATGGTGATCGTCTGGTTACCCGAGTTGCCACCGATACCCGCCACGATGGGCATCAGCGCGGCGAGCGCCACCAGCTTCTCGATCGAGCCTTCGAACAGACCGATCACCCGAGAGGCGACAAATGCCGTGATCAAGTTGACTGCCAGCCAGGCCCAACGGTTGCGCAGGGATTTCCACACCGACGCGAAAATGTCTTCCTCTTCACGCAGACCCGCCATGTTGAGGACTTCGCTTTCGCTCTCCTCACGAATCAGGTCGACCATTTCGTCGATGGTCAGACGGCCGATCAGCTTGCCGTTCTTGTCGACCACCGGGGCCGAGATCAAGTCATAACGCTCGAACGCTTGCGCGGCGTCGTAGGCGTCTTCGTCAGGATGGAAACTCACCGGATCGCTGGCCATTACTTCGGCGACCTGCTTGTCCGGATCGTTGACCAGCAAACGCTTGATCGGCAGAACGCCTTTGAGCACGCCGTCGTAGTCGACCACAAACAATTTGTCGGTGTGCCCCGGCAGTTCTTTGAGACGACGCAGGTAACGCAGCACCACCTCGAGGCTGACATCCTCACGGATAGTCACCATCTCGAAGTCCATCAGCGCACCGACCTGATCCTCGTCGTAGGAGAGTGCCGAGCGGACACGCTCGCGCTGCTGATTGTCCAGGCTTTCCATCAGCTCATGGACGACGTCTCGCGGCAGCTCGGAGGCCAGGTCAGCGAGTTCGTCGGCATCCATGTCCTTGGCCGCAGCCAGGAGCTCGTGATCGTCCATGTCGGCGATCAGTGTTTCCCGAACGGAATCGGATACTTCAAGCAGAATGTCGCCGTCGCGGTCAGCCTTGACCAGTTGCCAGAGCGTCAGGCGATCGTCCAGCGGTAAGGCTTCGAGAATGTAGGCGACGTCGGCGGAGTGCAAATCGTCGAGCTTGCGCTGCAACTCGACGAGATTTTGCCGGTGGACCAGGTTTTCGACCCGGTCGTGATGCGGGCCTTCCTGGCGATGAGTCAGGTCTTCAACAACACGCTGACGCTGCAGCAGCTCAACGACTTGAGCCAGGCGATCCTGCAGGCTTTCCTGTGTTTTCTTTACTTCGATTTCGGACATAGGCGAACTCCACTCCCAGCAGCGGGGCACGCCGGAAGGATCAATCAGTCAATTCATGATTGGTAAAACGGGGTACTGAATATCTACTGGGTAAGTCCATGGAAGTTTTCCACAAGCCCCGGCGGGGCTGACGGGCGCAATGATACACGCCTGACGGTTTAAAACGTTAAAAAATCACGGCTGAAACAAGCGCTTGCACAACAAACCTGAGCGCCTTCCTGATCCGTGCAAATGCGACGACTCATCCTGAAAAGAAAACACACCGGCAATGGAAAAAGTAGCGACTACCCTTGAGCGTAGATCGTCAAGGAGGACATCGAATGCCATCAAAATCAGCACTTATTCTATTGACCGCCCTTCTCCACACCACGCTTTCCAAAGCCACTACACTTCATCGTTGCCAAGCGCCTGACGGCAGCGTCACCTTTACTTCGATGAGCTGCGCAGCCGGCGAGCAGCTTTCTCTTCAGGAGGTTCATTCCTATTCACCCGGCTGGGTCGCGATCATGCCGGAGTTCAATCACGAAGCCGTGACAGGCATGAAAGACAGGGGGCGCGAACCGGGCATCATCGGCGGCGCCGAACATAAATGTGGAAACCTGATCGATAGCAGCCAGCGGCGTGAAGCGATCATCAACCGGCAGGTCATTGCCGGCATGAGCCAGCGGGACGTCGAAAGTGCGCTGGGCAAGCCGGACAAGATCAATACGCGCACATCAACCACAAGCTATCGTTACGACCTCAAGCGAGGCCGCAGTGCTCAAATTGATTTTGATGAAAGAGGCTGTGTGAAAGGAAAAGCCAAATCCCGGACAGCAAAAAGCCCGCGTTAAACGCGGGCTTTTCGGTATATGGTGCACTCGACAGGATTCGAACCTGTGACCGCTCGGTTCGTAGCCGAGTACTCTATCCAGCTGAGCTACGAGTGCATTTGTGTTTTTAGCCCAGACCACAACTGGATGAAGCCGAGCTACCTGCATTGCTGCAACCAACTCTTAAATGGTGCACTCGACAGGATTCGAACCTGTGACCGCTCGGTTCGTAGCCGAGTACTCTATCCAGCTGAGCTACGAGTGCATTGTGTGTTTTTAGACCAGATCACCGCTGGTTGAAGCCAGTTATTTACATCGCTGCAACTAACTTTAAATGGTGCACTCGACAGGATTCGAACCTGTGACCGCTCGGTTCGTAGCCGAGTACTCTATCCAGCTGAGCTACGAGTGCATTTGTTGCCGCGCATTATAGGCCGTCTAATCTCTATGCCAACCACTTTTTCTAATAATTTCAACAACTTACAGAAAAAGCCAGATTACGACGTACTAAGCAAATAATGGCGGAGAACGGGGGATTCGAACCCCCGACACCCTTTTGAGGTGTACTCCCTTAGCAGGGGAGCGCCTTCGGCCACTCGGCCAGCTCTCCGCAACACGGGGCGTATATTAACCAGCTTCTTCCCCGTTTGCAAACATAAAAATCGATAAAAATTAATGGCTTGGTTCTTCGTCCTTCTCTTTCTTTATACGCAGGTAAATTTCCTCACGGTGCACGGCAACCTCTTTCGGGGCGTTGACGCCGATACGCACTTGGTTTCCTTTAACGCCGAGCACGGTCACGGTGATTTCGCCATCACCGATAATCAGGCTTTCTGCGCACCGACGAGTCAGAATCAGCATACCTTTCTCCTAATGCATTTCAGTTCAGGGACAACAGTCTGCAAAAAAAAGGCACCCGACCTACAACCGGAGCGATCGTAGCCCTACATGCCTGAGTATTGACCAGCGCGAGCAAAAGAACAGTTCAGGGGCTCGCGCCATTCAAAAAATAAAGGGCGCGGTCAGACCGCGCCCTTCACAGAATTGGAATTACTCGCCCTGGCGGGCCGGAGCATCCAGTTCGAAAGCCGTGTGCAGGGCGCGCACGGCCAGTTCCAGGTATTTCTCTTCAATCACCACGGACACCTTGATTTCCGAGGTCGAGATCATCTGGATGTTGATGCTTTCCTTGGCCAGGGATTCGAACATACGGCTGGCCACGCCTGCGTGGGAACGCATGCCGACACCGACGATCGAGACCTTGGCAATCTTGGTATCGCCTACCACTTCCCGGGCACCGATCTCGCGAGCGGTGTTTTCCAGCACGGTCTGTGCGGCCTGGTAGTCGTTGCGGTGCACAGTGAAGGTGAAGTCGGTGGTGTTATCGTGCGCGACGTTCTGCACGATCATGTCGACTTCGATGTTCGCGGCACTGATCGGGCCGAGAATCTTGAACGCCACGCCCGGGGTGTCTGGCACGCCACGGATGGTCAGCTTGGCTTCATCGCGATTGAAAGCGATGCCGGAAATGATCGGCTGTTCCATGGTTTCCTCTTCATCAATAGTAATGAGGGTGCCCGGACCCTCCTTGAAGCTGTGCAGTACGCGCAGCGGAACGTTGTACTTGCCGGCGAATTCCACAGCGCGAATTTGCAAGACCTTGGAACCGAGGCTGGCCATTTCCAGCATCTCTTCGAAGGTGATCTTGTCCAGACGCTGAGCGACCGGCACGACACGCGGGTCGGTGGTGTAGACACCATCGACGTCGGTGTAGATCTGGCATTCATCTGCCTTCAGTGCTGCGGCCAGCGCCACACCTGTCGTATCGGAACCGCCACGCCCGAGGGTGGTGATATTGCCGTGCTCGTCGACGCCCTGGAAACCAGCGACAACCACCACGCGTCCGGCTTTCAGATCACCCCGAATTTTCTGGTCATCAATCTGCAGGATACGCGCTTTATTGTGGGCACTGTCCGTCAGGATCCGCACCTGATTACCGGTGTACGACACCGCCGGCACACCGCGCTTGATCAGCGCCATGGCCAACAGGGCAATCGTCACCTGCTCACCGGTGGAAACGATCACGTCCAGTTCACGTGGAACCGGTTGCGCCTCGCCACTGATTTGCTTGGCCAGATCGATCAGACGGTTGGTTTCGCCGCTCATTGCAGACAGCACAACCACCAGGTCATCGCCGGCATCGCGGAATTTCTTAACCTTGTCGGCGACCTGCTCGATTCTCTCGACAGTGCCGACCGAGGTGCCTCCAAATTTCTGTACGATCAAAGCCATTTCAAAGCCGCCTCTGCCCATGAAGGGCGCCCAATAATCTTTCGAACAGCCGCCGGATCCGCCACTAGACTGCGGACCCGGCGGGCCGTCTTATAAACCCTGCTCGACGAATGGAACGGTCAGCGCCAGCGCGCCATCCAGCGCGGCGGCGTCAATCCCGCCACCTTGCGCCATGTCCGGACGACCACCGCCCTTCCCGCCCACTGCCGCAGCAGCCTGTTTCATCAAATCACCGGCTTTGAGTTGGCCAGTCAGGTCCTTGGTTACGCCTGCAACCAGTACGACCTTTTCCTCATGGACACTGCCGAGCAGGATCACTGCGCGGCCGAGTTTGTTTTTCAGCTGATCGACCAGCGCCAGCAGCGCCTTGCCATCCTGACCATCCAGACGGGCGGCCAGCACCTTCACATCCTTGACGTCCACCGCCGAGGCCGACAGATCGTCGCCCGCAGCGCTGGCTGCCTTGGCTTGCAACTGCTCGAGTTGTTTCTCCAGCAGACGGTTGCGCTCCAGCACGGCCGAGAGCTTGTCGATCAGGTTGTCGCGGCTACCCTTGACCAGGCTGGCCGCTTCCTTGAGTTGTTCTTCGGCAGCGTTCAAGTAGGCCAGTGCTTGCGCCCCGGTGACCGCCTCGATACGGCGCACGCCCGAGGCCACACCGCCTTCGCTGATGATTTTCAGCAGGCCGATGTCGCCGGTACGGTTGGCGTGGATACCGCCGCACAGCTCGACGGAGAAATCGCCGCCCATGCTCAGCACGCGCACGCTGTCGCCGTACTTCTCGCCGAACAGCGCCATCGCGCCTTTGTTCTTCGCGGTCTCGATGTCGGTTTCTTCGGTTTCAACCGCGGAGTTCTTGCGGATCTCGGCGTTGACGATGTCTTCCAGTTGCTTGATCTGTTCCGGCTTGATCGCTTCGAAGTGACTGAAGTCGAAACGCAGGCGCTGACTGTCGACCAGCGAACCTTTCTGCTGCACGTGTTCGCCCAGCACCTGGCGCAAGGCTGCATGCAGCAAGTGGGTGGCCGAGTGGTTCAGCGCGGTGGCGTGACGCACTTCGGCATCGACATGGGTTTCCACCGGCGCGCCAATGATCAGGCTGCCCGAAGCCAGCACGCCGTGGTGCAGGAACGCGCCGCCGGTCTTGGTGGTATCGCGCACGTCGAAACGGCTGTTGCCGGCCTGAATGAAACCGCAGTCGCCGATCTGACCGCCAGATTCGGCGTAGAACGGAGTCTGGTTAAGGACGATCACGCCCTCCTGGCCTTCGCTCAGAACGTCTACCGACTGGCCATCCTTATAGATGGCGACGATTTTCGCCGAACCGCTGGTGGCCGCGTAACCGGTGAATTCGGTGGCGACATCAACCTTGACCAGGGTGTTGTAGTCCAGACCGAACGAGCTGGCCGAACGCGCGCGAACACGCTGGGCTTCCATCTCGCGCTCAAAACCAACTTCGTCGACGGTCAGGCCGCGTTCGCGGGCGATGTCGGCGGTCAGGTCCATCGGGAACCCGTAGGTGTCGTAGAGTTTGAACACCACATCGCCCGGCACCACGGTGCCTTTGAGCTCGGCCAGATCCTGTTCGAGGATTTTCAGGCCGTGTTCCAGTGTCTTGGAGAACTGCTCTTCTTCGGCCTTGAGCACGCGCTCGATGTTGCTCTGCTGCTTTTTCAGCTCCGGGAAAGCTTCGCCCATCTCCGCGACCAGCGCCGCGACGATCTTGTAGAAGAAGCTGCCGGTGGCGCCCAGTTTGTTGCCATGACGGCAGGCGCGACGAATGATCCGGCGCAGCACGTAACCGCGACCTTCGTTGGACGGCAGCACGCCGTCGGCAATGAGGAAACCGCAGGAACGGATGTGATCGGACACCACTTTCAAGGAAGACTGATCGCCGTTTTCGCAGCCGATCGCTTCAGCCGAAGCCTTCAGCAGATTCTTGAACAGGTCGATGTCGTAGTTGGAGTTGACGTGCTGCATCACCGCACTGATCCGCTCCAGGCCCATGCCGGTGTCCACCGACGGCGCTGGCAACGGATGCAACACGCCATCGGCGGTGCGGTTGAACTGCATGAACACGTTGTTCCAGATTTCGATGTAACGGTCGCCGTCTTCTTCCGGCGAGCCCGGCGGGCCGCCCCAGATGTGGTCGCCGTGATCGTAGAAAATCTCGGTGCACGGGCCGCACGGGCCGGTATCGCCCATGGTCCAGAAGTTGTCGGATGCGTAAGGCGCGCCCTTGTTGTCGCCGATGCGAATCATGCGCTCGGCCGGGACGCCAATCTTTTGCGTCCAGATGTCATACGCTTCGTCGTCAGTGGCGTAGACAGTGACCCAGAGTTTTTCCTTTGGCAGCTTCAGCACGCCAGTAAGGAAGGTCCAGGCGAAGGTAATCGCGTCGTGCTTGAAATAGTCGCCGAAGCTGAAGTTACCGAGCATTTCGAAGAACGTGTGGTGACGCGCGGTATAACCGACGTTTTCCAGGTCACTGTTCTTGCCGCCGGCACGCACGCATTTCTGGCTGCTGGTGGCACGGGTGTATGCACGTTTTTCCTGGCCCAGGAAGCAGTCCTTGAACTGGTTCATCCCCGCGTTGGTGAACAGCAGGGTGGGGTCGTTGCCCGGAATCAAAGAGCTGGAGGCTACACGGGTGTGGCCTTGCTCTTCGAAGAAGCGAAGGAAGGCTTCACGGATTTCTGCGCTTTTCATTAGGTTCTTCCACGGAGGCTGCGGCCAAAGGCCTGTTCGAAACGTCTACAGACGAAGCGACGGCAAAGGGCCGCATTATATCGGCCCTGCGCGCGGGGTACAGCGTGTTTATACGATAGAAACGCTCAATTGGACGGCTGACGCTGTCACTGGCGCGAAAACTCGATAAATGTCGCGATCACTTGCTCGATTTGCGCGCGCTTGACGTCCATGTGCGTGACCATGCGCAAACGCGCAGCGGCGCTGAGCTTGATTCCGCGTTCGCCGGCAAAGGCCTTGAGCGCTTCGGCCTTGTCGCCCATTTGCACATAAACCATGTTGGTTTGCACGGGTTCGACGACGAAACCGGCCTCACGCAGACCATCGGCCAAGCGCTGGGCATTAGCGTGGTCGTCGGCCAGACGCTCGACATGGTGATCCAGCGCGTACAAGCCCGCCGCCGCGAGCAACCCGGCCTGACGCATGCCGCCGCCGACCATTTTGCGCAACCGGCGCGCCTTGCCGATCAGTTCGACTGAGCCACACAACACCGAACCGACCGGGGCACCAAGGCCTTTGGACAGGCACACCGACACCGAGTCGAAATACTGGGTGATCTCCCGCGCATCGACACCGAGCTTGACCGCCGCGTTGTACAACCGCGCGCCGTCCAGGTGCAATTGCAGGCCATGATCCTGGGTGAACCGTCGGGCACGCGCCAGATAGTCCAGCGGCAGCACCTTGCCTTGCATGGTGTTTTCCAGTGCCAGCAGGCGGCTGCGGGCGAAATGGAAATCATCGGGTTTGATCGCTGCCGCCACCTGATCCAGATCCAGCGAGCCGTCAGCTTGTACCTCCAGCGGCTGCGGCTGAATCGAACCGAGCACCGCCGCGCCGCCCCCCTCGTACTTATAGGTGTGGGCCTGCTGACCGACGATGTATTCGTCGCCGCGTTCACAGTGCGCCATCAAGCCCAGCAGGTTGCTCATGGTTCCGGTCGGCACGAACAGTGCGGCAGCGAAACCCAGACGCTTGGCCAATTCGGCCTCCAGACGATTGACCGTCGGATCTTCGCCGTAAACGTCGTCACCGGTGTCCGCTGCGGTCATGGCATCGAGCATGGCGGGAGTCGGTTGGGTAACGGTGTCGCTGCGAAGATCGATAACGCTCATGAACCTGGCCTCTGGTCAGCAGGGGGAATCCCTTTGTGAAGTGGGATTACTGCGGTCATCGGGCGGATTAATCAAGCCTTCAACGAGGAAAAATCACCGTCCTCAGAAAAAGCACAATCCATGTGGGAGCGAGCCTGCTCGCGAAAGCGGAGTAACAGTCAGCATATTCGTTGGATGTGAAGCCGCTTTCGCGAGCAGGCTCGCTCCCACAGGTTGTGTGCACGGCTGGAAAATATGTGTTACAAACTTGCCGCCGCCCGGCTTATGGGCGGCAAACACGTTCTCAGGGCGGGGTGCAATTCCCCACCGGCGGTAATTGCGCGCAATGCGCATAGCCCGCGAGCGCTTGGCGACGCACCCGGCATTGGTCGGTGAACGGCGGCAAGGTCAGCAGACCCGGTGTGATTCCGGGGCCGACGGTCATAGTCCGGATGAAGAGAGAACGGGATTGACGCCAAAGGGCCGTCCGCGGGCATTCGTGCGTGCGCTCGTACCCTTGAATCCCTTTCGATTCATAACGCCCTGTTTTTCACACAAACAGGAGTCAGAACATGCAACCCACCGCTATCGACAGCAAAAGCAAACACCCTCAGGGCGAGCGCGTCGCGTTCATCCAGGCCTGCTGGCACAAGGAAATCGTCGACCAGAGCCGCAAAGGCTTCGTCGCCGAAATGCTCGTGCAGGGTTATCAACAATCGGACATCGACTTCTTCGAAGTCGGCGGCGCCTTTGAAATGCCGTTGCACGCCAAACTGCTGGCCAAGACCGGCCGTTACGCCGGCATCGTCGCGGCAGCCCTGGTCGTCGACGGCGGCATCTACCGCCACGAGTTCGTCGCCCAATCGGTGGTCAGCGGCCTGATGCAGGTGCAGCTTGAAACCGAAGTGCCAGTGTTCTCGGTATCGCTGACCCCGCATCACTTCCATGCGGGTGAAGAGCATCAGAAGTTCTTCTTCGAGCACTTTGTGCACAAGGGTCAGGAAGCGGCGCGGACTTGCGCCGATACGCTGCAGAAGATCCGTGCATTGCGCCGAACCGAGCCGCGTGCTGTAGCGGTGTAACGACCGACATCGAACGAAAATGTGGGAGCGGGCTTGCTCGCGAAGGCGGTGTATCAGTCAGCACATGAGGTGCTGATAGACCGCTTTCGCGAGCAAGCCCGCTCCCACATTGGGTATTTTCCAGGCCAAGATTGGCTCAGGCGAGGTTTTCGTCCGTGCTCGGGACAATCAGGATGCCAGCGCGCAAGCCGTTCTTGACCTTGGGGTTGGGGAAGATAATCCGCGCGCCCTGCTCTTCAATGACCCAGCGGGTGTTGGCGATGTCTTCGGCCAGCACGTAACCGACGTCCAGCTCGGAGAAGTTCTGGATGTCCGCCGGCAGGTTCAGGCGGAACGCATCACTGTGTTTGATGATTTCCCGCGCGACGCTGAACAGCTGCAAGCCGTCCAAGCCTTCTTCAGTCTCCGGCTCGGTGCCTTCGATGATCTGCTTCAGCCGGGTTTCCAGCAGCGAGACGTTGACGCCGTCGTTCTGCCCGAACGGTCGCGCCTTGCCCAGTTCCAGAGTGAAAGCTTCGGCATCGAGCTTGTCATACGTGTAGGAACTGAACACGATCGACGGTTTGTTCTGCAACAGCACCGCCTCCATGCCGGCCGCGCGCAGGCGCGCCAGTTCGCGGCGGGAATGCTGACGCCCTTCCTTCCATGGGTACAAGGCGAACTGCTCGATCTTCGAGCCGCGAATCGCTGTGTGCAGGTCGTAGTGCAAACGCTGGCGATCAGGCTTGCTGAAAAAACTCGCTGCCAGACGCTCCAGTTCACAGGCGCGTAAAGCTTCCGAACCACTGCTTTGTTCATGACGGCCGTTGAACAGCCGATTGACGTCCTGCTCGACGAAACGCTCGCCCTTGCGAATCGCTTCCGGGTTGCCGAATAGAAACAGAATGCGTGCGCGCGGCTTCAGATCACCGCGTGCGATGTCGTGCAGCAGTCGATCGAGTAACTCGATCGGTGCGGTTTCATTGCCGTGGATGCCTGCCGACAGCAGCAGGTCCAGGCCATTGTCGCGCGCTTCCGGGGGCCGGACTTCCAACGCCCCTTCGCTCAACCAGCGCATGCGCACGCCTTCGACAGTCAGTTGAGTCTTCTCCGCCGGTTCGCGGCCGGCGAGGGTCAGTTCAAGCAGTTTGCCGAGGGCGAGCATAGAGCGGTTTCCTTAGTGGTCGTGGTTGCAATCCGGGCCGTGTACATGATCCTCGTCAGCGCCGAGGTCAGCCGGTTCCATTTCCAGTTGCAGACTTACCAGATTAGTCGCCAATGGGCGCAGCAGCAGGTTGGCGTACTCGTCGTCACCTTCCTCGACGTCCACGCCGATCAGCAACTGGCCGCGGCCATCCTGCTGGATCCACAGCTCTTTGCCTTGCCACATGACCGCGACGCGGGTGCACGAGGTTTGCAGTTGCGTGCCGTCGGTGTCTTCAAGGATCAGCTGCAGGGAATCGCTCATGTTTTTACTCTCTTGGGGTGACACGCCGCGCGTCGCGTTCAGGCGACGCGCCGGCCATCAATTGATCTGGAAAGGATAAACCGCGCCCAGTTTAAGGATTTGCGTCAGTTCATCCAATGCCGTCCGGCATTCAAGCAGCAACTGCGGATCCGTCAGATCGGTTTCGCTCAGGCGGTCGCGGTAGTGCTTTTCAACCCATGCGGTCAACGAACCGTACAACGGGGCGGTCATGATAACCCCTGGATTGACCGCCGCCAGTTCGGTTTCATTCAGCGCCACGCGCAGACGCAGACACGCCGGGCCACCGCCGTTCTGCATGCTTTGCTTGAGATCGAAGACTTTCACCTCGCGAATCAGGCCGCCGGAGCTGGTCAGGCTTTGCAGGTAAGCCCATACACGTTCGTTGGCCTGGCACTCTTGCGGCACGATCAGCAGCATCGAACCGTCAGGACGCGACAGCAATTGGCTGTTGAACAGGTAGGAACGCACCGCGTCATCGACGGTGACCGCCGAACGTGGCACGCACACCGACTGGAAGTTACCGCCGACCTTGGCGAGCTTGCCTTGCAGCTCGGCGAGCATCTTGTCGGTCTCAAGGAACGCGTCCTCGTGATAGAACAGCACTTCACCGTTGCCCACGGCGATCACGTCGTTGTGGAACACGCCCTGATCGATCACATCGGGGTTCTGCTGCGCGTAGACCACGCCTTCGTCACGCAGACCGTGCAAACGCGCCACGGCTTGCGAGGCTTCGAGGGTCTGGCGCGCCGGGTATTTCTGCGGTGCCGGGAAACGGTTGTCGAACGCGCTACGGCCGAACACGAAGAACTCGACGCCCGCCTCGCCATACTCACGGCAGAAACGCGTGTGGTTGGCCGCGCCCTCGTCGCCGAACTGGGCCACCGCCGGCAATGCGGCGTGATGGGCGAAGTGCTGCTGATTGGCGAACATTGCACCGAGCACGCGGCTGGTGGTCGGGTGCTCGATGCTGCGGTGGTATTTGCAGTTGAGGTTGGCGGCGGTGAAGTGCACGCGACCGTCGGCTGTGTCGGCACTCGGGCTGACTGTGGCGGCGTTGGCTACCCACATGCTCGACGCCGAGCAACTGGCGACCAGCAGCGGCATGGCTTCTTTGGCAGCGCGCTCGATCACTTGCGCATCAGTGCCACTGAAGCCCAGACGGCGCAGCGCGGCCACGTCGGGACGTTCCTGCGGCGCCAGCACGCCTTGCTGAAAGCCCATGTCCATCAGCGCTTTCATTTTCGCCAGGCCTTGCAGCGCCGCTTCCTTCGGGTTCGACGATTGCTGGCTGTTGCTCTGCGAGGCGACGTTGCCGTAGGACAGACCACCGTAGTTATGGGTCGGCCCCACTAGACCGTCAAAATTGACTTCATAGGATTTCATCAGCGAGGCTCCACGAGAATCTGTTGTTATAGGCTTCAGGTAACAATTCAGTCAGACCGCGTCGCGGCTATCGCGAGCAGGCTCACTCCTACAGGGAAATGCATTCCACTGTAGGAGTGAGCCTGCTCGCGATCGGCCGTTACGCCATTTTCACGCCTGGCGTGAGTGCAGATGGCAACACCAGGCTCGGCGTTTCCAGCGACGCCACCGGGTAGGCGCAGTAATCCGCCGCGTAGTAGGCGCTGGCGCGATGGTTGCCCGAGGCACCGACGCCACCGAACGGCGCGCTGCTCGCGGCGCCGGTCAGTTGTTTGTTCCAGTTGACGATGCCGGCACGGCTTTCCAGCCAGAACTGCTGATAGCGCGCTTCGGAATCCGAGAGCAAACCTGCGGCGAGCCCGTAAGCGGTGTTGTTGGCTTCAGTGATCGCGGCGGCGAAATCCACGTACCGAATCACTTGCAGCAACGGCCCGAACAGTTCTTCGTCCGGACGCTCGGCCACAGCGCTCACATCGAGAATGCCCGGCGTCAGCAACGCCGACTGCGCCTGCGGCTGCGTCATCGCCAACAGCGACACCGCGCCGTTGGCCAGCAGTTGTTCCTGAGCATCCATCAGCGCTTTCGCCGCGCCGAGGGAAATCACCGAGCCCATGAACGGCGCCGGTTGTTGATCGAATGCACCGACCTCAATCGTTGCACTGACTTCCACCAGACGCTTGAGCAGGCTGTCGCCCCACGCGCCCTGCGGCACCAGCAGACGGCGCGCACAGGTGCAGCGCTGGCCGGCGGAAATGAATGCCGACTGAATGATCGTGTACACCGCGGCGTCCAGATCAGCGACCTGATCGACCACTAGCGGGTTGTTGCCGCCCATTTCCAGGGCAAGAATCTTGTCCGGACGCCCGGCGAATTGCTGGTGCAGATGATTGCCGGTACGGCTGGAACCGGTGAAAAACAGGCCGTCGATGCCCGGGTTCGCCGCCAGCGCAATGCCGGTTTCGCGCGCGCCTTGCAGGAGGTTCAACACGCCTGCCGGCAGACCGGCTTCGATCCAGCACTTGACCGTCAGCTCGGCGACTTTCGGCGTCAGTTCGCTGGGCTTGAACAGCACGCTGTTACCGGCCAACAGCGCCGGGACGATATGACCGTTAGGGAGGTGACCGGGGAAGTTGTAAGGGCCGAACACCGCGACCACACCGTGCGGCTTGTGCCGCAACACAGCAGTGGCATCGCCCAATGGACCGCTCTTCTCGCCGGTACGCTCGCGGTAGCTCTGCACCGAGATAGCAATCTTGTTGACCATGCTGGTCACTTCAGTCGCGGATTCCCACAACGGCTTGCCGGTTTCTTCACCGATGGTGCGAGCCAGCTCGTCAGCGTGGTGTTTCAGCGACGCGGCGAAGGCCTCAAGCACGCTGATGCGCTCGTCCAGCGTACGACGGGCCCAGCCCGGAAACGCCTGACGGGCAGCCTGCACCGCCGACTCGACCTGCGCGTCCGTAGCGCCCTCACCCGACCACAGCACTTGCTGAGTCACCGGATTCAGCGATTGAAAGGCTTCGCCCTGACCGGCCAGCCACTCACCTGCGATGTATAGCGAGTTCATTATTTCGACTCCCGTGCTGCGGACAACGCCACGGCGCGCACTTGATCGCCGGCGTTGAGTTGAAGGCGTTTGGCGGTCTGCGGATCGACCACCAGCGTGCCGGCAGCCAGACGCGCAGGCGCTGCGGTGATGCGGCAATCTTCGCGCTTGCGGTTGTGGATGATGAACGGCGTGGCGTCATCGCCCGGCGTGCCCACCGCCAGCACCAGCGCTTCGCTGTCACGCACTGCGCGGATCTTGCTGGTTTCGCATTCGATGGCCGGACCTGCGTCGAAGATATCGACGTAACCCTGATAGCTGAAACCTTCGCTCTTGAGCATCGCCAGTGCCGGCTCGGTGTCCGGGTGCACCTGGCCAATGACGTTGCGCGCATCCGGCGAAAGGAAGCAGGTGTACAGCGGAAATTTCGGCATCAGTTCGGCGATGAACGCTTTGTTGCCAACGCCGGTCAGGTAGTCGGCCTGGCTGAACTCCATCTTGAAGAAGTGCCGACCGAGGCTCTCCCAGAACGGCGAACGCCCGGCGTCATCGGACACACCGCGCATCTCGGCGATGATCTTGTTGCCGAACAGTTCAGGGAACTCGGCGATGAACAGCATGCGCGCCTTGGACAACATGCGCCCGTTCAGGCCATTGCGGTAATCGGCGTGCAGGAACAGCGAGCACAGCTCGGAATTGCCGGTCAGGTCGTTGGCCAGAAACAGCGTCGGAATCTCGCGGTAGATGTTCAGCTCCTGCGAAGCACTGACGGTCAGGCCAACGCGGAAGTTGTACCACGGCTCACGCAGACCGACCGCGCCGGCAATGGCGGAAATCCCCACCACACGACCGTTGTCATCTTCGAGCACGAACAGGTAGTCCGCATCGCCACGCCCGGCTTCGCCGCGAAAGGTCTTCTCGGCCCAGCCGACCCGGTGAGTCAGGCGCTCTTCGTTGGCCGGCAAGGTAGTCAGGCCGGTGCCGGTGCTGCGGGCCAGGTCGATCAGCGCGGATAAATCGCTGCTGCGTACGGGACGAACAATCATGCTATCTCCTCAAACGGGCCGCTCGCGCCACCCGTGAAACTCGCTAAGGCGTTAAACCGCCACCAGGCGCACGCTGGCACCTTCACCGACGCCCAGGGCTTCGGCCGCTTGCAGATCCAGAGTCACCGGTTTGCCCGGCGCGTAATCCAGCTCCAGCAACACCGCGCGGTAATCCTGCAACTGCGCGTTCGCTACCAGATACTGGCGCCCGGCACCTTTGACCGGCTCGCCGATCTTCACCGGCACCACGCGGCTCTGGGCGATCGAGCGGATCCCGGAAACCCGTGCGTGCAGGGTCGGGCCACCATCGAAGATGTCGATGTAGTGATCAGTCTCGAAGCCTTCGCGCATCAGGATGTCGAAGGTGATCTGCGCACGCGGGTGCACCTGACCCATCGCTTCTTGCGCGGAGTCCGGCAGCAGCGGCACGTAGATCGGGTAATGCGGCATCAGCTCGGCGAGAAACGTGCGGCTTTTCAGCCCGCACAGGCGCTCGGCTTCGGCGTAGTTGAGGTCGAAGAAGTTACGCCCGATGGCGTCCCAGAACGGCGAGTCGCCATTCTCGTCGCTGTAACCGACGATCTCGGTCACCACCGAATCGGCAAAACGCTCCGGGTGGCTGGCAACGAACAGCAGACGGCCACGGGAATTGAGCTCGGCCCAGGGCGATCCGACCAGTTCGCGCTGCACGTAGAAACTGGTCAGCAAGCTGTTGCCGGTCAAGTCGTGGCACTGCGAGAGCACGTGGATCTTGTTGTGAATCTTCAGCTCGCGAGAGGCGTGAACGAAGGTCTCGTTACGGAAGCTGTAAAACGGCTCCGAATAACCGGCCGAAGCGACAATGGCCGAGCACCCGACCAGCTTGCCGGTGGCCGTGTCTTCCAAGACAAAGAAATAGCTCTCTTCACCGTTGAAGCTCACTTCGGCGGCGAACGACGCTTCGCTCGCGGCGATCTTGTCGCTCAGACGTTCCACGTCATCCGGCAAGGAAGTGACACCAATCGGGCTGTCCGCAGCCAGACGCTGTACCTCGCCCAGATCAGCCATTTGCGCGGGGCGCATCACCAGCATGGTGTCACTCCTTTTCTCTTCAAAAAAATCACAGAAAAAACACCGGACCTTGTAGGAGTGAGCCTTTGTGGTGAGGGGATTTATCCCCGCTGGGCTGCGTAGCGGCCCCTTTTTTTGGGGGTGCTTCGCGCCCCAGCGGGGATAAATCCCCTCGCCACAGGGCTCACTTCGACAGTCGAAACTGACCGGTATCAAAAATTGGGTTCGGCACCTGAAAATCCTCAAGCGCCGAAGGGTCTATCAGGCTTGCGTCAGTTTTGCCGCGGCACGCTCGAAGCGGTCGAGACCTGCATCGATATCGGCGTCTTCGACCACCAGGCTCGGGGCGAAACGGATCACGTCCGGACCGGCTTGCAGAATCATCAGGCCTTCCTGTTCGGCGGCGTTGAAGATTTCCTTGGCCTTGCCTTTCCAGGCTTCGCTCAGCACGCAGCCGATCAGCAGGCCGAGGCCACGGACCTGAGTGAACAGGCCGTACTTCTCGCCGATCTGTTGCAAGCGGGTCTTGAACTTGTCGTGCTTGGCGTTCACGCCGTTCAACACTTCAGGGGTGTTGATCACGTCGATGACCGCTTCAGCCACCGCGCACGCCAGCGGGTTGCCGCCGTAGGTGGTGCCGTGGGTACCGACCACCAGATGTTTGGCCAGCGCTTCGGTGGTCAGCATCGCCGCGATCGGGAAACCGCCGCCCAGGCTCTTGGCGCTGGTCAGGATGTCCGGGGTCACGCCGTAATGCTGATAGGCGAACAGCTTGCCGCTGCGGCCCATGCCGGTCTGCACTTCATCGAACACCAGCAGCGCGTCGTTCGCGTCACACAGTTCGCGGGCACCTTGCAGGTAGGCCAGCTCGGCCGGCAGTACGCCGCCCTCGCCCTGGATCGGCTCGAGCACGACCGCGCAGGTCTTCTCGGACACCGCCGCTTTCAGCGCGGCCAGGTCGTTGTAGGGAACGTGGGTGATGCCGGTGATTTTCGGGCCGAAACCGTCGGAATACTTCGACTGGCCACCGACATTGACGGTGAACAGGGTGCGGCCGTGGAAGCTGTTGAGCGCGGCGATGATCTCGTATTTTTCAGTGCCGAAACGGTCGAACGCGACGCGACGGGCCAGCTTGAACGCGGCCTCGTTGGCTTCAGCGCCCGAGTTGCAGAAGAACACGCGCTCGGCGAATGTGGCATCGATCAGCTTATGCGCCAGGCGCAGGGCCGGCTCATTGGTGAACACGTTGGACACGTGCCACAGCTTGTTCGCCTGTTCGGTCAGTGCGCCGACCAGCGCCGGGTGCGCATGGCCCAGTACGTTGACGGCAATCCCGCCAGCGAAGTCGATCAGCTCGCGGCCGGCCTGATCCCAGACCCGGGACCCGGCGCCACGCACCGGAATGAAAGCGGCAGGCGCGTAGTTGGGAACCATTACCTGGTCGAAATCGGCGCGTTGTACCGCAGCGTGCTCAACGGACATCGGAGTCTCCTGATGAGGGCCACCCGCCTGAAACTGGCGAGCGATGGGGGGATTGTAAGGACAGTTTTCGGCCCGGCCTTGTCGCCAAGCGACAACTTGTTATAGCGCAAACCCCGGATTTTCCCGGGTTTACGGCAATGCGACATATAGCGTCGCAAAGGCGCAGTTTAAACTGCCGTCGCCGGTTTGCGGCAGGCTTTGGAAGATATCAATTGGCGGGCGCGGCACTGGCATACATATGTACCGCACGGGCGCGGCAACATTTTGATTTGCTGGATGCTTTCCCAACGCCAAGGACTGGCCCATGCCATCAATCGAACGAGTTCAATCGAGCCTCGACGCACCCAACGGGCTCCAGCCTGACAGCCACTATCTGCATTGGCAGGCCAGCCTGCCCGCCTGGCTGCACAAGGCGTCGACGCCCCGACGTCTTGCCCTGAAAGAGTCCCAGCCGGCCCTCCCGCCCAAGCTGCAGTCAGCTTCGGCGACCGGGCTTGCGCAACTGACCACACTGGGCGTAGAGCACTGGACCGTGCAAAACGATGTCGACCAGTTGCTGTCGCAATTTCGCGACGTCAAGGCCTTCGCCGAACCGCTGCTCAAGGCCGAGATCAAGGCCCGCTTCGATCTCGATCTGGACGTCAAGTCAACGTTCCTGCGCCTGTATGTTGCGCAAACAACGGGGCTGTTTGCGATCAAGACCGGCGCCCGCACCTGGACGCTGTCGCTGCTGGACGCGGCGCTGCATAACTTTGAAGAAAAGGAGACCGGCGAGGACGCCTTCGAAGACCTGTCGACGTTTATCACCGAACCCTCGGCGAGCGGGCAGTTCGACACGCAGCCCTGGGTCAAGGCAAAAATGAGCATCGCCGCCTTCACCGCAATGTGCCGGGAGCTGGACATTGGTGCGCAGTACAAGACCTATCTGGACGATCACCTGGGCATCACCGACACCGAGAAAGGCGCGGCCCTGCACACCGCCATCGACAAAAGCCAGAAGGCCGCACTCAAGACCGCCCTGCAATTCGCGCGCATCAGCGGCGACATCAGCGCCACTTACTACCGCAGCCTCAATGCACTGATCGACGGCGTGCCGCATCTGCGCATCAATGGACAGCGTCTGTTGTGCCATGGCTTGACCATGATGTCCGCACCGCTCACCGGCCCGATCGTGTTCGGCCCGGTGGCTGATGACGCCGATACATCCGGCAAGACGGCACGGGTGATTGCCTACGTGCCGGACGATCCATTGCATCCGGTCAAGGAATACGCCTCCTCCGCCGACTTCGAAAAGGAACTGACCCGGCAGTTGCGCGCCAGCGATTACCAGATGTTCTTCAGTCGCTTCATCAATCACGAACACCGCGGCACTTTTTTCGCCGGCCTCAACGTGCGGCTTGGGCGAATCAAGTGGCACGACCCTGTGTACGGCAGCTCAGAACCGGTCTGGCGCGACGAACCGTTCGAAAGGCCCGACCTGCAATTGAATTCGACGCTGATCAGTACGGACCTCTGGCAACACCTGTACGAGAGCAAAATGAACAAGATCCTCAATGATGCGCGGGTCATTGCCGTCGCGACGGCCAGCGTCGACAGCAAAGCGCGCTGGGCGCTGTGGGATTCCTTCGTCGACATTGCCTCGGCCATCCTCCAGGCCGCGGCGTTCGTCATCGCGCCGTTCGTACCCGTGCTGGGCGAAATGATGATGGCGTACATGGCGTATCAGTTTCTCGACGAAGTGTTTGAAGGCATCGTCGAGTGGGCGCAAGGGCAGACCGCCGAGGCGATCCAGCATCTGATCGGCACCGTGGACTCGCTGCTGCAACTGGGCATGTTTGCCGTCGGCGGTGCGATTGCCGTGGGTGAATTTCGCAAAGTGCTGCCCAAAGAAGTGGTCGCGTTCATCGACCGTTTCAAGCCGGTCAAACTCGACAACGGGCAAACCCGCTATTGGGATGCCGACCTGAGCCGTTATCAGCAAAAGTCCTTGCCACCCGCTGGTTCGAAACCGTCGAAACTGGGTTTGCATGAGGTTCAGGGTAAACAGATCTTGCCGCTGGAGGATGCGCACTATGCCGTGCGCCAATCCGCGACACCCGGCCAATATCGCATCGAGCACCCGACCCGCCCTGACGCCTACAAACCCGTCGTGCGGCACAACGGCGACGGCGCCTGGCACACTGAACTCGAAACGCCGCTGCAATGGGACAAAGCCACCGCGTTGCGCCGGATCGGCCATGAAATGGAAGGTTTCACCCCCGCCCGCCGTGAACAGATCCTGCAGGTCAGCGGCTACAACGAAAACGCCCTGCGCAAGATGCACGTCGATCAGGAACCACTGCCGCCACTGCTGGCCGACAGCATTGCGCGCTTCCGGATCGACCAGGACCTGCAACAGTTCATCGACCAACTGGCCAGCGACCAGGCAGAACAGTATCGCGCCGCCGATCCGCTGACCCAATTGCAACTGCTTGTCGAGCATGGTCGCTGGCCGGCGGATAAACGCCTGCGCTTACGCGACCCCCAAGGTGCAACGCTGTGGGAGTCGTCCAGTGACGCCAGCTTGCCACTCATCGACCTGCGCCAGGACAACCTGTTCGAGGGCGACCTGCTCAAGACGCTGCTGCGCTCCCTAGACGAAGCGCAGGCCAAGGAATTGCTGGGCGAAGCATTCGGCGATCCCGACCTGCCGCTCGACGTGCGCGCCGGCAAGCTGCGCGCGCAATTGCTGCAATTGGCCAGGGCTCAGCGCGGTGCGTTGTTCGAGGCTCGCTATCAGGCGCTCGCCGCCGTTGACGATCCGCTGCACAGCAAGCTGGCCGAATTCGAACCGGTCCTGCCACCGCGCGTCACTCAGGAATTGCTCAATACCACCACCAGCGACGAACTGCTTCAGATCAGCGAAGGTCGCCTGCCCCAGCGCCAGCAAAACCTCATGCACATGGCCAGTGAAGAGGTGCGTGTCACCCGCGCTTTCGAAGGCCTGCACCTGGACTCGGTGAACAATCCCGATACCGACAGCCTGGCCCTGCACAGTCTCAGGTATGTGCCAGGCTGGAGTGGCGAAGTGCGCCTGGAAATCCGCGAGGGCCGGTATGAGGGCAGAATGCTCGACAGTACCGGCCGCGCCGACGCGCCGGCGCAAAAAGTACTGGTGCGCCAGCGCGATGGCACTTACCAGCCGTTCGATGACCGCGGCCAGTCCTTGCACTCGGCGACGGATTTTTACTCCAGTATTTTGTACGCCTTGCCGGACGCCGAGCGTGAGGCACTGAACATTCACATCGGCCAGGGCGACCAGCTTAAAAACGCCATCCGCGCCCGACCGTTCGAGCGCAGTGAACTGCGCGTGGCGATGGCCCTGGAGCCGGTGCGTGATCCTGAGCTGGAGACGCTGCGCCTGCTGGGCCGCGAAGGCTACGGGCAGACGCCCCATCGGATCGACGTGTCTGGCCCAGGGCAAGGGGCGCGAGAACCTACGCTTGCGCAGCGAATCCAGGAAATTCTACGTGGTTTCAGCACCGAAGAAGCCCAGGCCTTTGCCACCCGGTTTACGCGAGTCCCCCGGGGCCTGACCAACGAGCTTGCGCGTCTGCGCAGCGAGTTCAGCGAAATGAGCGCCAGCCTGCGGCGCTGGGAAGCCGAGATTCCGGCGACCGATCCACACACCCGGCGTCGCCTGACAGTGCCGGAACGTCGCGCCGCCCAGCGCAGCCGCGCCGCGCTCAGGGACGCGCTGGAACGCTGCTGGCGCCGCGAAACCCGCGACGGTTATGGTTACTCGTTACAAATTCGCGACCCGATTGTTGGCGAACTGCCCACTTTGAACGCCGACTTCAGCCATGTCAGATCGCTGGTGATCAATGGCAGTGTCAGCACCGGTGCCATCGATCCGTTCTTGCAACGCTTCGCGCAACTGATATCGATCGATGCGCGCAATCTTCGCCTGCCCGACTTGCCGCAAGCCCTGACGTCGATGCCTGCATTGCGACGCCTGGTCATCCGGAACAGTGGCATCACGATGACGCCGGCCAATCGCTCGATCCTCGCGTCGCTGCCGCAGCTGTCCTTTCTAGACCTGGCGAGCAACCCGCTCGGCATGCCGTTTGATGTGCACACCATGCCAGCGCTGGGTTATCTCAACCTCGACAACACCGGCATTACCGCCCTGCCGGAGCGCCTGCTGGAACATCCGGCCCTGGTCACCGGGCGCTTCGCCGGCAACCGGATCAGTGAAATTCCCCAAGCATTTGCCGACCTGAGCGGCCAGCTCAGCGGCGGCTTCGTTCTGGCGAACAATCCGCTGTCCCCCGCCAGCCGGGATCTGATCAAAAACTACTATCGGCGCACACAAAAACACTTCGGGGTCTTGCCCGAACAAATCGACATCGATCAAGCGATCAGCCTCTTCCCTTCGCTCAGTGTCGATGACGCGGTTGAGCTGTTTTACCAATTGCCCGGCTCAATGGCGCAAGGCCGTGCTCAACTCGCCAGTTGGGAAAGCGAATTCGGCCGGTTGCAAAGCGATCTGGCCGTCTGGATCAAGGATGTTCCTGAATACGCGCCGGCGACCGGCGAGCCGCTGAACCTTGATGAGCAGACCCGCGAATTGCTCGCCAGGGCCGAGTTCAGCGACAAACTGCAGGGCTTCTGGCGTGAAAGATGGTCCTTTCCGCCGTACACCAGGAGCATCGCTCTGGAGGCCAACCTCAATTTCATGGGCGAGATGCCGCGCCTCGATACTGATTTCAGCCACGTGCTGAACCTGACACTGCGCGGCAATAAAAACGTGTCCGGCATGCTGGCGTTCCTGCAACGCTTCCAGAACCTGACGCTACTGGATCTGCGCCGCTTCGACTTTGACCCGGCCACGCTGTCCATCATTGACCTGCCCGCGCTTCACACGCTGAAGCTGAACGATTGCGGCGTGGTGATGACGCCGGAAAACCAGGCCAGACTTTTGTCGATGACGGACCTGACCCTGCTGGAGCTAAGTAACAACCCACTGGGAACGTTCCCCGATCTCAATCTGATGCCTGAATTGACCCACGTCGATCTGTCCAGCACCGGCCTGTCGCAGGTGCCGGCGGGGCTGGCGGATCATAGCGGGCTGGGAGTGGCAAATTTCAGCGGCAACCTGATCAGCGAACTGCCCGACGCCTTGTTCGACCTGCCCGCCACGCAGGCTGACGGAATGGATTTCGCTGACAATCCACTGAGCCCGGCGACGCGCGAGCGAATCAAGACCTACCACCGCCAGACCGGGCAGGACTTTGATGTACTGGCAGATCCGGCCGACATTGCCCTGGCCCGGCAGTTGTTTCCCAGCCTCGACAAGGTCACGGCCACAGACCTCATTTATTCGTTGCCCGGAACCCTGGCCGACAGCCGCGCCCAGTTGACGACATGGCGCGCCGAGCTCAGCGACTTGCAGGCTGATCTCAACTTATGGGCCGATCAGGTACCCCGTCGAGACCCGGTGATCGGCGCGGCACTCGACGCCTACGAGATCCAGGCCAACCGCGCTTCGCGAGCGGATTTCGCGCAACAACTGGTGAATTTCTGGCGCAGCCTGACGGGCGATGCCAACGGGCGCGAAGACGTTTTCGAGGCAACCCTGACGTTCCAGGGCGAAATGCCCGTGCTGCGCGCGAACTTCGATCACGTGGCCAGACTCAACCTGCGCGGCAACCCGGCCGTTACCCGGGTGGGGCCATTCCTTGAACAGTTCCCGTATGTGGACGTTCTCGAGCTGCACCGCTTCACCCTGGGCGAGATACCGCAAGCCCTTCTCCGTTTGCCGGAACTCAAGGAGGTAACCCTGACCCACTGCAACCTGACACTTACCACCGACGGACAGTCAGTGCTGGAGGCGCTGTCTGATCTCGAACGTCTGAACCTGAGCCACAACGTACTGGGACAAGCCCCCGATATCGTCAATATGCCGCAACTCAATGACTTGCGCCTGTCCGGCACGGCAATCGACACACTGCCAAACGGCATCGCCCTGCACCCGAACCTGCGTACCGCCATGCTCGACGGCAACGCTATCAGCGAACTGCCCGAAGATTTTTTCACGCTGGACATCGACCTCGCCAATGACACTGACCTGAGCAACAATCCTCTGTCAGTGACTGCCCGTGATCGCATCAAGGCGTATTACCGCGATACCGGCCTGCACTTCGGCGTGCTGCCCGATCAGCACGACGTCGACCTGGTTAAATTGCTGTTCCCCGGGCTGAGCAATGGCGACGCCATCCGCATCATCTATCAACTGCCGGGAACCTTGGCGGACAGCCATGTGCAACTGCTGCGTTGGCGTGACGAATTCGCTCGAATGCACAACGATCTGGATGTCTGGTCGGAGCGCGCAGCACTGTACAACCTTGACGGACAAGTCATGAGCCTGGCCGAGCGGACAATACAACTCAGGCACAGGAAGATTTTCAGCCAGGAAGTCAAACAGCTCTGGCGCAATCGGTTTCTCGACGGCCCCGATAACCCGATCACCGAGTTGCGGTTCTACGGTGATTTGCCGGCACTGGGGGCGGACTTCAGCCACGTCAGTCAATTGGTCTTGACGGGAAATAAAGGATTAAAGGCCGTTGACGGTTTCCTGCGCGGTTTCACCGATCTGAAGACGTTGGAAATGCGCGACTTCGCTTTGGGTCGATTCCTCGACAATATCGCCCCTGCTGTCGACACGCTGATACTCAGCAACTGCGGCATCGTGTTCGATGAGACGGCACAGGCGGTACTGTCCTCGCTGACAAAGCTCGAGACACTGGAACTGTACGACAATCCATTGCGGGGCGTCCCGGACGTAAGCTTGCTGCCGGCACTCCAATATATCGACCTCGCCAGTACCGGGATTGAGCAGATTCCCGTCGGGTTGCCGGAACGCAGCAAACTTAAAACCGCGATATTGAGCGAAAACAATATCCGCGAGCTTCCGGACGCGCTTTTCCAGGTACCCGGCGCCGTCAGTCAGGGTTTTGACTTGAGCAACAATCCATTGTCGTCGACTGCACGGGAGCGGATCAAAACCTATCGTCAAAACAAGGGCGGCGATTTCGGTGTCTGGGTGATCCCCGAGGATATTCAGCTGGCCCGTACGCTTTACCCGCGTTCCAGCCCGCAAAGCCTGAGCGATATCGTTTACAAGCTGCCGGGCACTCTGGCTGAGGGACGCGCGGAACTGCTGCGTCGGCAAAGCGAAATTGCCATGCTTGTCAGCGACCTTCAATCATGGGCCAGCGCAGTGCCACCTGATCCCGTCACGGGTGAGCCGCTGCGCGGTGAGATGCTTGAGCAGGAGACCGCCAACCGCCTGCAGTTCAAGGAAAGCCTGGAGCGCTGCTGGCGACGGATCGTCGCACAGGGTACAGCGGCCTCCGAATTTTCATTCAACCTGCCGCTGCGGGGAGAGCTGCCCAGCCTGTCTGCAGACTTCGGCCATGTCAAAAGGCTGACGTTGCTCAACACCTCGGCGACCCGCCCGCGCCTTGGCCAATGGCTCGATCGGTTCCCGCATTTGCAGACGCTGGCAATACACGGTTATCAGTTGGGCAGCATCCCTGAAGCGATATGGCAGATGGCGGATCTGACGACACTCAGCCTGCCGGATTGCGCGGTTATTCTCACACCGCATGCCGTCGATTCCATGAGTCGCATGAATAACCTTGGCAGCCTGACTTTGCGCAACAATCCGTTGGGGCGGACCCCTGACCTGCGACGGATGACGGCGCTGTTCTGGCTGGACCTGAGCAACACCGGATTGCGCGAGTTTCCCGCAGGCTTACTGGATCGCCCGTTCCTGACGTATGCAGATTTGTCCAATAACGCCATCAGCGAACTGCCCTCCAGGTTGTCGAACATCAGGACAGTGGACTTCAACTTCAGCGGCAACGATCTCTCTGCGCCGAGCCAGCAATACGTGGCCAATCAGCGCCTGGCAAGGCAACGTGCAAGAGGGGGACAAGACCGGAGCGAACCAGTCGAGGGTTTCGAAGACGCTGACTCTCGCGTCGGAAGCAGTGGTTCACGCACCTCGAGCGTTTCAACGGTCTCATCCGCAGAGTCTGGCGCCTAACCGCGCTCGGGCGGCACCGACGACAATTCGAACGGGCTGCTGCTGCGCCGCTGGTTGCGATCTTCCCGCGGCGTGGCACCGAAGAAGTTGCGGTAGGCGCTGGAGAAATGCGGCCCCGAGGAGAAGCCACAGGACAGGCCGATCTGGATGATCGACTTGCTGGTCTGCATCAACATTTGCCTGGCCTTGTTCAGGCGCAGTTCCAGGTAGTACTGGCTCGGCACACGGTTGAGGTATTGCTTGAAGATCCGCTCCAACTGCCGGCGAGACACGCACACGTGCTGGGCGATTTCGTCGGTGGTCAGCGGCTCTTCGATGTTGGCTTCCATCAGCAACACCGCCTGGGTGAGCTTCGGATGGCTGGAGCCGAGGCGATTCTGCAACGGAATGCGTTGGCGCTCGCCACCCTCGCGGATACGTTCGACCACCAGTTCTTCGGAGACCGCACCGGCCAGCTCCGCACCGTGATCGCGGGCCAACACAGCCAGCAGCAGATCAAGCACCGACATGCCACCACAGGCAGTCAGGCGATCGCGGTCCCAGTCGAACAGATGGCTGGTGGCGATGACTTTGGGGAAACGCTCGGCGAAATCGTCCTGCCAGCGCCAGTGCACGGCGGCGCGATAACCGTCGAGCAAACCGAGTTGCGCCAACGGATAGACACCGGCCGACAGACCGCCAATCACACAGCCAGCACGCACCAGTTGCTTGAGCGCACTGCTGAGTGCCGGCGCCAGCGTGGTCGGCGGCTCATCGGCGAGCAGGAACAGTTTCTGGAAGTTTTCCAGCTTGCCGGCCCAAGGCTCACCGGGCAATTGCCAGGCGCCGTCGGCCGGCGGCTCGGCCTGCAGAAACGAAAGTTCGTAAACCACGTCCGGGTGCACCCGCTGAGCAACACGCAAGGCCTCCTCTGCCAGCGCCAGCGTCAACGCTTTAGTGCTGGGCCAAATCAGGAAACCAATTCGATGGGCAGTCATGGGCGGGCAATCCGAAACGAACAACGGTGATGAAGGCATGGGCCAATGCTAGCCCGGAAATGAATACACATCGCGAACAATGCAGATCCATTGTAGGAGTGAGCCTGCTCGCGATAGCGGTCTTTCAGATAACCAGTGTGTTGACTGTTACACCGCTATCGCGAGCAGGCTCACTCCTACAGGGGACTTCGTTTGTCCCCAAGGGCTGCGAAGCATGCACTATTGAAGTGCACAACGGCAGCCCTGTTTTATTTCAGGCTACCCGACAGAAACTGCTGCAAGCGCTCCGACTGCGGATTGACCAGCACTTCGCGCGGGTTGCCGCTTTCTTCGACGACGCCTTTGTGCAGGAACACCAGCTGGTTCGACACTTCACGGGCGAAGCCCATTTCGTGGGTCACCACAACCATGGTGCGGCCTTCCTGAGCCAGCGCCTGCATGACTTTGAGCACGTCGCCAACCAGTTCCGGGTCGAGGGCCGAGGTCGGTTCGTCGAAGAGCATCACTTCTGGTTCCATCGCCAGCGCACGGGCAATCGCCACGCGCTGCTGTTCGCCGCCGGACATGTGCCCCGGGAAGGCGTCCTTACGGTGAGCCACGCCGACTTTGTTCAGGTAGTACTCAGCCTTTTCGCGGGCTTCATACTTGGGTACGCCGAGCACATGCACGGGCGCTTCCATGATGTTTTCAATCGCGGTCATGTGCGACCACAGGTTGAAATGCTGGAACACCATCGACAGGCGCGAACGCATGCGTTGCAGCTGCTTCGGATCGGCAGCTTTCAGTGCGCCGTCCTTGTTCGCCACCAGTTTCAGCTCTTCGTTGTTGAGCAGGATCTTGCCGGCGTGCGGCTGCTCGAGCAGGTTGATACAACGCAGAAAAGTACTTTTGCCGGAGCCACTGGAGCCGATGATGCTGATCACATCGCCGGCGGCCGCTTTCAGGGACACGCCCTTGAGCACTTCGTGACTGCCATAGCGTTTATGCAGGTCTTGGACTTCAAGTTTGTACATGCGGTCGGTTCTCACAAAAACAGTCAGTCAGTCGTTGAGCAAGCGCCCGTGACGCAGCGCTTCGCGCCCCGCCACCTTGGCCAGCCAGAAACCGGGTTGGGCATAGCGCAGCCGTTCAATGGCAAACAGCACCCCGGACGTACCAGCACACACCGTGCTGACCCGATCGGACACAGGGTCGATCACTTGAAAAATCTCGTCGCCCGCCTCGACCCATTCGCCGGGCCTGCGGGAAAAGCTCACCACACCGGGGTGCGGTGCAAACAACAATTCGGTGCCTTCGAACGGCATGCCTTCGCACGGCTCGAAGGCCGGGTTCGGCCACTCGCCGGTGATCAGGCCTTGCTCGGCGAGGAACGCCAGAATGCCCTCAGCATAGGCCTCGGCTTCAACGCGACCGGTGTCGGCCTGTCCGCCCAGTTCGATGGTCGTCGCCAGGCACGCCAGCGGAATCTGTGCATCGGGGAACTGCCGCGACAGGCGCAGCCACGGCAGCGAGCAGGCTTCGTCGAACGAGCTGCCGCCGGAATCTTCCGCCAGCAAACCGACCTTGACGTTCAGGTGCGCCGCCAGCGAACGCCACTGCGGCCAGTGCTGTGGCAACGCGTACATGTGCAGCGCGGCTTCGGCATCGCAGTGCAAGTCGAGCACGACGTCGGCGGTGCAGGCATGGCTGAGCAACACGCGCTGCATACCTTGCAACTGGCTGCTCGCCTCAGGCAATGCGGCCAGATGATCGGCCATGGCCTGACGGATCAGCCGCACATTGGCATGCGGATCGTCACCGAGCTTGGCGCCCAGTGCCGCCGCAACCGGCGCACTGAGTTCGACGAAATCACGGTTGAAATTTTTGCCGCTGCCCGCTTCGAAACGGCCCTGGAAATTGCCTTGCAGCAATTGCCCAAGACCCAGCGGGTTGGCGACCGGCACCAGCTCGATCACGCCATTGAGCAGGCCTTGGGCTTCGAGTTCGCCCAAGCGCTTTTTCAGCTCCCAGGCGGTGCGCATGCCCGGCAACTCATCAGCGTGCAGGCTGGCCTGAATATAGGCCTTGCGCTCGCCTTGTCCGAAGCGGAATACCGAAACCTTGCGCTCGCTGCCCAGATGGCTCCAAGGCAATACGTGATCGATGCGTTGCATATCAGTGCTTCCGTGGCGCGAGGTAGCTCAACCAGCGACGCTCGGCCAGCTTGAACAGCTTGACCAGAATGAAGGTCAGGCACAGGTAGAACACGCCGGCGGTGATATAGGCCTCGAACGGCAGATAGAACTGCGCATTGACCGTACGCGCCGCACCGGTGATGTCGATCAGGGTCACGATGGACGCCAGACTGGTGGTCTGCAGCATCATAATCACTTCGTTGCTGTACTGCGGCAGCGCCCGGCGCAGGGCCGACGGCAGCAGGATGCGTTTGTACAGTTTGAAGCGCGACATGCCCATGGCCTTGGCCGCTTCAATCTCACCGTTCGGCGTAGCCTTGAGGCTGCCGGCGATGATCTCGGCGGTGTAGGCGCTGGTGTTGACCGCAAAGGCCAGGCACGCGCAGAACGTTGCGCTGGACAGCCACGGCCACAAGAAGCTCTCGCGTACTGCTTCGAACTGCGCCAGACCGTAGTAGATCAGGAACAGCTGAACCAGCATCGGCGTGCCGCGAATCACGTAGGTGTACAGCCACGCGGCGCCGTTGACGATCGGGTTCTTGGAGACGCGCATCAGGCCCAGCGGCAGTGCGGCGAGCAAACCGAAGAACAGCGACAGCGCGAGCAGTTTGAGGGTGGTCAGCAGCCCGCCGAAGTACAGCGGCAGCGCCTCCCAAATGACGTTGTAGTCGAAGATCATAGATCAGCCGCCCTTACGCCTACCGAGTAGCGCTTCTCAAGTTGACGCAGGATCAGCAACGACACGCTGGTGATCACCAGGTACATCGCCGCCACTGCGAGGAAGAAGGTAAAAGGCTCACGCGTGGCATCCGCCGCCTGCTTGGCCTTGAACATCATGTCTTGCAGACCGACCACGGAAATCAGTGCGGTGGCCTTGGTCAGGACCAGCCAGTTGTTGGTGAAGCCCGGAATCGCCAGACGAATCATCTGCGGCACCATCACCCGGAAGAACACCTGAAAACTGCTCATGCCGTACGCCACGCCCGCTTCGGCCTGGCCCTTGGGGATCGCCATGAACGCGCCGCGAAAGGTTTCCGACAGGTACGCACCGAAGATGAAACCGAGGGTGCCGATACCGGCGGCCAGCGGGTTCAGGTCGATGTAGTCGTCATAGCCGAGCATCGGTGCGACGCGGTTGAGCAGATCCTGACCGCCGTAGAAGATCAGCAGGATCAGCACCAGATCGGGAATCCCGCGGATCACCGTGGAATACAAATCGCCCAGCCACGCCAGCCAGCGCACCGGCGACAGGCGCAACGCGACACCGATCAGCCCGAGAACGATGGCCAGGGCCATGGACGACAAGGCGAGCTGAAGCGTCAGCCATGCGCCATCGAGGATGACAGCCCCGTAGCCTTTCAACATGATTCAGGTCCTCGAAAGTTGGGATGAAAAAATGGCGCAAACCGCAGAGATTCTGTTGCTTGCGCCATTTCGGACTTGTCGCAGAGACGTCTTACTTGCCGTAGATATCGAAGGCGAAGTATTTGTCCTGGATTGCTTTGTATTTGCCGTTTTCGCGGATCGCCACGATGGCCGTGTTGATTTTCTCTTTCAGGGCGTCGCCCTTGCGCACTGCGATGCCAACGCCGTCGCCGAAGTATTTGACGTCGGTGAACGCCGGGCCAACGAAGGCGAAACCTTTGCCGGCGTCGGTTTTCAGGAAGCCGTCATCGAGCAGGGTGGCATCGGCCACGGTGCCGTCGAGGCGACCGGCGGCGACGTCGAGGTAGATTTCGTTCTGCGAACCGTACGGCTTGATTTCGGCACCCAGCGGAGCCAGCACTTCGCGGGCGAAACGCTCGTGGATCGAGCCGCGTTGTACGCCGATGTTCTTGCCTTTGAGCTCAGCCAGACCTTCGCTGACCTGAGTACCGGCCTTCATGACCAGACGTGCCGGGGTGTTGTAGTACTTGTTGGTGAAGTCGACCGACTTCTTGCGATCTTCGGTGATCGACATCGACGACAGGATCGCGTCGATCTTGCGCACTTTCAGTGCCGGGATCAGGCCGTCGAACTCTTGCTCGACCCACACGCACTTGACCTTCATTTCTTCGCACAGCGCGTTGCCGATGTCGTAGTCGAAACCGACGATGCTGCCGTCCGGCGCTTTCGAGGCGAACGGAGGGTAAGCCGCTTCGATACCGATCTTCACAGGCTTTTCGTCAGCGACGGCATTCAGCGACAGCACGGACAGTGCCAGGGCGCCAAGCAGCACAAGTTTCTTCATCTTGGGACTCCATCGGTAAAGGGCAAAAACGGCAGAGTGAGCAACAGCCCAATATGCGAATGGTGAATCAGGAAATCGGTGCCGCATCGGTGGGAAATTTCCGATTGAAACCGAAGGAGGTTTCAACATCAGCCACGATGAGCGAGTGATCGGCATTCTAACGACAGGCCCGAAGCCGATATTTCTTCAATGCGACAACTAATTACAGATGCACTGAGAAAGCGACTTGAGCTCATTGACAGCCCTGCAATTTCATGCAAGAGCGAAAGACAGTGAACCGATCTATGCTGCAAATTGCGGGCCTATTATTCGCAAACCCTTCTAATCCGGCAAGCGTAGCGTTATGTCTAATTTTTCACCGGGGGGTTTAAGGCTCTAAACCGGGGCGTGGCGTTTCCCTTCGCCCCGTTGCGGGGCGGGCGGTTACACATTGGGCTGTGCTGGGTAACAACGGGAAAGGTCCTGCAGCGCAGGTCGATAATTATTGGTTGGGCGGTTTCGGTTTCCTACAGGCGGCCACAGCGGTGTCTGACAGATTGCTATCGCGAGCTGGCTCACTCCTACAGTTGACGGCATTCCAACTGAAGAAACTCGATCCATTGTAGGAGTGAGCCTGCTCGCGAAGAGGCCAGCCCAGCCACCATAAAACACCCAGCCACAAAAAAGCCCCATCCGGCATCACCAGACAGGGCTTTTCACACTGCTATGGCTCAAGCCACATTCATGGTCTTGTGCGTATCAATCAAATGCTGCACCACACCCGGATCCGCCAAGGTCGAGATATCGCCCAACCCGTCGTATTCCGCCGTGGCAATCTTGCGCAGAATGCGCCGCATGATCTTGCCCGAACGGGTTTTCGGCAGCCCCGGCGCCCACTGGATCACGTCCGGCGAGGCGATCGGCCCGATCTCCTTGCGCACCCAGTTCTTCAGTTCCAGACGCAACTGCTCGGTCGGCTCTTCACCGTTTTTCAAGGTCACATAGACATAAATGCCCTGCCCCTTGATGTCATGCGGCACGCCCACCACCGCGGCTTCGGCAACTTTCGGGTGCGCCACCATCGCGCTCTCGATCTCGGCCGTACCCATGCGGTGGCCGGAGACGTTGAGCACGTCGTCCACACGCCCGGTGATCCAGTAGTAACCATCGGCATCACGACGCGCGCCGTCGCCGGTGAAGTACATGCCACGGAAGGTCTTGAAGTAAGTGTCGACGAAACGATCGTGATCGCCGTACAGCGTACGTGCCTGGCCTGGCCACGAATCAAGAATCACCAGATTGCCTTCAGCCTCGCCCTCGATAATGTTGCCGAGGTTGTCAACCAGCGCCGGCACCACACCAAAGAACGGCCGCGCCGCCGAACCCGGCTTCAGCGCGTGAGCACCCGGCAGCGGGCTCATCATGTTGCCGCCGGTCTCGGTCTGCCACCAGGTATCGACGATCGGGCAACGCGACTTGCCAACATTCTTGTAGTACCAGTCCCAGGCTTCCGGATTGATCGGCTCACCCACCGAACCGAGCAGACGCAGGCTGCTGCCATCGGCGCCTTCAACGGCGGCCTGACCCGAAGCCATCATCGCGCGGATCGCGGTCGGCGCGGTGTAGAGGATGTTGACCTTGTGCTTGTCGATGATTTTCGCCACCCGGGTGATATCCGGATAGTTCGGCACGCCTTCGAACAATAGCGTAGTCGCGCCATTGGCCAGCGGGCCGTAGACGATGTAACTGTGGCCGGTAACCCAGCCGACGTCGGCGGTGCACCAGTAGATTTCGCCCGGGCGGTAGTCGAACACGCGCTCGTGGGTCATCGCGGCATACAGCAGATAACCGCCGGTGGTGTGCTGCACGCCCTTCGGCTTGCCGGTCGAGCCGGAGGTATAAAGGATGAACAGCGCTTCTTCGGCGCCCATCTCTTTCGGCGCGCAAACGGTGCCCGCGACTTTCATCAGGTCTTCGTACCAGATGTCGCGATGCTGGTTCCACTTGATGTCGCCACCGGTGCGCTTGCAGACGATGACTTTCTGGATGCTGCTTGTTTCCGGGTTGGTCAGCGCGTCGTCGACGTTGGCCTTGAGGGAGATCTTTTTGCCGGCACGGATGCCTTCGTCAGCAGTGATCACCACTTTCGAACGGCAGTCGATGATGCGACCGGCCAGCGCTTCCGGCGAGAAACCGCCGAACACTACCGAGTGAATCGCGCCGATCCGGGTGCAGGCCAGCATGGCGACCACGGCTTCGGGAATCATCGGCATATAAATGGTCACCACGTCGCCACGGTGCACGTCCTGACCGCGCAGGGCGTTGGCGAGTTTGCACACTTGTTCGTGCAGTTCGCGGTAGGTGATGTTGCGGCTTTCGGACGGGTCGTCACCTTCCCAGATGATCGCGACTTGATCGCCGCGCTCGGCCAGATGACGGTCGAGGCAGTTGTAGGAAACGTTCAGGGTGCCGTCGGCAAACCACTTGATGTCGACATGGTGATCGTCGAACGACGTTTGTTTCACCGTGGTGAAAGGCTTGATCCAGTCGAGACGCTTGGCCTGCTCGCGCCAGAAACCGTCAGGGTTGACGACCGACTGCTGGTACATGGCTTTGTAGGTCGCCTCGTCAGTCAGCGTGTTAGCCAGAACCTCGGGACGAACGGGATACAGAGAAGCCGCACTCATCTTTCCTACCTCGGTGTAATAGTTGTTTTTGTATAACCCCGTTGTAGCCGGGTGGGCCCCATAGAACCATTCGACGATGGTAGTAACAAGCCCCTACAAAATATCCAGACATCCACCTTTGCTGACTTGAAATACCCTTTCGAGCCACATGCGATCCTTGTGGGAGCTTGCCTGCAAGCGATGCAAACACCACGGTGTGTCAGACAAACCCACCCAGCCGATTGTTACCAAATCTGCGAAAAGTGTTTATCAAAACCCGCTCTGTTTACCCTCGCCTCGTCCCCCTAAAATTCACCTCGCCAACAAGGCAAACGCGATTAACAACGTTACAGCCCCCACGAAGGCCGTTAATCCAGCTCTCCAAGTAACGCACCAAGCATGAAGCTCCACACGCAACCCTAAAAAGGTTGCGTGACCCCACTCGACCTCAAAAAGGTGAATCAGAAATGAAAGCTTTATTAGTTCTGGCCCTCAGCAGTCTGTGCGCAACCGCCATGGCAGACGAGGCCCAGACTGATGTCGCACAGCAGCAACCGGTTATCGAGCAATACACTTACTCCACGCACCTGGACATCGCCAAAGTTGTTTCGATGAGTGAAGTTCCGAATGTCTGCGAAGTAGTACCGGCAAAAATGGAATACGACGACTCCAAAGGTCAGCGCCACATTCTGCGCTACAGCATCATGGGCAACGGCTGCACCAATTGAATCAGACTGCACCGAATCGGACCGTTCAGCGCAACATTAAAGGTCGATTTCAGCCCGGCTTCGGTCGGGCTCAGTTGTGTCTGAAGCCTGCAAAAAGGCTTGCAAAACACTAGATGTAGTGAATCGAGCGATTTTTTGACTATTTTTTGAGCAAAAAACCGCTTGCCAAAAAAATAACAAAAAAAAATCTGACGGCGTCCACTCCACGCAAAGCCCTGTAAACCCTCGGTCGGACCCAAATCGCCCCCCTCCTCGGCCCCTCCATGAGCCGATTCGCCGCACCACGGCGGTAAAAATTTCCCTATAATGCCGCCCTATACGGGTCAGCAATATTCCCTTACAGGGATCAAAAGCCAATCTGAAGCCCCGCAGCAGCGCCCGACGCTGATTGCGCCCATCAGAGGCTCTCGGAGCCCGTCAAAATTTCTGTTTATTTGCCTGCGTGCATCGCTGCAAAAAACGACATCCAACGCGGTCTGTATGACCGTGTGAAAAACCAACCAATCAGGTTTCACACGGGCGACAGGCCCTCACGCAGGAGACGACACGTCATGCTGAGCTGGGACGAATTCGATAAAGAAGACAGTGAAGTCGCAACCGTGAAAGGCGCCAACGCCGGCCACGCAAGCGAAGCCAACATGGACCGCCTCGACAACGCTGGCGGCGCCGCGGCGCTCGAAGCCCGCGCCGTGACCGCCGACGACTCGGCCGCCGTGGCCCGCGCCAAGGCTGCACTGAACTCCCTCGACGTCGCCGAAGGCCTTGCCGAACTCGAAGGCGCTTCCGCCCGTGTCGCCGTTGACGAAAAGCGCATGATCAACTGCCGCGCCGACCTCAACCAACTCGTGCCATTCAAGTACGACTGGGCCTGGCAGAAATATCTGGACGGTTGCGCAAACCACTGGATGCCGCAAGAAGTCAACATGACCGCCGACATCGCCCTCTGGAAAGATCCGGAAGGCCTGACCGACGACGAGCGCCGCATCGTCATGCGCAACCTCGGCTTCTTCTCCACCGCCGACTCCCTGGTTGCCAACAACCTGGTCCTGGCCGTGTACCGCCTGATCACCAACCCGGAATGCCGCCAGTACATCCTGCGCCAGGCTTTCGAGGAAGCGATCCACACCCACGCATACCAGTACTGCATCGAATCGCTGGCCATGGATGAGGGCGAGATCTTCAACATGTACCACGAGATCCCGTCGGTCGCGAAAAAAGCCGCCTGGGGCCTGAAGTACACCCGTTCGATCTCCGATCCGAAGTTCGAAACCGGCACCCCGGACACCGACAAAGAGTTGCTGCGCAACCTGATCGCCTACTACTGCGTTCTGGAAGGCATCTTCTTCTACTGCGGCTTCACCCAAATCCTCTCCATGGGCCGCCGCAACAAAATGACCGGCGTCGCCGAGCAGTTCCAGTACATCCTGCGCGACGAATCCATGCACCTGAACTTCGGCATCGACGTGATCAACCAGATCAAAATCGAAAACCCGCACTTGTGGGATGCTGAAATGAAGGAAGAAGCGACCCAGATGATCCTGCAAGGGACTCAGCTGGAGATTGAATATGCGCGGGATACCATGCCTCGCGGGGTGTTGGGGATGAATGCGGCGATGATGGAGGACTACCTCAAGTTCATTGCTAACCGTCGTTTGTCGCAGATTGGTTTGAAAGAGGAATATCCAGGGACGACTAACCCGTTCCCTTGGATGAGCGAGATTATGGACTTGAAGAAAGAGAAGAATTTCTTTGAGACTCGGGTTATTGAGTATCAGACTGGTGGGGCGTTGAGCTGGGATTGATAAAATCAAGCGGCCCTATGGGCCGCTTTTTTGAGGGCGGATATGTTTTTATATAACGAATATTCATTTTATGAATTAGGTAAAACAGCCACAGGGAAAAATCAAAAAACTCTCTTGGCCGTTACTTACTGTACATTGGTTACGGTGGAGCTAATACTAAAAAGAGTTTTAAGCATCTCAGGAAATCATGACATTCCTGCAATGTTGAAAAATGCCTGCTCAGTAAAACCGAAACACCAAATTCAGCTCACAACATTTTCTCGCCAACTTAGAAACTCCCTGCAATCAATCTACGTCCAAGACAAATATGGCGGCTCTCGGCCCGCTCCGAGCGAGTCATACCCATTCATAAGATATTTCAGACATAACTCAGACTGGCCATCACCAAGCCAAGCCGAAGATGAAATATTTGCTCTACTAAATGATGCAAAACAAATTCAAGCCTTTCTAAAGAAAAATTTCTAGAGAGCCACGATGATTACTACTCACGAACTTATTGCTAAGCTTAACGAGAGCGGAGTCGAGTTCTCTGTTAAATACCTCCACCCCAACCTTTACATCATCAATGTCGACGAGCGATACAGCAACACTGAAAACGACCAAAGAATAGAGCTATTTGCAGCGCAAGTTAACATTGCTACGCAGGATTTCATTGAGCTTGAACACAATAGCAGTATTCAGTTATGTTTAGTCACGCCAGAAGAGCGTAACTCTGATTATTCATTCCTAGATGAAGAAAACAAAAGACATCACTGGATCGAAGTCCTATCTGGCGCAAAACAAGAAAACACTAATACTGCAAGAAGCTTCAAAACCTTGCATTTTTATGGTTACAAAGGAGGTCAAGCGCGCTCTACCGTTCTTGGCGTTCTTTCAAAATTTCTTGCAGATCAAGGCTATAAAATACTCATCATAGATGCAGATATTGAAGCACCTTCCCTCGACAAAATCTTCCAAACCAAAACCACAAGACTTTCAGAAACCTTGCTGGGAATTTGTCACTTCAGAACAGAAGTAAGCACAGCAAACGCTTACACACAAAAAAATGGAAAAATTGATCTCATAGCGTGCCGACCTGACAACGAAACATTTGATATTGATTTTTCCACTTTCTCACTGCACACATCTTTAGATCCCGTAATCTTAAAGAATGGGCTAACAAGAATTGGCGATTTCGCCGAGAGTTTTGGCTACGATTTTGTTTTTATAGATCATCGCACGGGAATCTCTGGTTCCGTTATCCCTCTCGCACTCAGCCTTCCGGGCCCGGTCATTTCGTTTGCTCGAAGAGACACTCAGTCTCTATCTGGAGCTCGAATTTTTAAATCGCTATTCAACCTAAATAGTGGCCCCCCCGGAATTTATGTAAGTTTCTCTCTTGACCCGGAATTTAAAAGAACCGGCCTAAGCCAAGAAGCACTTAAGATCCAAGAAGAACTCCTGATGCAGTTCCCGGAGGGCTTTCGCGCGGATGTGGAAGATGCCATTGATAGTTACTGGATTGATTGGTTCCACAATAAATCGCTCGTTAGTGGAACCATCCCAGACATAAGAAAATTAAACCCTGAAAACCTTTCTGCGATTAGGGAAATCTCCTCCGTTCTTGGCCTCTCCAATGAGCCACCACACCTGAGTAAACCTGAGACCCCGCCAATAGATCAGCCATTAACCAGCAGTGGTTCGACAGATCCTGGAATATATCTAGAAGCAGATTTTTTGAAACGCCTGCTTTCACCAAACTCTCCTATTAATTACATTTTGGGTCGCAAGGGAACTGGCAAAACCAGGCTCGTTAGAGAGCTGCACGCTCGCGGACTGGGGCGTCCTATTCTAACTGCAGCAGATTACAATCACGATGGAGGCATTGGCTCTGCTGCTGCCTGTTTCAAAACCCTAGTAGATCGCCGCCGAGGATCTCCGCAATCCATTTGGTGCGCATTACTTCACGCAGCAATTGAATCAAACTACGCAACCGCTCAAACACTCACCATGGAAGAGTCAATCACAAAAAACATAGACAGAGAAATAACTTTTCAAGACATAAAAACACTATTAAACGACCAAAACTACCAAACCGATCATTTTACATTTTTAGTTGATGGCATTGAAACTGCTTTTCCATCGAACGAAATAAAAAAGAACATTGAATCACTATTCAGCTTCTTACTGACAATACAATCGGATTCATTTCTTTCTCAAAAAATTACGATCCGCTTATTTATTCGTAGCGACTTAGCAAAAAATGCCATAGAAAACATAGAACAGCAATTAGACGGACGAACTATAAATCTCGTATGGGATGAGCAGTCTATATTCAACTTTGTACTGCTTAGAATAAATCAAAAAAACTGGTTTAGAACTCGTTTCCCAGAGGCATGCGAAAAACTTAAGCTCCACGAAGACAGGCTCAAAAGCGGAAACATTACTGCCGATGAGTACGAACCTTTATTAATGGAGTTTTTTCCATTAAAACTGAGAGCAAGCAACATTCAAACAATCACTTTTCTACGAACATATTTTTCCGACACTGTGGACTCAACCTACTCACCAAGACTTTATGATCGCTTCTTAGAATTTTTGACAGATCGCGAAAAAGTCCGAGTAAAAGAAAGTGAAATACTTGAAAGCCATCGACTTGGCCAAAAGCTAATATCACAGGCACATCAAGCAGCTTCTGAATATTACCTCAGCGAAGTTTCTGCGGAACTCAAGTACATGTTAAACCCTGAAGTAGACATTCAAAAGTTTACTGAGGGCTTCAATGGACTTTCAACACCTTTCAACGTTGAAGTATGTGTTCGACTACTTCATGAAAAGACTCGCATTGAGACGTCGTTGGTCAGGGAGTCAATGAATATAATGAAAGACATAGGCATGTTTGAACTCAGACCTGGATTTTCCGAGCAATGGCGAGTTGGAAGGTTATTTAAAAGTTCTCTCGGCATGAAATATGTTCGAGGAACAAAACTTACATCAGAAGTCAACTAAGAAGTCTCACCAGGTGGAACTCCCGCACGGGCTCCACCTGGAAATTAGCTCTGAAATACCAGACCCGAATAGAAAACTTTCAAACATCCTCAATAGATAACTTGACCGATCTAGGTCTATTTAATACTCTCTTCACTCCGGCGCCTAAGAAACGCCTCAAGTAGCGGCCTGACCGCTCCCGAAAGATGCGGCTTTTTTGTGCCTATGGATTCCTCGTGGGCGTAAAACACCTCTGCTATGTCGGGAGTGGGCTAATACAAGACCCGTAAGGGGAATATGTCCGGCCTTCTACTTGGGGTTTCTTAACTCCCGGCGCCTTAGCCCTAAGAAAGCTATCAAGTAAAGGTAATGGATATGCCTAAGTATTTTCTCTTCTGCATGAAGGAAATCGCCTACAGCTCTGCTGCTGAAATTATGCTTCCTATTCGGGAGGCTGATCATGCCTGACGCACACACTCCCACAGTATTTACCCGCCATAGCCTTCATCTGCACGGTCTCCTTCTCGAAAACGAACCATGGTTCAGCGCCCGCGACATCGGTCGCTTGATGGGCGTCCATCTCAGTGATCGCATGGTCGCCAAGCTGGACAAAGATCAACATCGTTTTTTGTGGATTGATTATTACCGGCAGCCTGAAAAGCTATTGATGCTCAGCGAGTCCGGCGTATATGCGCTACTTGTGTATCACTATGTCCCGGAAAATCGGTTGTTGCGTGAGTGGCTTACTCATCTGGTTGTGCCGACGTTGCGCGATGCGGAACGCTCGGTAAATACAGATCAGCCGATGTTGAGCTTGCTGAACTGGCCCGAAATGTCGCTGAGCCTGCTGCATTGGCAGGATGAGAGCTGGATTAGGCTTCGGGATATGCCCTACCTATTGAACGATCAGTCCCAACGGCGGGCTACGGCGGCGGTTCCTTGGTGGCGGAGGGTTGCGCAGGTGTTTCAGTCTTCGAAGCATTCGATGGGTTAGCGATGTGGTTGTCAGGTCTCGTGAGAGCCATCGCTATTTACTGTAGGAATTTTCCTAGACAGCCGTGATGGCCACTCAGTATCGTCCGAAGGTTTTCAACCCTCGGCGATTTTATGGATACGGAAAAGGAAAATAGTGGCTGGACGGACGAGGAGCTTGAAGCTTCGGTTGATGGTTATCTCGATATTCAGACTCGCTACCCAAATGATCAAAAATTTAATAAGTCCTTGGAGCACAGGCGTCTGCAGAGCGGCGTACTCGCCGGGCGAAACACAAAGTCGATTGACTATCGACTGCAGAACATTACCGCTCTGTTCGAAGATCTTGGGCTGAAAACGATCTCTAGCTACAAACCAAAGGTGAATCTCGGTTCAGGGATTACCGCGCGCCTGATCAAAATCCTAGAATCGAAAGGCCTCATTACACTGGATTCCGGTACACCTTCCACGCAAGAAAAATCATCACTTCGAAATGTACAACGAGCGAAACAACGTGATTTTGTGAGTGAGCCAGAGGGTGTGCAGATACCTCAGCAAATCGTCAGGACAACCAAAACCTACGCCCGCATATCCAAAGTCAAAGATTGGATTCTGTTCAACGCCAAGGGTGTCTGTGAGGGATGTGGGCAACCAGGTCCGTTTGAAATGAATGGAGAACCTTACCTTGAGGTTCACCACGTTAAGCATTTGTCGGACAACGGGACGGACTTCAAGACCAACACCGTAGCGCTGTGCCCAAACTGTCATCGACGCTGCCACCATTCTGACGACAGAGAGGCTTTCACTGCTTGGCTGTATGACAACGTTGGAAGACTCGAAAAGGAATAATCGCGGGTTATCTGACTAACCGTATTTGCTGTTCTTGGGACTGCTTCGCCCCCCAGCGGGAGCAAGCTCCCTCGCCACAGGGTGAAGCGTGGCCTGCAATGTCGGTGTGAATATTGAAATCTGGCTGATGCCGAAAATCGCCAGCACGCTAGCTCCCACAGATTCCGCATCTTCCCGAAAACAATCAGTGCAACCCACCCCGCCTCCCGCTATTAATACCCCTCCCCCACTCAAGGATCCGAGCCCCACCATGAAATTCGATCTCGCCTACTGCCTCAGCCTCGACGACAAGTTGTCGATCTATGATGTTCGCGATCTCAATTTCGATGAGACGGTGGCGTTTGACTCGGCGAAGGAACATTTCCAGTGCCCCAACGATGCCTGTCGTTCGGCGTTCGAGGCTTCCAATGAGTTGGGTACGTTCAACGCCAAGAATGTGAATTACGTTCGCACGCCGCACTTCAAGAATCTGCCGACTACTCAGCATGTGGCGGGCTGTCCGTATGTAAGTTTGAAGGCGTCTGCGTCTGGCGTTGAGACGGTGGATGGTGAGGTGGACGATGGTCGTGAGGAGCACTTCCCATCTGAGCTGCTGCTGACCCGGCGTGAGTATGTGCGCAAGCCTGCCGCGCCGGCGGGCGTGGCTGATGTGTTGCGCGATGATCCGGTTCGGGCGGCGGTGGACAGTGGTAAAGAGTCTGCCGGGCGGGAGTCGGCGCCCGACAAGACCAGTGTGTTTGCGCATCCGGTGGAGTGTTTTGTTTCTAACTTCGCCGACAAGGATTTGCTCAAGCGCATGCCGTTGAAGATTGGCGAGCATACGGCGCCGTACAGTTCGTTCTTCAAGAAGATCGAGTATCTGACGGACAACAAGGGGCTGATTTATTGGGGGCGGATCAAGAAGATTGAGGACTTTCACAGTGCCAGTTTTCGCATCGATTTCGAGGACAAGGTCTGGTTCAAGAAACCGGAGGACAGTAAGAAGAAGCCGTATCCGGTCAGCGTTTATCTGAACAAGAAGCTGATCGACAACTACCGCAAGCGCAAGGCGTTTCTGGAAGAGATCAAGCACGCGGTGGATAGCGACAAGGCGTTGTTCTGTTTCTTCTATGGGGTGACGCCGGAGTTGAAGCAGGTGCCGGGCAAGAAGAACCCCGAAAAGCCTTTCGAGGTCTTCAATGCCGATATCGAGAACCTGGATCACTTCATCATTCGTGAAGCGCCGGGTCTGGAGTGAACGTTAGTTCAGGGCAGTTGCAGTTTGACGGCGCCCGGATGTTGTTTGACCAGTGAGTACGGCAGGATTGACCAGTCGGGCGCATCGCAGGCGCGGGCCACTCGGGCGAAATACGGGCTGAGGTACAGGCCGCTCTCGGTGAAGTACCAAGGTGAATAGCCCCAGATGCTTTCATCGCTGTAGTCACAGGCGTTGTCATCGCCCTCTGCGGGCTTCTTCATTTCATTGGGGTGGAGTGTGGTGAACTGTTTGATCAGCCAAGGCACCAGCACTTCGCGCTGATACGTTGAGTAAGCATCGCTTTGCGCGGTGCTCAGCGGCTGGTCACCTGGGCTGTCGCGGTCGGCATGCAGAATTGGCGCGCCTTCTCCTGCCCATAACACGTCGCCCAGCGATAGCGGATGACCGGTTTTTACATCGATGTTGAGCGGTGAGTCACCAAAATCCGGATGCGCGCCACCGCAATAATAACTGGTGGAAACGTTCAGGCTGACCACTGCGGGGGAGATCAGTTTTGGTTCGACTTGCTGCAGGAAGTCGGTGTTGACGCCGCCTTGCATCAGGCAACCGTGATAACGGATAACCTCTTGCCAGAGTCTGGCGAGCAACTGTTGATTGACTTGCTGTCGCTCATCTTTGGGTAACCCGGACTCAATGCTGAACAGCGAGATCGTTGTTTCAGGTTCCGTCCACCACTGCAGTTCGTAACCCATGAAGTGCTCTTTCTTCGCGGCTTTGAGCTTGAGCCCCTGTAAGCGCAAATACTCGTACGGATTGCTGTGCTGCAACGTAGCAATGAACGGCAACGTTGTTGATGTCGGCGCAGGAACTTTGGCCTCGACCAACTTCACAGGGAGCTTCTTGCCCTTCGGACTTTGCCATTCGCCCTGCAAGCCATCGGCGGTCGCTTCCAGCTTTAACGTTGGCAGCGGCTGCTCTTCGCCATAGCGGTTTTCACCTTCTATCAGGCTCAGCGTGCTTTCATGCAACGTGCCACTGAGGAGCAGGTCGCGATGGTATTTCTCGTAAAAGTAGCGACCGACGACTTCGTCCTGTTGCTGGGTATTGAGTTCGAGCACGATCGGCGTTTTTCCCAGTGTGCCGGTGAATACGCGTTGACGGTCATCAGCATGAGCGGTGTAAATCACCGAGAACAGCGCCGCGACGCAGAGCGCCTGGCGCATCAATCCCTTGAGCATTGATCGATCCTTGAAAGAGGCAGGGCGGCCCCGACACTGGAACGTCGGGGCCGAAAATAAGGAAGCGGATTATGGCGAGGAGTTGTTCTGGAATCGAGCGCCATCACTCGATCAGTTCACACGCAACCCGTCCTCAAACGCACTAATCTCCCGCTTTGCTTCCGTGCGTCGAGCAAGCGCAGCCTGAACACCCGCGTCATCGACAGCACAGTACTGACGCAACCAGTGGGCGATCATTTCTTCATCCGGCCTGAAGTAATCCTTGCGCTCCTTGGTGTTTCGAATTTGCGCGTTCATTTGTGCATCGAAACCGATGGCAGCACGTTCGCCTTGGGGCAAACAGCCCCACTCCGCAGCGCAGTCCTCGAAAAACCAGGCGATTTGTTCGATGTGCTTTTGTGCACCGCGATGGCTGCGGCGATAAAAACGATGCTCTGCGCAGCTCGGCTCAAAACGGTCCGTCATCGACCCGGCATCAGCCCATTGCATGAGGTCATGATTGATCGCATCACGTATCAACCCTTCCCGCCAGCGCTCGATAAACCACGCCACAAACCCTTCGGCGTCAGCCTTTTTGGCATCGGCAAAGATCATGCAATAACGCGTTCTGACATGAATGACAAACAGCACATGTTTACGCTGGACGGTGATCGCGTGCACTAGCCACTGTTCGTCAAAGCTGTTCGGTTCATCGTCTTCTATAACTGGCGACGGCGGTTTAGCGCTCACCGGCGTGATTGTTTTGCCTTTATGGACACGGCTGAAAAACTTGCCGGCGGCTTCGGTGCAATTGAAGATCAACATACGGGTTCTCTTGGAAGCGCGGGTGGCACTGGGTCAGTCATCTCGAACAATCTCTTCTACCCATTCAATTTCGTATTGCCGACGTTCGATACCGGAGGTCAGTTTCTGCGTTTCTTCGCTCAGAATCGACAACTCCGCGTCGGTCAATAAGTCATGCGAGACAATGAGGGTCAGTTTCCACAATGCGGAGGAGCGAGCCAGGCCATCGAACATGCGGGCCATGTCGTGGTTTCGATCATTGATCAAGCCGTAAATCATGCCGTAACGGGCATGGGCCGACAGCGCACCGTGCTGGGTGATTGTCTTGGTGTCGGCGAGCACGCCCTGGCAAAATCGGTCGAGCGCGATCTTGCGCAATTGTTTGAATTTCTTCCAGTCACTCTCACTGATCGACATGAGTTTCCCCCATTTTCTGTTTAACCTCGGGAATGGTTCCTCGGGTTAATGTTGAAATCAAGCGATAGCTCATCGTGTCCACATACCGAGCATCACTATAACCAGCAATCCAATATAGACCCGGGCATGTGTCCGGTCAGGTATCCGCCCTATCCACGGCGCAGCCAATTTGATGCCCAGTAACGAGCCAAGCGTCAGCGCCGCAAACGCCAGCGTGTCCACGTACCCGACATACCAGACACCCAGTTCAGGCCCGGTGAACCCGGCCAGCGCCATGTACGTCAACGTCCCGGCCAATGCCACCGGCACGCTCAGCGGATTGGCCATGGACGTGGCTTGCGACATGCTCAGCCCGCAACGGCGTAGCAGCGGCACGGTCATGACGCTTCCTCCTACGCCGAGGAACGTCGCGATGGCGCCGATGCCTACGCCGCCCGCGGATATTTCCGTTGCGCTCAATCGCCGTGGTACGACACCTTCGGACTGCGTAAGGAATCCGCGACGTAGCAAGCAGTCAACGATGGTCACGCCCAGGTAGGCGATGAAGGCATAACGGATCACTGCACCGCTGACCCACATCGCGGCGATTGCACCGACGACTGCGCCCGCAGCGATGAAACCACCCAATGGCCACAGATAGTCAGCCATGAGATTACCCGCGCGGTGGTGTTTGCGCGTGGCGACCAGGGCGTTAACGGTCATCACACAGGTCGAGGTGGCAACGGCGATGTGCATCGCCGATTGCGCGATGGGGTCGTTGACGGCGTGGCTGGCGGTGAGCATCTGGTAGAGCAGCGGCACGACGACGAAGCCGCCGCCGAAGCCGAACAGCACGGCGCTGATACCGGTCAAGCAACCAAAGAACGTGAGCAAAAGATAGAACATGGCGAACGTCCGCGAATGGCGAGCGCACGACGATAGGCCGACAAGGGCTGGCCTGCTTCAGCAAGTCGGCCAATACTGTTTGCGTTCACGCCAATCGCTGGAAGCCGTTCGATGCGCAATATCTCGATCAATCAGTTGGACGACACGCCCCGCTCGGTCGTGGCAATCGGTACGGATTATTCCCACGGCCACCTACTCCCGTTTCATACGCATCGTCGGGCGCAATTGTTGTATGGCGCCAGCGGTGTGATGCAGGTCAGCACCCATGACGGTAACTGGGTGGTGCCGCCGCAGCGGGCGGTGTGGATTCCGCCGGGCATGGCCCATGAGGTGCTGATGCTCGGGGTGAGTACGCGCAGCTTGTACATCGAGCCTGGGACGGTGGATCTGGGTGGGCGTTGTCAGGTAGTTAGCGTGTCGCCGCTGCTGCGGCATTTGCTGATGGAAGCGGTTGAAGTGCCGTTGAACTATGACCTGGCGGGCCGCGACGGAGCGCTGATCAACCTGCTGTTACATGAGCTGAAGCGGAGTACGCCCCTGCCCTTGCACATTCCTATGCCGACCGAAGGAAAACTCCTCAGTCTGTGTCAGACCTTTCTGAACAAGCCCAACGCCCATCAATCACCACAGCAATGGTCCGAGCAGTTACACATAAGCTTACGAACCTTTAACAGATTGTTTCGTCAGCAGACCGGGTTCAGCTTTCGTCAGTGGCGGCAACAAGCCTGCGTCGTGCAAGCGCTGGCACGGTTGGCGGCGGGCGAAGCGGTGACACGGATCGCGCTGGACTTCGGTTACGAAAGCCCGGCGGCGTTCTCGACGATGTTTCGACGGGTACTTGGTCAGGCGCCGTCCGTCTGGTTGGAGGCGGCGAATTAGGGCAAATCAAAAAATGCGTTTGATCCCGGCCAAAAACAACTGTACAAAAATACAGTACATTTTCAATCAGCACTTTTGAGCCCGGAGCACACCATGGCCTCTCTTGCGATGAACCACATTCTCGAACGCGTTGCCCTTTTCCAGTTCACCCCCACTCACTGTGTCCAGGCCCGAGCGATGCTGGGCTGGAGCGTGGAACAGCTATCGCGCGAGGCGCAGGTGCCGGTTGAAGACATTCAACGATTCGAGGCACAGCAAGAAGTCGCGGATGCAGCGCGGCTGGCGCTGGCCTATCGCTTCGAGGCGCTGGGGTTGGTGTTCTTTCCGGGATTTCGGCCGGGGCGTCGTGCAAGCTTGAACGAGGTGAATCCGGAATCGGTGGGGCGTGGAGATTATGCGATGGCTGATTGAAAAGACAAGGTTGGTATTTATCCCTAAATAGGTATATTTTCGCATGAGTGCAAGGAAGCCGCTCTTGTGGGTCTGCAGTAGCAAGAAAGATCTCAAGCAGATGCCCACAGAGGTACAAGATGTCTTTGGTCACGCACTGGATCTGGCTCAATGTGGCTTGAGGTTTTCAGATGCAAAACCATTGAAAGGGTTTGGAGGCGCGGGTGTCCTGGAGTTGATAGAAGACTTCGACACTGACACCTACCGCGCCATTTATACGGTTCGTTTTGGCAGTGCTATCTACGTTTTGCACTGCTTTCAGAAAAAGTCGAAAAGCGGGATCAAAACCGCCCAGTCAGACATTGATCTGATCAGAAACAGACTTCGAGCCGCCCAGGAACATGCGAAAGGATCAGAAAACCATGGAAATTGAAGTAGGCAGCGCAAACGTCTATCAAGATCTGGACTTACCCAATGCAAGTGAAATGCAGGTCAAGTCGCAGCTCGCAGCAAAAATTGGCGCAATCATTAAGGCGCGTCATCTCACTCAGATTCAGGCGTCGGAAATCTTGGGACTCTCACAACCCAAGCTTTCCGAAATGCTGCGTGGAAAATTTCGCGGAATCAGTGAGGCAAAAATGATGGAGTGCCTCTCTCGTCTCGGACGAGATGTGCAGATCGTCGTCAAATCGGCCCCCCGATCACGAAAAGAGGGCCGTATTGAGGTGGTATTCGCTTGAAGCGAACCCATCAGGCATTCTGAGCCACCACCTCACTTTCCCCTTCAACCGCCAACCACCAAGCGCTGCCGCGTTGCGGTTGAGCAATGTTGAACGCCTCGCCCATCTGCGGCGTGGTGATGGCGACGCTGCGCTCCCACGCCAGTGCGAGGATGCGGTCGAACGGTTCATACCAGGCGTGCATTGCCAGATCGAACGTGCCGTTGTGGATCGGGAAGAGCCAGCGGCCTTTGAGGTCGATGTGCGCTTGCAGGGTTTCTTCCGGCTGCATGTGCACGTGAGGCCATTCGACGTTGTAGGCGCCGGTTTCCATCAGGGTCAAGTCAAACGGGCCGTATTGTTCGCCGATGCGTTTGAAGCCGTCGAAGTAGCCGCTGTCGCCGCTGAAGAAGATGCGTGTGTCGGCGTCGATCATCACCCATGACGCCCACAAGGTGCTGTTGCCGTCGAACAGGCCGCGGCCGGAGAAGTGCTGCGACGGCGTGGCGATGAAGCGGATGCCGGCGATTTCGGTGCCCTGCCACCAGTCGTACTGGCGCACCTTGCTGGCGTCGATGCCCCATTTGATCAGGGTGTCGCCGACGCCCAGCGGCGTCAGGAAGTAAGTCGTTTTGGCCGCGAGTTTGAGTACGGCCTCGTAGTCGAGGTGGTCGTAATGATTGTGCGAGAGGATCACCGCTTCGATCGGCGGCAGTTCGTCAATGCTGATCGGTGGCTGATGGAAACGTTTCGGGCCAGCCCATTGCACCGGCGAGGCACGCTCTGCAAAGACCGGATCGGTGATCCAGAATTTGTCGCGCATTTTCAGCAACAGGGTCGAGTGGCCGAGGCGATACACGCTGTGGTTTGGCGCTGCCAGCAGGTCTTCGCGGGTCAACGGCTGCACCGGGATCGCCGCAGCAGGTCGTGTGTTGTGTGGTTTGTGGAAGATCATGTTCCACAGAATCCGCAGCATTTTTCGCACGCCTTCACGCTGCACGGGCGCGTGGTTGCGAAACGACCCCTGATCCTGACGAGAGGCTTCAGGCGTGGAAGTGTTATCCGGAAGAGAAACTGGATTGGCCATGACTGAATGACTCCAGAAAAACCGTGTCACGCACGGTTTTTCACGCTGGGACGATAATAGGCCAAGCTGCACGCATAGGCCGAACTGCCCGGTTTTTAGACTGCGCGGATTAACGCAGCATTACACTGAGCGGTGTAGTTTCCTAGGTTGCATCAAAGCCGATGCCAAGTAAACTGCCAAGTGTAATTTCCTTTCCCCTGCCGAAGCCTGCTCATGACAGCCCCACAGCGACTCACCGACCGTAAACGCGAAGCCATCATTCAGGCAGCGATCAGCGAATTCCGCAGTCACGGGTTCGAAATCACCAGCATGGACAAGATCGCCGCCACCGCCGGTGTGTCCAAACGCACGGTGTACAACCACTTTCCCAGCAAGGAAGAGTTGTTCGCCGAGATCCTCAATCAGCTGTGGGCGCGGATCATTGCCGAGCCATCGGTCAGCTACAACCGCGAGCAGCCGTTGCGCGAGCAGTTGCGGCAAATGCTCCGAGAAAAAATGCAGATGATGGCCGATGAGAATTTCCTCACCCTGGCTCGGGTGGCGATTGCAGCGACCATTCATTCTCCGGAGCGCGCGCAAAACATGATCGAGCGCATGGGCGAACGTGAGGAAGGATTGACCGTCTGGATTCGCGCCGCTCAGGCCGATGGCCGCTTGCAGGCGGTCGATCCGGAGTTTGCCGCGCATCAGGTGCAGGGCTTGCTCAAGACCTTCGCGTTCTGGCCACAGGTGTCGATGGGGCGCGCGGTGCTTGATATCGAGATGCAGCACAGCGTGGCGGAATCGGCACTGGACATGTTCCTGGCGCGTTATCAGCGCTGAATCATTTTGTCGCCAAGGAAAGGTCCGATGGTGTACAACTAAATTCGCAAAAAGTTATACAAACTCGCGAAAAATTCCTTTCTTGTACAAGTTTATGAAGTTTTGTATAAGTAGCCAACTGCCAGTAACGGAACGCTGGCATTGAGCAGTCATCGCCGAATGCCCTGTGCGCACTTCGGTCTGCCGGCGCAGGAATAGGGACTGAATCCTTCGATTTCCCCCACTTTCCGAGTATCGCAAGCATGTTTTTCAACCGTTACAAAGCCGCCCTCGAAGATCAGCAGCGCACCCTCACTGAGCAATCCGGACTGCTTGAAGCCATCAACCGCTCAATGGCGGTGATCGAATTCGATCTTGATGGCGTGGTGTTACGGGCCAATGACAATTTTCTCAAGACCATGGGTTACACCGCGGACCAAGCCATCGGTCAGCCGCACCGGCATTTCTGCACCCCGGAATTCGGCCGCAGCGCCCAGTACAGTGAGTTGTGGTCTCGCCTGAAGAACGGTCAATTTCAGTCCGGCACGTTCGAGCGGGTCAACGGCAAAGGCCAGCCGATCTGGCTGGAAGCCAGTTACAACCCGATCAAGGATGCGGCAGGACGGGTGACGAAAGTGGTCAAGTACGCGATGGATGTCACCGCCAAGGTCCAGCAGGAAAACGAAGCCAATGCCAAGCTGCAGGCCATCGACCGGGCAATGGCGGTGATCGAATTCGACCTCGACGGCAATATCCTTACCGCGAATCAGAATTTTCTGACGCGCATGGGTTACACCCTGGCCGAACTCCGCGGCCAGCATCACCGCTTGTTCTGCCCAGCGGCAATGGTCAACAGCAGCGCTTATCAGGACTTCTGGCGGCGTTTGAATCTCGGCGAATTCTTCCACGGGCAATTCGAGCGCGTGGACAAACGCGGCCAGACCGTGTGGCTGGAGGCCAACTACAACCCGGTCTACGACGCCTCGGGGCGGCTGTACAAAGTGGTTAAATTCGCCTCCGACGTAACCACCCGCGTCGTCCAGCACGAACAGGACGCGCGCAGCGCCAGCGCCGCTTATCACATATCGATAGCGACCCGGAAAGTCGCCGAGCAAGGCACTCAGGTCATCCAGCAAGCCGCCAGCGAAATGCGCGAAATCGCCGACGACATCAGCCAGTCTTCAACCCTGATTGCGCAACTCGGCGAGCGCTCCGAGCAGATCACCGCCATCGTCAATACCATCCGTGCGATCGCCGACCAGACCAATCTGCTCGCCCTCAACGCGGCCATCGAAGCCGCGCGCGCCGGTGAACAGGGCCGTGGTTTTGCCGTCGTCGCCGATGAAGTGCGCCAACTGGCGGCGCGCACCAGCGGCTCCACGGCCGAGATATCCAGCATGATCGGCTTGATCCAGAGCGAAACCCGGCAGGCCATCAAGAGCATGGAAGGCACCCGCGAACGCGCGGCTGAAGGCGTGGCGCTGGCGAATCAGGCGGGGACGGTGATTCTGCAGATTCGCGATGGCGCCAGTGAGGCGGTGGATGCGGTGAGTATGTTTGCCAACGAGCGAGTGCCGGGCTGACGTGGACTGGCTTGGGTTCGCAGGTGGGATCAAGAGGGTGGCCAGCAATCAACCGAGGTGCCGCCTTCGCGAGCAAGCTCGCTCCCACATGCGTCCACAAATCCCCTGTGGGAGCGAGCCTGCTCGCGAAGAGGCCAGCATGAGCAACGCTTTATGGCAGGCGCAACGCCCGCCCCAGTTCATCAAACAGGGTCACCACCGAACGCAACGCCCGGCAATCGGGCCGGGTCAGCAGCCACAGCGCCGTGTCGTAACCGTGCAGGGGTTCGCTCAACGCCTGCAATCCGTCGTTGATCAGAAAGTCAGGCAATGCCGCCACGCCGAGGCCGGCGCGCACCAGTTGCGTCACGCTCAGCATGCTGTTGCAGCGATAAGCCGGCACCACCCCGGGCAGGTGCTGGCGCCGCCAGGCCACGGTTGGGTGATCCGGCAAGAACTCGTCCGGGGCAATCCAGGCAAGCGTCGTCAGATCCGCCCCCTCAACATTCTCCAGATAACGCTGACTGGCGCAGACCCGGTAGGAAATCTCCGCCAATTGCCGTCCGACCAGATGCTGCGGGGGTGTACGCGTCAAGCGCAAGGCAATGTCGGCATCGCGACGACTCAAGTTGGCGAAATCGTTCGAGGTACTCAATTCGATCGTCAGCGCCGGGTAGTTGGGCATGAACTGCGCCAGCGCCGGGAGCAACAAGCCTTGCAACACCGAATCGGTGCAGGTCAGGCGCACCGTGCCACTGACCACCCGTCCGCCCTGCTCAACCCCGATCCGCGCCGCTTCCAGTGCCTGCTCGGCGCGTTCGGCCTGCTCGGCGAGCGCTTGCGCCAGGGTGGTGGGCAGGTAACCGGCGCGGCTTTTTTCGAACAGTTGCTGGCCAAGCGCTGACTCCAGTCGGCGTACGGCGCGAAACACCGTCGACACGTCAACGCGCAGCAACTGGGAAGCGCGTGCCAGTGAGGTGCCGCGTACCAATGCGAGAATCAGCGCCAGGTCGGCATAGTCGAGTCGATAGTGCGTCGGTGCATTGATCACTTGGGTAAACGCCAATATTGAGTGCGTGAACGCCAATCTATAGTGGAGCACCATCCATCAGCAAGCGCAGGGAAATCCTATGGAAAATCGCGCCATTCGCATCGCCCTGATTGGCGACTACGACCCGCAGGTCACCGCCCACCAAGCCATCCCGGTTGCTCTCGAACGGATCGCCGAAGATCGGCGGCACACCGTGCAATTTGAGTGGCTGGCCACCGATCAGATTAACGCCGACACAGCACTCGATCTCTACGATGGTTTTTGGTGCGTGCCGGCCAGCCCCTACAAAAGTGAACAAGGCGCACTGCGCGCCATTCGCTTTGCCCGCGAACAACGGCGTCCTTTCCTCGGTACCTGCGGCGGTTTTCAGCACGCGATTCTGGAATATTCGCGCAATGTTCTGGGTTGGGCCGATGCAGTACATGGCGAAACATCGCCAGAATCAGAACGCGCGGTACTCACGCCACTGGCCTGCTCGCTGGTTGAAGCCGTGGACAGCATCCATCTGCGGCCCGGTTCGTTGATCGCCAAGGCGTACGAAACGTCTGAAATCGAGGAAGGCTATCGCTGTCGCTACGGTGTGAATCCACAGTTCGAACAAACATTGTTGAGCGATCGGCTACATGCGGTCGGCCATGATTCGGCAGGTGATCTGCGCGCTGTCGAACTGAAAGATTATCCGTTCTTTGTTGCTACGCTGTTCCAGCCGGAACGCGCAGCACTGAAGGGGCAAGTGCCGCCGCTGGTTCGGGCGTTTGTCGAAGCCTGCGGGCAGCGACGTTGATGACGGCGTGCTTTGCGGTGATTTTCACCTCGACCCGCACCGAGGGTGACAACGGTTATGCTGCGGCGGCGCAGCGCATGGCTGAGTTGGTGCGCGAGCAGCCGGGTTTTCTTGGCGTGGAATCGGTTCGAGGCGCGGACGGCCATGGCATCACCGTGTCGTATTGGCAGAGCGAGGCGGCCATTCTGGCGTGGCGGGATCATCCCGAGCATCGGTTGATCCAGGCGCGTGGGCGCTCGCAGTGGTATTCAGCGTTTCATACGCGGGTGTGCCGGGTTGAGCGGGAGTATGCATTCGGACAGTAAGGATGGCGGCGCCAACCAAGCCGCCTTCGCGAGCAGGCTCGCTCCCACAGGGATTTTTGTGAACGCCACAGATCCACTGTGGAAGCGAGCCTGCTCGCGAAGAGGCCCGCATCCGCACTACAAAACCTCAGCCCCGCACCAGACTGCGCACCGCAACGATCTCCGGCACCTCGACTTTGCTCATGTAAACCCGCAACGGCTCGGTGATGTTGATTCGGTCGTCGATGTGTTGGTCCAGCAGTAGCTGAATCAACTCACGCTTCAACGTCATGGTCGTTGCCGAAACGGGCGCCCAGACAAATTCACTGGCCGCAATGATGCCGTCATCGGCCACGTCCATGCCGAACGAATCCTCGCTGAAGCGCACGATGTACTGGCCGGTCTTGCGGTTGAGGCCGACGAAGCCCTTGAGATCGTCGGCGGCCTGGCAGATGAGTTGGGAGGTGATGCGCATGGTAAACCTCACGAAAGATGATCGATGGTTTACACGCAGGGCAACTGCGGCGCGCCCTCTGCCGGGGCGTCTGCCGAGGGCAAGCGTACTGCAAACGGCGCCACAAAAGTGCAGGAAAAATCGCTTTTAATACGTTTATGTCGGTCCTGCGCTAGCACGCCATCGATTCAGTTGTTAAAACGTACGTCTTGAAAAAACCTGCGAAAGGAACTCGACCATGCCTGCCACTTTTACCCAAAGCGCCTTGGTGCTGAGTCTGTTGCTCGGCCTCGGTCAGGCGCACGCCGACACCCACCCCGAGCCCAAGGCCATCGCTGCGACGCATGGCATCCCACACCCGGCGGTGATCGCCCACCGTGGCGCGTCCTTCGATGCTCCGGAGTCCACCGCGGCCGCCTACCGGCTGGCCCGCGACCTCGGCGCCGATTATCTGGAGCTGGATTTGCAGCGCAGCAAGGACGGCGTGCTTTTCGCCCTGCACGACGACAACCTGCAACGCACCACTGACGTCGCCAGCAAGTTTCCAGAGCGCAAAGACAGCCCGGCCACGGCCTTCACCATGGCCGAACTGAAAACCCTCGATGCCGGCAGTTGGTTCAACACCAAGTACCCGGATCGCGCGCGTGCGTCCTACGCCGGGCTGAAAATCCTCACCCTCGATGAAATCATCGACATCGCCCGCGCCAATCCGCAGCACAAGCCGGGCCTGTACATCGAAACCAAAGAGCCGCAACTGTTCCCCGGCATCGAACATGACCTGAAGGAAAAGCTGCAGGATCGCGGCTGGCTCAGCCCGGCCGGTTCCAAACTGGCGAAAAGCGCATTAGGCGTCGGTCAGGGCAAAGGCAAGGTGATCTTGCAGACCTTCGACAAGTCCAGCCTCGAACTGCTGGAAAAAGAAATGCCGCAAGTGCCGAAAATCCTCCTGCTGTGGGTCGGCGAAGGCAGCATCGAGCCGAAATCCAGCGTGACCTTTGCCGCGTCCGGCGAAAAGGACAAAGACGTGTTCTACGGCAAGCAGGAGCCGAAATCCGAAGCCGAGTTCAAGCAATGGATCGATTACGCCAAGGCCCAGGGCGCCATCGGCACCGGCCCGTCGGCGAAGCTGACCCATGGCGGCGATCAGAGTTACGCCGATCTGGTGCAACCGTGGATGAACCAGTACACCCATGACCAAGGCCTGCTGGTGCATGTCTACACGGTTGACGAGCCGGTGGACTTCGAGAAAGTCATGGCCGCCGGCGTCGACGGCATCTTTACTAATCGCGCCAGCGAACTGCTGAAGTTTTATAAGCGTCCAGCGTTTAGCAGCGTTGATCAGGTATTGAAGAACAACGGTTTTTGATCAGCAATCGAGTTGCCTGTTTTCGCGAGCAGGCTCGCTCCCACAAGAGCAAGTTGCTCGCGATGCCGGGATTAAGGGTGAATTAAGTTGCGCTGGTTAATCTGAACCCACTTACACAGATCAACCACTTCAACGCACAACCAAGGAATGACCCGATGAAAACTTTGACTGCCCTGTTTACTGCCGCTGCCCTGACCCTCACCGCTGGCCTGGCTCAGGCTGATGTTCGCATCGACCAAGTGCCGCAACTGGTCAAGGACGGCAAAATCAAATCGCTGGAATCGATGAACGCCGAAGCGCTGAAACTGCACCCGGGCGCCACGATTACCGACACCGATATCGATAACCACTTCAACGGTTATGAGTACGAAGTTGAACTGAAAACCGCTGACGGCAAAGAGTTCGACGTAGACTTTGATGCCACCACCGGTAAAGTGCTGAGCGACAAGCAAGACACTTGATAGACCGCTGATAAAAAGAGCCGCACGATTTAATGATCGTGCGGTTTTTTTATGGCCGGCAAAAATCATTGTAGGAGTGAGCCTGCTCGCGATATCGGTAAGTCAGCGACATCAGTATTGACTGTTCCACCGCTATCGCGAGCAGGCTCACTCCTACAAAGGGTTGCGCAGACGCTTAGACTCGCAATCAAGCACTCAACCGCGCCGTCACCTCATTCAACTGCCCCGACAAACCGTGCAGATTCTGACTGGCACTCTCGGTGCGCTGCACGTTGTCCAGGTTAGTGCTGGCAATCGCGGTGATTTCAGTCAGGTTGCGCGAGATGTCCTCGGCCACCGAAGTCTGCTCTTCTGCCGCCGTGGCGATTTGACGGTTCATGTCGCGAATCGCTTCCACCGCCAGGGTGATGCGCTCCAGCATCGCTCCGGCCTGCGTCACCTGCTCGACGCTTTCATCGCTGCGCGACTGGCCGCTTTCGATTGCCTGCGCGGCGTCCACCGCCCCCGTCTGCACGTTCTGAATGATCTGGTTGATCTCGATGATCGACTCGGCGGTGCGCTGCGCCAGGTTGCGCACTTCATCGGCGACCACGGCGAAACCACGCCCGGCCTCACCGGCCCGTGCGGCTTCAATCGCCGCGTTGAGCGCCAGCAAATTGGTCTGCTCGGCGATGCCGCGAATCACTTCAAGCACCTTGCCGATACGGCCGCTGTCGGCTTCCAGACGACGGATGACCGTCGCGGTGTTGGCGATCTCGCCACGCATCTGTGTGATAGAGCGAATGGTGGTTTGCATGACCTTTTCACCCTGCTGCGCCGACTGATCGGCATCGTCAGCGGCACGCGCGGCATCGGCGGCGTGACGGGCAACCTCCTGGGCCGTGGCGGACATTTCGTTCATCGCCGTGGCCACTTGATCGGTACGGTTGAACTGCTCGTTGGTGCCGCCGGCCATGGTCGTGGCGATCGCGTTCAACTCGCCACTGGCGCTGTCCAGCTCGCTGGCGCTGCGCTGCAATCGGGTGAAGGTATCGGCAAGGAAATCACGCAGGGTGTTCGCGGCGGCGGCGAGATTACCCAGCTCATCGCGACGGTCGCTGACCACTCGTTCGGCCAGTTCGCCACGGCTCAATCGGCTGACGTAATCAATCAGCTTGCCGATCGGCTCGATCAGATTGCGATTGATCAGCCACAGGCTCAGCAACCCGATCAGCAGACCCGACGCCAGCATCACCAGCAGCCCCAGCCACACCGTACGATCGGCGTTGGCACTGATCAGCGCCGACTGCGCGGTGCCTTGCTTACGCAACTCGGCGACCAGCTCGCTCATTTGCTCGCTGGTGGCACGGTCGAGGCCTTTGACAGCGGCGTCGCCGGCCGCCGCTTCACCACCGGCCGCCACGTAGGCGTCACGGCCCTTCTGGTAAGCGCCGCCCAACTGACGGTGCTCGTCACGCAGACGGTCGATGCGCGTTTTAAGGCTTGGGTCGATGCCCTTCTGGCTGGCGAGTTCGCCGAGCAGGTTCTGCACATCGCGCTGGCGTTCTTCGAACTGGCCCCAGTACTTGGCCAGGTCCGCCGGTTGCTTGCCGCGCAGCAGAACGTTTTTCCATTCCTGCACCTGCACTTTGAATTGCAGGTTGGCCTCATCGATGAGCTGCGAGGTGTGCAGCGGTCCAGCGATCAACTGGCTATAGCTGTGCACGCCGCTGGACAGGAAATGAAAACAGGCCAGCGCGATCAACAGCACCGCCAACAGGCTACCGCTCAGCAGGGCGAGAATTTGCGCTCTCAGGGATTTTTGCAGCATTGCAAGGTACTCAAGACAGGGATGAGACACGCTTCGAACGGGCGTGAAAAAGGGCCGGACTTCCCTGTCGACGAACCTTGGCGAAAGCCAATGGCGCGCAACCTAACGCACCTGAAGTCGGCGCGCCAGAGCGTTTCTTGAGAAACTTCCGACAGTCGGTAACGCTTTGATTTGACGTCATTTTGTTGTCATAAAACGGTCATGTCAGGTTGCGATGATGCCGCACGGGTGAACCTGAAAATCCCGCACCAGACACCCTTCTCGCAGCGAGCCGCCATGAACCACAGCCTCGACATCAGCCATCGCGATCCGGACCTGTTTGGCTTGTTGTACGGCTTTCGTTTTTTGCCCGGCGAGCGTGGCCGTGAAATCGATTCGGCGACCGCGCTGCGCTGCTTGCAGGACGACAACGACCACGACAACGGCGAATTTCTCTGGCTACACCTGAACCTGGCCCATGCCGCGTGTGAGCGCTGGATGAAAAGCCATCTGCAATTGCCCGAGGAGTTCTTCGAAGCGCTGCACGAAGGCTCGCGTTCGACACGCATCGAGCATGTCGATTCGGCGCTGCTGGCGGTGGTCAATGACGTGGTGTTCAACCTCAGCAGCATGGTCTCCTCGGACGTCTCGACGCTGTGGGTCTGTGTGCGCAGCAAGCTGATTGTCAGCGCGCGCCTGCAACCGCTGCACTCGGTGGACAAATTGCGTTCGTCGGTGAAGGCCGGCGAGTGCTTTCGTTCGCCATCCGAACTGCTCGTGCACCTGCTGCGCGATCAGGGCGAAGTGCTGACGCAGATCGTGCGCAAGACCAGCCTCAGCGTCGATCAGGTCGAAGACGAGTTGCTCTCCTCGCGCCTGTCGACCAACCGCGCCGAACTGGGTGCCAATCGTCGCGTGCTGGTGCGCCTGCAGCGGCTGCTGGCGTTGGAGCCGGGTTCATTGCTGCGCCTGCTCAATCGCCCGCCGCCCTGGTTGCAGAAGGAGGACGTAAAGGAACTGCGCAAATCCACCGAGGAGTTCGCGCTGATCATCAACGACCTCACCGCCCTCGGTGAGCGGATCAAACTGTTGCAGGAAGAAATCGCCGCCAACCTCAACGAACAGAGCAACCGCACGCTGTTCACCCTGACCGTGGTGACGGTGCTGGCCTTGCCGATCAACATCATTGCCGGTTTCTTCGGCATGAATGTTGGCGGCGTGCCGCTGTCGCAGGATCCGCACGGGTTCTGGGTGCTGGTTGCGTTGGTGGCGACGTTCACGGTGATTGCCGGGCGCTGGGCGTTTCGCAAGCGTGGGGATTACTAGGGAAAAACCGACCTCTGTTGATCGTTCCCACGCTCTGCGTGGGAACGCATCTGGTGACGCTCTGCGTCACTGGGACGCGGAGCGTCCCGAGCGGCATTCCCACGCGGGAGCGTGGGAACGATCGGTCAGACTAATCAGGCAAACACTGACCTGACGCAGTCTCTCTGTAACATTCTGCAACGATCATGGGCGACATTCCTTCCCTCGCTCAGGATTGTCCGCGCATGGCTACTCCCTCCCTGACCGCCAGCCCCGCCACCGCCAGCGGCAGGCCGGCCCTCGACAAGAAACCCGGTCCGTTCACCTATGTGGTGTTTTTCGCCGTGCTCGCCATGGGCATGCTGTTTACCGCTTACAGCCTGATGCACGACATGCACGAGCTGGGCACGGTGGTCACCACCTGGACGCCGTTTCTGCTGCTCGGTGTGGCGTTGCTGATTGCGCTGGGCTTTGAGTTCGTCAACGGCTTCCACGACACCGCCAACGCCGTGGCAACGGTGATCTACACCCACTCGCTGCCGCCGAATGTTGCCGTGGTCTGGTCGGGGTTCTTCAATTTTCTCGGGGTGCTGCTGTCGAGCGGTGCGGTGGCGTTCGGCATCATCGCGCTGCTGCCGGTGGAGCTGATTCTGCAGGTCGGTTCGTCCGCCGGTTTCGCGATGATTTTCGCCCTGCTGATCGCGGCGATCCTGTGGAATCTCGGCACCTGGTGGCTGGGCTTGCCGGCGTCGTCTTCGCACACCTTGATCGGCTCGATCATCGGCGTCGGCGTGGCCAACGCCTTGATGCATGGCCGCGACGGCACCAGCGGCGTGGACTGGGCACAGGCGACCAAAATCGGCTACGCGCTGCTGCTGTCGCCGCTGGTGGGTTTCGGCTGCGCGGCGCTGTTGCTGCTGGCGTTGCGTGCGTTTGTGAAGAATCGCGCGCTGTACAAGGCCCCCGAAGGCAACACGCCGCCGCCGTGGTGGATTCGCGGTTTGCTGATCGTCACGTGTACTGGTGTGTCGTTCGCCCACGGGTCCAACGACGGCCAGAAAGGCATGGGCCTGATCATGCTGATTCTGGTCGGCACGCTGCCAATGGCCTACGCATTGAACCGCACCATGCCGGAAGAACAATCGCTGCAATTTGCCGCCGTGGCGCAAGTCACCCAACAAGCGCTGGTGAAAAGTGCCCCGCTGCCGGCGCCTGCCGATCCGCGTCCGATTCTCTCCGATTACGTACGCAGCAAGGAGCCCACGCCGCAACTGATCCCCGCCCTAGCCGCCCTGACCGGGCACATCGGCGAGCAAGTCAAAGGCTACGGCTCGCTGGCGAAAGTCCCGGCCGAAGCCATGGGCAACGTGCGCAACGACATGTACCTGGCGAGCGAAAGCATTCGCCTGATGGACAAAAACAAGGTCGGTAACTTCGACGCCGATACCGCCAACAAGCTGCAACTGTTCAAACAACAGATCGACAACGCCACGCGGTTTATTCCGCTGTGGGTGAAAATCGCCGTGGCCATCGCGCTGGGGCTCGGCACCATGGTTGGCTGGAAGCGCATTGTCGTGACCGTCGGCGAGAAGATCGGCAAGACCCACCTGACCTATGCGCAAGGTGCATCGGCGGAAACCGTGGCGATGCTGACCATTGGTGCGGCGGACATGTTCGGTTTGCCGGTGTCGACTACGCACGTGTTGTCTTCGGGTGTAGCGGGAACCATGGTTGCCAATGGCGGCGGCTTGCAGATGCGCACGATCCGCAATTTATTGATGGCGTGGGTGTTGACGCTGCCTGCGGCGATTCTGTTGTCGGGCAGCTTGTATTGGCTGTTCACCCAGATTTTCTGACCCGGCGCCGGCCCCTGTAGGAGTGAGCCTGCTCGCGATAGCGGTGTGTCAGACGAATTAATGTTGACTGACACACCGCTATCGCGAGCAGGCTCACTCCTACAATGGATTCACGTTGTTGATTAGAGCGTCGAACGAACGACATCGCTCAGCCAATCCATAAACACCCGCACCCGCAACGGCAAATGCCGTTGCCGCGCATACAGCAGCGAGATCGCCATCGGCGGCGCGGTGTATTGCGCCAGCACGCTCAGCAATTCGCCGTTCTCCAGATGCGGCTGCATGCCGGTGCGCGGCACTTGGGTCAGGCCGAAACCGCCCAGGCAGGCCGCTTCGTAGGCGTCGGTGCTGTTGACCGTGATGCTGCCGGCCATTGCCACCCGCCGCACCTCGCCGCCCGCCTCGTAGACGAAGCCTTCAGAACGTGAACCCAGCACGCCGACGTAATGCACCAGCCGATGCTGCGCCAGGTCTTCCAGGGTCTGCGGCACGCCGTAACGCTCCAGATACCCGGGGCTGGCGCAGTTGACCATGGGGAAATCGCCGAGATGCCGGGCGACGACGGATTGGTCAGGCTGCGCACCGATGCGTAACACGCAATCGAACCCCTCAGCGAGCAGATCCACGCGGCGATCAGTGCTGCTGATTTCCAGTTGCAGGTTCGGGTGACGGTCCATGAACTGCGGCAGGCGCGGCATGATCAACCGACGCGCGAGAATGTTCGGCATGTCGACGCGAATGCGTCCGGTCAATGAAGCTTCGTCCTGACGGAACAGCCCTTCGATTTCGTCCATGTGCGAGAGCAAATCCTTGCTGCGCTCATACAGCACCAGACCATCCTGAGTCGCCTGCACCTTGCGCGTGGTGCGTTGCAGCAGACGCGTGCCGAGCAAGGTTTCGAGTGCCTGCACCTGCTCGGATACCGTGGAGCGCGGCAGGCCGAGGCTTTCGCCGGCCAGGGTAAAACTCGACAGTTCGCTGACCCGCACAAAGGTGCGCAGCAGTTCCAGTTTGTTCATGTGGGTCTCGGTGATTGTTCGGCTGAGCCGATCAGTGATTCCGCTTTCGCTGTGTTTATCACCTCAGGGCGGATAAATAAACTTCTTCCCATCGCCACTCAATACTCGAGGAAGTCAGCATGAATCGCAAAATTGCATTGATCACCGGCGCCAGTCGTGGCTTGGGCCGAAGCGCTGCCCTGCACCTCGCCGCCCAAGGCATCGACATCATCGGCACTTACCACAGCCGCGCCGACGAGGCCCAGGCGCTGGTTGTTGAATTGCAGGCGCTCGGCGCCAGCGCGGCGATGCTGCAACTGGACGTCGGCCACAGCGAACACTTCGCCGCGTTTGCCGCACAGGTTGAAAAGACACTGGAGCAAACTTTCCAGCGTCAGCGCTTCGATTTCCTGATCAACAATGCCGGCATCGGCGTGCACGCGTTGTTCAGCGAAACCACCCCGGAGCAGTTCGACTTGCTGATGAACGTTCAGTTGAAAGGGCCGTTCTTCCTGACCCAGCAACTGCTTCCGCTGATCAATGATGGCGGCCGGATTATCAATATCTCCAGCGGCCTGACCCGCTTCAGCCTGCCCGGTTACGGCGCCTACGCGGCGATGAAGGGGGCGATGGAAGTTCTGACCCGGTATCAGGCCAAGGAATTGGGCGCGCGGCAGATTGGCGTGAATATCCTTGCGCCGGGCGCGATTGAAACCGACTTTGGCGGCGGTACAGTGCGCGATAACAGCGCGGTGAACGCGATGGTTGCCAGCAATACCGCGCTGGGTCGCGTCGGTCAGCCGGACGATATTGGCGGCGCACTGGCGTTGTTGTTGTCGCCGGGCGGACAGTGGATCAATGGCCAGCGGGTCGAAGCGTCCGGCGGCATGTTTCTCTGACTTTATGCACGATGACTAACCTTTGTGGCGAGGGGATTTATCCCCGCTGGGCTGCATAGCAGACCCGACTTTGGGGCCGCTCCGCAGCCCAACGGGGATAAATCCCCTCGCCACAGGTTTACCTCAGCTTTCACAAGCGCGGCGTGCCATGAAGCGCTCACGCAGCACGTCATAGCCCCAGTGATAGACATAGGTGTACGGCAGGAAAAACAGCAGCACGCCGATGTCGAGCAAAAACGCCTGCCACAGGCTGACCGACAGCCATGCGGCAATCAGCGGCACGCCCATCACGATCAACCCGCCTTCAAACAGTAACGCGTGAACCACGCGGACCCAGGCGTTATGCGCCACGTTCATACGCGCCAGCGCGCGGTCGAAAAAGCGGTTGAACACCACGTTCCAGGCCAGCGCCAGCAGGGCGATCAACACAGTCACCGCGCCCATGTCGAGCAACGGCTTTTGCATGATCCACGCCAGCAACGGGGTGCAGATGAGGATCGCGAGAAACTCGAAACCAACCGCCTGAAAAACACGTTCGGTGAGGGACTTTTGGGCAGTCATTGCCTGACTCCTTGCTGGAAGATGGTTGCCATGATCCGCCCGGACACCGATACTTCATAGTCAGTAACCATCGATCAAGGCGATACTTCATGGCTTCGCAAGAAGTGCTGTTGGCGTTTGTGCAAGCGGCGACGCAAGGCTCGTTCTCCGCAGCGGCGCGCAAGTTGGGGCGCAGTCAGTCGACCATCAGCGCGGCGGTCGCAAGCCTTGAGATCGATCTGGATTTGCAGCTGTTCGATCGCAGCAGCCGCAAGCCGACCCTGACGCCGGCCGGCCATGTGATGCTGCAAAAAGCCGAGGCGATTCTGGACGCCATCAATCGCCTGGAGATGAGCGCACGGCAGCTGTCTCAAGGCGTAGAGCCAAAACTCACCGTGGCGATTTCCGACACCTATCAGTCGTACCGCTTTGAGGCGGCACTGGTGGGTTTCGAGCAGCGCTATCCGGAGCTTGAGCTGGAATGTTTGATTGCCGAATGCGATGACTTGATCGAACTGGTCCAGCGCGGCCGCGCGCATCTGGCCTTTGCCGAGATGCAGGACAACTACCCGCCCGATCTGGTGACCTCGACGGTGGCCGAGCGCACCGAGATCGCCTTGTTCGTCAATCGCGAGCATCCGTTGGCGCGGCTTGAGCAGGTCGATCAACAGATCCTTGAGCAACATCGTGAGCTGCGTCTGGCGACCATCGTCAACCCCTACGACAGTCGCGGCAAAGGCCGTGTGTGGTCGGCGCCGAGCTATCTGATGTTGCTGGAGATGGCGGAAAAAGGCTTTGGCTGGGCGCCGTTGCCGAGGTGGCTGGTGCAGCGTTATGCCAACGATTTGCTGATAGAGCTCGATGTGCGCGGCTGGCCGAAACCGGTGTTTGTCGATGCCTTGTGGTCACGGCTGTATCCGCCGGGGCCGGCGGGGAGCTGGTTGCTCAGCAAGATGCTTGAATGAGCGGCGCTGCCATTCGCGAGCAGGCTCGCTCCCACCCTTGAGTGCGATCACCAGTGGGAGCGAGCCTCCCAAAATTGAAATGCGATCAACTGTGGGAGCGGGCTTGCTCGCGAAGAGGCCGGCCCTGCAGTTAAAGAATTCAGATCAATCCAGTTCCCTCAGTCGCCCCTCGATAAACCGCCGCTCCGGCTCCAGCCGCGTCAGTTGCAACGCCCGCTGATACGCCGCCCGCGCCTCTTCCACCCGCCCCAACTGCCGACAGAACTCTGCCCGCGCCGAATGCGCCAGGTGATAATCCTGCAATTCTCCGCGTCCCAGAATCCCTTCAATCAACAACAACCCGGCCAACGCCCCATCACGCTTGGCCACCGCCACCGCGCGGTTCAACTCGATCACCGGTGACGGCACCGCCCGCAGCAATACGTCATACAGCCCGACGATCTGCTGCCAGTCGGTTTGCGCCGCCGAAGACGCTTCGGCATGCACCGCAGCGATTGCCGCCTGCAAGCAATACGGCCCGAACCGCCGCGTGCTCAGTGCCCGTTCAACCAGCGCGCAGCCCTCGGCCATCAACCCGGCGTCCCACAACGAGCGATCCTGATCATCCAGCAGCACCAGCTCGCCACCGGGTGAAGTGCGCGCCGGGCGACGCGATTCGTGCAACAGCATCAACGCCAGCAGCCCCATCACTTCCGGTTCTGGCAGCAGCTCCATGAGCAAGCGCCCCAGCCGAATGGCTTCGCGAGTCAGCTCATCGCGGGTCAGTTCGGCGCCGACCGACGCCGAATAGCCTTCGTTGAACACCAGATAAATCACCCGTAACACGCTGTCGAGGCGCTCGGGCAGTTCGCTCAGGCCGGGGACTTGATAAGGGATTTTCGCGTCGCGAATCTTGGCTTTCGCACGGACGATGCGCTGGGCAATCGCCGCCGGTGCCGAGAGGAAAGCCCGGGCAATTTCTTCGGTGGTCAGGTCGCAGACTTCGCGCAAGGTCAGCGGCACCTGCGCATCCGCCGCCAGCGCCGGGTGGCAGCAGGTGAAGATCAGCCGCAAGCGATCGTCTTCCACATCCTCACCACTCCAGTCGGCCTGTTCGAGCTCTTCCAGTTGCGCCAGCAACAACGGCTGCGACGCCTTGAACCGCGCACGCCGACGCAACACATCAATGGCCTTGAACCGTCCCGTGGAGACCAGCCAGGTACGCGGATTATCCGGCACGCCGTCGCGCTGCCAACGTTCGACCGCGACGAAGAACGCCTCGTGCAAGGCCTCTTCAGCAAGGTCGAAATCACCGAGCAGGCGAATCAGTGTCGCCAGAATCCGCCGCGAGTCTTCGCGATAGACCTGCTCGACGCGCGCCCGGACCTCAGACATTCAACTGCCGCACCGGGCGCACTTCAACGCTGCCAACCCGGGCCGCCGGAATGTTGCCGGCGACCTGGATGGCTTCGTTAAGGTCCTTGGCGTCGATCAGGTAGAAACCGGCCAGTTGCTCCTTGGTTTCGGCGAACGGGCCATCGGTGATCGACAGCTTGCCGTTGTGCATCCGTACCGTGGTCGCGGTCTGCACCGACTCCAGCGCTTCGGCGGCGATCATCCGCCCGCTGCCCTGGATCGACTCGGCATAGGCCCAGCACTCGGCGTCTTCCGGACTGTCGGGCGAGGTGTGCAGCAGGCGCTCGTCGCTGTAGACCAGGCATAGGTATTTCATGGCGTTCTCCTGATTCGAACGGATCAACTATGGCTGAAGATCAGGGTTGCACATCGAACAGCGTCGCGCCGCTCATCGGATCGAACGGTGCCGACCAGTGTTCATGGACAATTTTCCACGCTCCGCCAACCTGCCGATAACAGGCGGTGACGCGCATCCAGCAGCTCTGGGTTTCGCCCTTGTCGTTGGTGCCGCCGCAGTTGGCGACCCAATGGGCGAAGGCGATGTTGTCGGCGCTCTCGATCGCCATTTCGTGGAACTCGAAAACGTGCGGGCCGGGGCACATTTCCATGCAATCGACCCAGTGCGCGCGGTAGGCCGCCTTGCCCTTGAATTGCAGGGCCTTGATCGCGTCGAACGAAACGATGTCGTCGGCGTACAACGCCATGACTTTCTCGACGTCCTTGGCCATCACGGCTTCGCGGTACGTATCGATCAGGGTCTGGATTTCGGTGTATGCGCTCATGGTGTTCTCCGTGGTTTTTGTTGGGAAGACACCCTTAGTCGTTTGCCCTTCTTGCGGATCGACAGGCCAAACAAAATAAATTCGCGCGGGACAAAATCGCTAGAATCGGATGCTCACTCTTTGTAGGAAAAAGGAAATTCCCGTGTCAGCCCAACTCGTGCCCTACGACAGCCTTAGCCCGTTACAGCGTCAGCAAGTCGAGGCGATTGAAATCCACGCCGAGCAGATCAAGTTTTCCGGCGATATCCACGGCGCCTTGCACACGCTGCAGTCGAAACCCGGCCCCGGCGTGAAGGGTTTTGCCTTGTTGGCGCAAGACGTGCCGGTGGCCTTCCTGCTGCTCAAGCGCCCGCCGGTGTTACCGGAATGGGCCAACGAGCACAGCGCCACATTGCATGCGCTGCAGGTCGATCGCCGGGCGCAGGGCAAGGGCTATGGCAAGGCCTGCCTGCAAGCGCTGCCCGAGGTTGCGCGACAAGCGTGGCCGGAAATCAAGGGTCTGGAATTGTCGGTGGATGCCGACAATGAAGCGGCGATTGCGCTCTACGCCAAGCACGGCTACGTCGACAGCGGCGAAGCGTACAAGGGTCGAATCGGCTACGAGCGGCGCATGGGCCTGCTGTTCTGACTCGTTGAGGGATGCACGATGATTGATTCGATCCAAGCGCTGGAAGCCATTTACGGCTTGCCCCACGAGCGCGCCGTACGCAAGCAGATCAGCTTTCTCAACGATGACTATCAGGCGATGGTACGCCTGTCGCCGCTGGTGATCGTCAGTTCAGTGGGGGCCGATGGCCTGGATAATTCGCCACGCGGCGACAAGCCCGGTTTTGTCCGGATCCTTGATGAGCGCACCCTGGCCCTGCCGGACCGCCCGGGCAACAACCGCATCGATACCCTGCGCAATGTGCTGCACGATCCGCGCGTGTCGTTGCTGTTCATCATTCCCGGGATTGGCGAGACGTTGCGGGTCAATGGCACGGCAACCATCAGCGATGAACCGGCGTTGCTGGAAAGCTTCGCAGTGAATGGCAAACCGGCGAAAACCGTGTTGCTGGTCACGGTAGAAGCGGCATTCTTTCATTGCTCGAAAGCGTTTGTGCGCTCGAATGCGTGGAATCCCGAGACGCACGTACCACGCTCCGCCCTGCCCTCTGCCGGCGCGTTTCACAAGCGCCTTAATGACGCGAGTTCGACGCAGAAAGCTACGACCGGGAAGCGCCGAAACGGGTGCGTGATAGCCTCTTTGAAAAAAGGTCTCATGATCTCTTACCGGACTAAGTTCTGGTCCTGTAAGAGTTATCCCACAAGCAAATCCAAAATCATTTCAAACAGAGAAACCCCTGTCAGTAAATTCTGATTTTCATCCTAGATATTGACGCTTCACTGTCAAACACTCTAGGTTTTTAGTCATGAGCAAGTTTATTAAATAGCCAAGAACCGATGTCTATTCGAACATTGACGCCCAACGCGAAGACGAATACTTAAATCACTGCGCCGCTCCATTTTAAAGAGAGGACAATATGATAGACACTCTAATAAAGACTTCAAAGTCAAAAATAACAGACAATGAGATAATCATACTCGATGGAAAAATCTCTATCCCGAAAAGCTATCTCCGAGAGAAAGCATCTTTAGAACCGACAAGCATCCTGATTATTTCTGGCTCTTTAATCGAGGGCATCGGAACAATTCATTCCGACATCGACTGCATTATACTCTGCGACGAACGACCCAAAGCTTGCAACATTAAAGACACCGAACACGCGTTTGTCACGGACGAGCATTATCGTCACATTACAAAAAACGAAACAGTTCACAACACAACCGACTTCTACGGCGATACGAGCATCCACATCGACGCCGACTACATCACCTTCTCAGAAATGGAAGACATATATAACAAAATCAACAAAGCATTTGACGAAGTGATTTCTGATCAGCGTTTTCTATATAGCCCTGTACTCACAAATACAGAGAACAACATCGTTCACCGTTCTATTATTGGACATGCAATTACCAACGAAGAAAAATTTGACTCATTAAAATCGCAAATTCCTCTAAAAAAACACATCTACATTGCACATCGCGAAAAGCTTCCTGTCTTTTATGCATTCCAGGATATTCAAGGCTGTTGGCAGTCAGGAAATCTATGGATGGGCTGCGAGATAGCTAGGGACATGATGCTAAAAACATCCATGAGTTTCACCTACCTCACTGGTACGTCGAACAAGCATTACAAGTGGGTCTACTCAAACATGTATCGAATTGAGGGATTCGACGCCATCAAAAATAAGTTTTTCGATTTGGCCAGGCAAGGAGCAACTACAGAGACAGAATGCAGATCCTACATCCAAGAGATTTTGGAGTACATGGACTTGGTATTTCTGGCAATCGAAGGCCTTCTAAAAACAATAGATATCTATCCAACGACAAAAACGTCCCTTGCCGCACTTGACAAAGAATTCAATGAGCGCAAACAAACCAAGCATAAAACATCTGTGTGCGAGTACTACTTTAGGAAAAAATACTTTGCTGCTTCCCAGACTCCTCCGCTAACGACATTGCTTAAAGAGTGGGACTAACCCCTCCTGCAACGCCACAGACGAGCCCTGTTATGGAAGTACTTAAATTATCTGTACCGCTGATGCTTTCCAGATTGGGAGATATGACAGGGTCACTGATTTTTTTCTCCTTTATAGGCCATTACATTGTCGACTCTCTGAGTACAGCATCATTCGCTTTGGCTTCAACATCTTTTCTGACAGTTGTGGGCATCGGATTCTTTTCTAAAACATTAGTAATCGTTGCAGGCGCTACCGATTTAAATACCACCAGCATAAAGTCAGAAATAACCACATCATTTAATCTTGCAATTTTTTATGGGCTGTTAATTCCAGTCACGATATTTCTAGCGGGTAAATTTTTTTTAGAACTGGACACCAAACCCAGTAACCTAGAAGACTTCAAAATACTTTTAACACTTTCGATTTCGCTGCCTGCCGTATTTCTACAGGTCACCATTTTCAACATCTATAACGGCATGAGAAAAACGCAATATGAACTCACTTACACATGGCTATTGAATAGCGCACTCGCATTGACATGCGTCGCACTCACAAACATAGAGCCAGGAATAAATTTATCCGACTTCATCATCACATACGTTTGCCTGCGTTACGTATTCTCATGCGCAGCGCTGGTCTTTTTCAGAACCACAATGAACAGACACTTTAAAAATCCTCTACCCCACAAGATCTCAAAAAGTGATTATCTAAAATACACGATTAACGGCATCCCTATGGCACTGTGCTTTGGCAGCGAAAGCCTGCTTTTCTTTTTACTTTCTCTAATATCGAAACAAATAAATGACATCAGCCTTTCTGCATACCAAGCTTCTATCCACGCAGCCAGCATCATATATATGATTTCTATAGGAATAGGAAATGCTGCAGGCATAATCACTGCACGCCATTACGCCACAAAGGATATCCAAGAAATTTCAGAAACTTTCCTACTGGCTATCGGGCTTGGACTGCTCATACTGACACCCGTCCTAGTGTCGTTTTTTTTGTTTAATAAAAATATCGCTCTAATCTACACATCCGACACAGCGACGAGGATTCTCATAGAAAACAACATCATTATCTCAATACCTTTTTTAGTATTTGAGTTCATTTTCGTTGTCACCAGATTGACTTTGAGAAGCATGAACGATTTTTGGATACCCACAATAATGACAATACTGACACTAAACATTTTTGGTGTGCTTTCTTCAGCAACCCTCTTATTACTGTACGAACACAACGTGCACTCAATATTCCTGGCGTTAGTACTATGCTCATTTACTTTAATGTTTCTTTTACTCTGGAGATTAAGGCGCACATTAAAATACGCATCAAAAAACCTCTGCATTGAAGAAAACCTATGCCGACCAAAACAGCGCTGACCTTTCCAAAATAGTTTTGCGAGGATCGACCAATGAGACAAACCTATTCATTTATCAACACAAAAAATCAGCAGTCAACTTTGACAACGATAATTAGCGAGCATCATGCCTGGCGAACATTGAGTGGATTACAAACGACCGACTATTACGCATACCGCACCGCATTACTTAATGGGTGTCATCTTCAACGTGCTTTATTCGAACTACGCCACCCGGAGGTAATGATTTGTGACTTGAGCAATCTTGAGCAGATTTTTAATGACATGTCTGACTTACAAATAGTAAAAACCTGGCATCAAATAAACTCAGCCATTAATCAATCAAAATTTGAAGGCATGCGCAAAATATTAGGCGATGGCCTATCACCGGAAATAGCTGTTTCTGGGCCAAGCAAGCAAAAGCTCCTCGATTTTAAAAATGAGTTAATCGAAAAAATCCTACCGAAGTTGATGGAACAGAAACAATCCTCACACACCCAATCAACGAAGCGTGGTATATCGAAAAACAGATTACTCACAGACACTAATGATGACACCATTAATTTTCACAACCGCTTCTGCGCATTTTACAGTGCCTACATATCACATGAGCATTGGGACAATTGCATTACGTTGAACACTCGATATATTTACGAAGACCATCCAGTCTGGCATAAAATCAAAACACTATCCAAGAACAAGCTATTTTTATTATCAGCCGGACTACCTATTGCTCTAGGGTATCTCGCGGCAACTGGAGATGAAAAGATATTCTTTTCAGAAATTCATCGACAAAACGACGCAAATTTACTGACGCGCGACGGTGAGTTTTTGGATATTTTCCCTCACAAAGAAATAACAAATGAGCCTTGGTTGATTATAGACAAGTCATATACAGGCGGTAGCCTCAGGCAAGCTGGGAATATGATCAGAAAAATAATCGGTTATAAAGCCGAGGTAAAAACTCTCGCATTGTTCCCGAAAACTTTTAGCGCATTCATGAGCTCGGATTATGCCGTTTACGGAGGAAAACTATTTGAAGTGAGGCTCTACGCATCACGTCTAAACAGAGAAACCTGGCACACACAACTCATATCTGAGCAACCAACATGAGAGCTTTATTCAGAGATGAACATGTTTCTGAACTGGAAGAATGCCTCTACACGGCCAGGAAGCAACTACGTCGTTATTGGGCTGGAACGCTCGCGTGCTTACCTGACTACGACATACCACAAGACAAGTGGATAAACGTCCAAACACAATCAGACTTAGATTGTCAATCTATATTATTTGAATGTCTTTCAAATATCAGTTTCAAGCTCACAATATACTCGGAAGAAACTGACAACTTCAGCAGCACCGATGAAAGCGAAGAGTTTTCACTTCTTATTGACCCATTAGACGCTACGCACAACGCAGTTCTTGGCTTCCCTGGCTACACATCAAGCGTGGCACTTTATCACGAAGGCGCATATATATTTGGATGGGTGTATGACCTATCAAGAGATTTGGTGTACACGGCGGCATTAAACGAGGGAGCGTATCTGCAGTCCTCGATAATTGTTAAAAGACTTAAGACACGCACCACCCACTGCCTAACAGATATGAGAGTTTCATTACATCGCCCCAAAGACGTTCGGGAGAGATCCAGAATTGAAAAAATAATATGGTCCGCGGCGAAGGTTCGAGTTTATTCCTGTTCCTCATTGGAAATCTGCCTTATTGCTGCCGGAGTTCTTGATGCTTTTATTGACGTAGGCGCACCCGGACACGAACGAAGTTGTGATATTGCCGCAGCAGAGTTGATACTCAGAGAGGCGGGTGGCGCATTGTTCGACGACAAAGGTGGTATCAGAAGCAGTCTCCCCCCTTCAAAAACATCGCTATCGGACAACGGAACGTTAATAGCCGTATCCACGAAAGAACTTATACAATTACTTCTATAACGCACTGAACTGGAGACGAATCATGCTATTCGAAACAGTCGGCCTGAAACTCGAATTATTGTCTAATGGTGTTAATTTTTCTAAAGAATTCCTAGATTACTTTCAGAATCAATCGACTCACATTGAAAAAAGACGAGCATATGGTACAGGTGACAGTGTAATACTTGAATCAAACCCCCACACACCGCAGGAAATAATTTTAGATGGAAAAATCATCACAGCCGCTAATTACAATCCTAATTCAGCGTACCGAGTCGTCTTAGCAGAGGGATATCCTGCATTAAGGCTTGGAAGCAAAATTATAAAAATTACGTTCCCCACTAGACCAACAGTTTATGGAAAACACCTAAGCAACGGCGAGTTATTCGAAACACATTTAACCGTCTATGGAAATTCCACCCTCGGAGTATTTTCACCTGGCCACTGTTACTACTTCAATAATGGCCGAGAGTGCAAATTCTGCTCTCTGGGCGCTGCCAGGGAAAACCTTTCCGATCACAAAATGCGCATCAAAGGTGATTTGGCAGGAGAAGCAGTAGAGATAGCCACCGAGGTCGAGAGCGGACGTTACAAGAGAGTACTGTTTAATGGCGGCACGATCCGAAACTATGATAAAGGCTACTCAATGCATTTAGACTTGATGGAGCGTGTCAAAGAGAGAAACGCCGCAAGCAAACTCGAATATCACTTAATTTCAATGCCACCCAAAGATTTTCGGCTATTCGAGCGATTCAAGGGACTGGGCAATAATTTATCTATGAGCCTAGAAGTGTTCAATGCAGATTTGTTTTCTGAAGTTTGCCCTGGAAAATCACAGGATTACACAAGAGCACGCTTCCTCTCTGCGTTTGAAGCCGCTGTCGAGGTTCTTGGTCGCGGAAATGTATACGCAGGCTTTGTGGCAGGCATGGAACCTTTAGAGTCAATCATTGATGGCATCGAATATTTCGGAAATATGGGAGTGGTGCCCGCGGTTGCAGTATTTCACCCCGACGCCGGCTCACACTATTCTACAAAAGCGCGCCCTTCCGTCGACTTTCTAAATACAATCGGTAAAAAAATGTCAGAGATTTATCAACGAGAAGGCTTTAGGCCGTTAATAGAAGGAAGTGGAAGAAACTCTTTAGATACTGAAGCATATTTAGGAGGTTTCGCATGAATTATTCTTTGGACAAGGGAGTATTTATTGCATTCGAAGGTACCGATGGTGCAGGAAAATCGACGGTTGCGCGAGCGACATACGACAGAATTCTTGAATCCCATTCTGCATTGCGCTATATAGACAAAAATCGTCCTCCCGTGCCTACAGGCTATACAGAGTTTCATATGTCTCGGCTACGTGAAGTCTTATGGGATTATCCGGACAACGCTCCCCTGGAACAATTAGGTGACAAACACTGGATGAGCCTCATAGCTGCGTGGTTTCACGCCACAGATCATGCGGCTATAACACCTTTAATCAATTCTGGCACAAGTTGCATCGCCGATGGTTGGCACTACAAATACTTGGCGCGCTTCTTACTCAAGAGTACCGATTTGGCTAAGGATGCGTTGACAAATTTTTCAACAATTAGAAAACCTGACTTCGTAATTTTTTTAGATGTCGATCCGGCACTGGCAGCACAGAGAAAAGGATCATTTCGCCTTAGCGAGAGTGGAGCCTATGACGGCGCCAATGCAGATCCCCAGAAGGGCTTCATTGACTATCAGAATCGAGTTAGATCCAGTTATGAGCGATGCGGTCTGGAGAACTGGGTAAGAATCGATACAACCGACCTAAGTGAGGAAGCCGTTCTCGATAAGGCGGTGACTGCAGTCCAGAGCATTCTTTGTAGGGAGTATAAATCAACGAACGTTTCTAACGACGAGCTGATCGACGCCGACAGCTACGACCGGGAGGCGCCGAAACGGGTTATCGACTCCCTTTACTGACCCACCACAATCTCATGTGGGAGCGGGCTTGCTCGCGAATGCGGTATGTCAGGTAAATCAGCGCTGACTGAGGCACCGCATTCGCGAGCAAGCCCGCTCCCACAGGGGGGTTGGCGTTCCTTAGAGGGTCAGAATCATCTCATGCCACGCCATCCCGCCATGCTCGGACTCGGAGGGTTTGATGTAGGCAAAGCCGAACCCGGCATACAACGGAATATGCTGTTCCTTGCACATCAAATGAATCGTCGCTTTATCCATCCCACGCATGCGCTCGACGAACTCGGCGAGCAAACGCTTGGCCAGACCTTGCCCTTGATAACCCGGATGCACCACCACCGACATGATCACCACGTTCGGGCCTTTCGGGTCGTGGCCGATCAGTTCCTTGAACGCCTCGTCGGACATCTGCACATCAAACGCCGCACCTGAATTGATGAAACCGGCCACCACGCCGTCCACTTCGGCGACGACAAAACCGTCCGGCCAAGCGGCAATGCGTGTGGCGATCTTTTCGCGGGTGGCGGCTTCGTCGCCTTCGTAGGCGACGGTTTCGATGGCGTAGCAGCGGTCCAGGTCGGCGGCGCTGACGTTGCGGATAACGGTGTTCATGGCAACTCGAAAATCGGCGAAGTTAAGGCTGCCAAGCATAAAGCAGAATAACCGGGGCGGACATGATCCGCCTCGATTCGCGCTTCCATCAGGCCTTGATCGGCAACCAGATTTCCAGGCTGCCGGTGTTGAGTTTCGGGTTGAAGTCTTCGCTGTAACGCTCGAACTCCGGCGCGTCTGCCGCTTCCTGCCCCGACTGCGGCAACCAGGTATTCCAGATGTATTGGAAGGTGTCGGGGAGTTGCGTCAGTGACCCCTTGTGCTCGAACACCGCATATTTTTGCGGCTGAATTTCGACCCAGCGGTATTTCTCCGGCAGGTCGTCGAGCTTGTCGATTTGCACACCGGCGATGTATTCGAATCCGCCCTCGCCGTCCGCGTTGCAACACACGCCGTAGGTCACTTCACCGACCTGGGCGGGGATTCTCCCCAGATGCGGAATCAGCTTTTCCCACAACGCCGGGATGTCTTCGGTGGTGTCTTGGGTAAATCGTCCACCGAACCCGGCGATCAGCAGAAACTGACCATGTTCAAAACGAGGTTCGGCCACTTCGACGCGTGTTTGCTCATCCATGACGCGACTCCTTTGTTCAGAAAAGTGGGTTCGGCTGGGAGTATAGAAAGCCGAAGCCGTTTCGCACGGTTACAGCGAATGCAACTGCTCGACGGCGCCTGAGCCGACAAACTCGTTATAGCCCGATACGATCACGTACACTGCGAAATAGCAGAAGATCGCCGCTGATGCCAGATAGGAATAGCGCAGCAGCTTATCGCCCAGCAACTTGCCGCCGTGGCTCGCGGCAAAGCACAAACCGGCCGACCACAGCAGACCCGCGCAGAGAAAACCACCGAGAAACAGCGCCGAACTCAACGGGCCACCGCCACCGGAACGCGCAATCAACGTACCGCCGACAGCGGCAAACCAGAGGATCGCGCTCGGCGACGACATGGCGAGAAAAATGCCGCGAAAGAACTCCTTGCGATGGGAGTTCTGCCCCACTTCCGCCGTTTCCGCCAGCAGCGCTTCATGATGAATCGCCGAATAGATCATCTTCGCTGCAAAGTAGATCAGCAGCGCCGAACCACCGATCCACAGCACCCAGCGTACGCTTTCGTATTGCAGCAGGACGGTCATGCCGGCCAGCGCCAGCACCGCGTAGATCAGGTCCCCGACGCAAGTGCCGAGGCCCAGTGCGAAGCCCTGAAAGTAACCGCGTTGCATCGCCAACGTGATCATGGCGATGTTGGCCACGCCGATGTCCAGGCACAGCGAAAGGCTCAGCAAGAAGCCGCTGGTGAATTCCATTGACCGATTTCCTTCGGAAAAAAATGTTTAAAACCGCGCTGGACAGTATGCCATCACCGCCGTTATCTTCCGCCACAGGTCACCGCAGTGACCAGCGTCGCTCGGACGGTTCCGGGCGCTTACGTTATCCGAGGCAACAATGGCCGAACAAGGTTCGCCGCGCCGCTTTGCGCGCATTGATCGACTCCCCCCTTACGTTTTCAACATCACCGCCGAGCTGAAGATGGCCGCGCGACGTCGTGGTGAAGACATCATCGACCTGAGCATGGGCAACCCCGACGGCGCCACGCCGCCGCACATTGTCGAAAAACTCGTACAAGTTGCTCAACGCGAAGACACCCACGGTTACTCGACGTCCAAGGGCATTCCGCGCCTGCGCCGGGCGATTTCCAACTGGTACAAGCAGCGCTACGAGGTCGATATCGACCCGGAAAGCGAAGCCATCGTGACCATCGGTTCCAAGGAAGGCCTGGCGCACTTGATGCTGGCGACCCTGGATCAGGGCGACACAGTGCTGGTGCCAAATCCTAGCTATCCGATTCATATCTACGGCGCAGTGATCGCCGGCGCCCAGGTGCGTTCAGTGCCGCTGGTGCCTGGCGTGGATTTCTTTGACGAACTGGAACGCGCCATTCGCGGCTCGATCCCCAAGCCGAAAATGATGATCCTTGGTTTCCCGTCGAACCCGACCGCGCAGTGCGTCGAGCTGGATTTCTTCGAACGGGTGATCGCCCTCGCCAAGCAATACGACGTGCTGGTCATTCACGACCTGGCTTACGCCGACATCGTCTACGACGGCTGGAAAGCCCCGTCGATCATGCAGGTGCCCGGGGCCAAGGACATTGCGGTGGAGTTTTTCACCCTGTCCAAGAGCTACAACATGGCCGGCTGGCGCATCGGTTTCATGGTCGGTAATCCGGAGCTGGTCAGCGCCCTGGCGCGGATCAAGAGCTACCACGACTACGGCACCTTCACCCCGCTGCAAGTGGCGGCGATTGCCGCACTGGAGGGCGATCAGCAGTGCGTGCGCGACATCGCCGAGCAGTATCGTCAGCGCCGCAATGTGCTGGTCAAAGGCCTGCATGAACTGGGCTGGATGGTCGAAAACCCGAAGGCGTCGATGTATGTCTGGGCGAAGATTCCCGAGGCTTATGCTCACTTGGGCTCACTGGAATTTGCCAAGAAACTGCTGGCCGAAGCCAAGGTCTGTGTGTCGCCGGGAGTGGGCTTCGGCGAGTATGGCGACGATCACGTGCGCTTTGCGCTGATCGAAAACCAGGACCGGATTCGCCAGGCCGTGCGCGGGATTCGCGGGATGTTCAGGGCGGATGGCTTAGTGGCAAAATCTGGCGGCTAACGCAAAACCTGTAGGAGTGAGCCTGCTCGCGATAGCAGTGTGTCAGTCACCGTAAATGGCATTGACACACCGCTATCGCGAGCAGGCTCACTCCTACAAGAGAATGTGCCCAGCCTCAAAATTTCACCCACAAAAAAACCGCATCGCTGCGGTTTTTTTGTGTCTGCAAGGTGCCGCTTAAACGAACAGCGACAGCAGCAAGATGAAGCCCAACGCGACGATGGACAGGATGGTTTCCATCGCGGTCCAGGTCTTGAACGTCTCGGCCACGGTCATGTTGAAGTACTGCTTGACCAGCCAGAAACCGGCGTCGTTGACGTGGGACAGGATCAGCGAACCGGCACCGGTGGCAAGCACCAGCAGTTCACGGTTGACGCCCGGAATCATGCCAACGACCGGCACAACAATACCGGCGCCAGTGATGGTCGCCACGGTGGCCGAACCGGTCGCGATACGGATCACCGCCGCCACCAGCCACGCCAGGAGGATCGGCGAGATCTGCGCGCTGACCGCCATGTGGCCGATCACGTCGCCCACGCCGCTGGTCACCAGCATCTGCTTGAAGCCACCGCCGGCACCGATGATCAGAATGATCGCTGCGGTTGGCGCCAGGCTTGCGTCCAGCCATTTGAGCATCTGGTTGGAGCCGATGCCCTGCTTGTAGCCAAAGGTGTACAGCGACAGCAGCAACGCCAGCAGCAGTGCAGAGATCGGGTGGCCGATCATGTCCATCCACAGGCGGAAGAAATTGCCGTCCGGCAGCGCCACGTCAGCGAAGGTTTTCAGCAGCATCAGGAACACCGGCAGCAGCACGGTCACCAGGGTAATGCTGAAGCTCGGCAGGATGGCCGAATCGTTTTCGCGGGCCAGTTGATCGACCAGTTCCTGATTCGGGTGACCGGGAATGTGCTTGGCAATGAAGGTACCGAAGATCGGACCGGCAATGATGGCGGTCGGAAGTGCGACGATCAGACCGTAGAGAATGGTCTTGCCGATGTCAGCGCCGAACACGCCGATGGCGAGCAGCGGACCCGGGTGCGGTGGCACCAAGCCGTGCACCGCGGACAGGCCGGCGAGCAGCGGGATACCGATCTTGATGATCGACACACCGGTGCGGCGCGCAACGATGAACACCAGCGGAATCAGCAACACGAAACCGATTTCGAAGAACAGCGGAATGCCCACCAGGAACGCGGCGAACATCATCGCCCACTGGACTTTGTCTTTACCGAACGCACGGATCAGGGTCTGGGCGATCTGATCGGCCCCGCCGGATTCGGCCATCATTTTGCCGAGCATGGTGCCCAGGGCGAGGATGATGCCGACGAAACCGAGCACGCCACCGAAGCCATCCTGGAACGCCTTGATGATGGTGTTGATCGGCATGCCGGAAGTCAGGCCGAGGAACGCGGCGGCGATGGTCAGGGCAATGAACGGGTGAATCTTGAATTTGGTGATCAGGATAATCAGGCCGATTACCGTGACCACTGCATCGAGCAGCAGGAACGTCTCGTGGGACATGCCAAACATGGGGGGTGTCTCCTGGATTGTTGTTGTTATTAAAGCGGGTTGAACAGAAGTCGGGAGGACAGCGCTGTCTTTTTCAACATACTCATACCGCCTGTTTCAGGCCGTTGGCCTGCCACCAGACGTGAGCCTGCAAGGCCAATTCCTCAACGCTGTGTACCGAGGCGTTGAGCGCCAGGGTCAGCGGCTCGCCCTTGGGCGATTCGAGGGTGGCGAACTGGCTTTCGATCAACGTCGCCGGCATGAAGTGGCCCGGGCGGTGGGACACACGCTCAGCAGCGACTTCCGGGGTCAATTCAAGAAACACGAAACCCAGGCCAGGCAAGGCACTGCGCAGACGTTCGCGATAACTGTGTTTAAGCGCCGAGCAGGTCAGTACAGGGCGTTGACCGTCGGCATCGACACGACGCAGTTCATCGCACAGGCTGTCGAGCCAGCCGGCACGGTCGTCGTCGTTCAGGGGGATCCCCGCGCTCATCTTTTCGATGTTCGCGGCCGGATGAAAAGTATCGCCTTCAATGGCAGTGGCGCCGCTCAAATGGCACAGGGCCTGGCTGACGCACGTCTTGCCGCAACCGGCAACGCCCATGATGACCAGGGCGGTGATGGGATGACTCATATAACACCTCAGCGCGCAGACAGCGCTACCTTTGCTAGCTATGACTCTAGTGCACAGGCAGAAGTTGCCGACGCCTTCTTGTCGTTTTTTTGGGTTGCAGCAGGTTTGTTCCTAACGCCAAAGAGCACTGATCAGGCAGGACCGCGCTCACGCATTTGCAGCTGCATCAGGACAGCGCTACCTTAGTGCCTTGATTTTTGTTTGGCAAGCCACCCGATGACCCCCCCTAAAAACGATAAAAATACCCGCACCACTGGCCGCCCCACCCTCAACGAAGTCGCCCGCCTGGCCGGTGTCAGCCCGATTACCGCCTCGCGCGCCTTGCGCGGCGTCAGCACCGTGGCCACCGAACTGGTGGAAAAAGTGCAGAAAGCCGCGCTTGAACTCAACTATGTAGTCAACCCTGCCGCCCGCGCGCTGGCCTCGGCGCAGAGCCATTCGGTGGTCGTGCTGGTGCCGTCGCTGTCCAACCTGCTGTTCATCGACACGCTGGAAGCCATTCATCGGGTGTTGACGCCCAAGGGCTTCGAAGTGCTGATCGGCAACTTCCATTACTCGCGCGACGAAGAAGAAAATCTGCTGCGCAATTACATGGCTTATCACCCGCGCGGTTTTCTGCTGACCGGGTTCGATCGCACGGAAAGTTCGCGGCGAATGATCGAGGCGAGCAATATTCCCTGCGTGTACATGATGGAACTGGACAGCGCTGCCGGGGTCAATTGCGTGGGCTTTTCGCAGCTCAGCGCCGGAGAAACGGCGGCCGAGCATTTGCTCTCCCGTGGACGCAAACGTCTGGCCTATATCGGCGCACAGCTCGATCAGCGCACCCTGCTGCGCGGTGAAGGGTTTCGCAAAGCGTTGCAGAAAGCCGGGCGCTACGACCCGGATCTGGAAATCCTGACTCCGCGTTCTTCATCCGTGGGATTGGGGGGGGAGTTGTTTCTGCAATTGCTCGCGGCACATCCGGATGTCGACGCGATCTTCTTTGGTAACGACGACCTCGCCCAGGGTGCGCTGCTGGAAGCCTTGCGCAATGGCATCAAGATTCCCGAGCAGGTGGCGATTCTCGGTTTCAATGACTTGCCGATGTCCGAACACATGGTGCCGCGTTTGAGCAGCATCAACACCCCACGCGAAGCGATTGGCCGGCGGGCGGCGGAACAGATGCTGACCTTGATGGCCGGCAACAAAGTGGCGCGGCCGGTTGAGGACATGGGGTTTGAGCTGAAGGTTCGCGAGAGTACCTAACTCTCCGCTGATCATTCCCTGTAGGAGTGAGCCTGCTCGCGATAGCGTTGTGTCAGGTAATGAATGTGTTGAATGACACTCCGTCATCGCGAGCAGGCTCACTCCTACAAGGGATCAGCGTCGGGATCAGTGACTGAGTAAATCCACAAGGGCCTGCGCGCCCTTCTGCAACGGCTGGCTCTTGAGCCACACCGCATGCACCGGCATGACCAGCCCATTTTCGATGTTGCGAAAACTCAGCCGTTTCAACCGCCCGGCCTCCAGCCATGGCTGCACCACCGACAGCGGAAAGTTTCCCCAGCCCAACCCCGCCTCGACCATTTCCATCGCCGTCTCCAGGCTGTCCGTGCGCCAATACGATTCAGCCACCAACGGACGGGTTTCACTGATCGGCAAGTCACGGCTGGCGACGATGATCTGCCGAACTTGAACCAGATCCTCCAGAAACACATCCCGCCCCTGCAACAGCGGACTGTCCGCCGCCAGTGTGGCGATCATGCGTTCGCTGCCGACGAACTGGAACTGCTCCAACACATTCACACTCAACCCGGCAAAGGCTAGGCACACACTGACCCGGCCGCTGTGCAGCATCGCCAGCACATCATCTTGCGGGGCAGTCAGCACTTCGATGTCGAGCAACGGATGTCGCTCGGCGATCAACTTGATCGCAACCAGCAACCGCCGCCGATCAATGTCCGCAACCACGCCAATCGACAACTTGCTTTCCAGCCCCAGCGACAACTCCACCGCATGCACTCGCAACTGCTTGAGCTGCTCGGCGATCAATCGTGCGTGAGGCACCAGTGATTGCGCCATGGCGGTGGGCTGGGGTTCGCGATGGCTGCGGTCGAACAAGGCGTAGCCAAGCTCGGCCTCCAGGTTGGCGATGCCCATGCTCACCGCCGACGGCACTTTGCCCAACTGCCGCGCGGCAGCGGAAAACGAGCCGCGTTCAATCACGGCGAGGAACAATTCGATGCTGTCGCTGTTGAAGCTCACACTCACCACCTATCAATAAAACTGAAAGCTACCGACTTTTTCTGTCAGCTCTATTGAAGCTATCTTTCGTCGCCTCCGCCAGCCCGGCTGGCCAATACTCAGCAAGAAAGAGGCAAATCTGCATGCAAGGCGTGAAACGCAAACTGGTCTACGTGTCGCTCTACGAAATAATCGGCATGACCTTCTCGGCCCTCGGCCTGGCGTTGTTATCGGGCACATCGCCGGGCAGCACCGGGCCACTGGCGGTGATCATCACCACTATCGCCGTCACCTGGAATTTCATCTACACCTCGTTGTTCGAATACTGGGAAAGCCGCCAGATCTCACGCACCCGCACGGTGAAACGGCGTATCGCCCACGCCGTCGGCTTTCAACTGACCCTGATCGTGTTCCTGATTCCGTTGATTGCGTGGTGGATGAATATCAGCCTGGTACAGGCGTTCCTGCTGGATCTGGCACTGATCATTTTCATCCCGTGCTACACGTTTGCGTTCAACTGGCTGTTCGATCGGATCTTCGGTTTGCCCGCCTCGGCGCTGCCGGACTCGGCAACAGCATAACGGTACGTCGCGCTACTAGCGTTACGCGCCAGAACATGTTGATCATGTTGACCATTACTAATTCGGCCTGCTCACGCGGAACTGGCGTGGGAGAATATTGCGCATCGCTGATGCAGTTTGTGACAAGCCCCTGCTGAACGGCATTTGGAGGCAATCGTCCTTAGACCGTTTGTCGGAAACGATACCGAACCTGTAATTTCTGACAGTAGACGCTGAGCTTTGCCTGAAGAACCATGGAACGGGTCATGCGACAGCATGGCTGGCTCTTTGTCAGTCACCAGCAAGGAAGGAAATCATGTCTAAAGATCTGCAAAACAAAGCCACGACGGCCATCGGGCACATCGCTATATTTGCCAATGAGGAAGCCCAAGGAGAGGAAAGCCTATCCATCACACGACGTGTATTGTCGTTGGACTCCGATAGCCTGTATATCGCTGGAAATGTACGTAACGACATGACGTCCCACGGAGCGGATATTTATATCAATGCCGCAATTGTGGCCGGTACTACTTATATTTTCGAATCACGACCAAATGGTGGTAACTACATTCCCAAGGTATGGGAAAAAGGTTCGTGGACTGCACTGTCCCCTGGCGGAAGGATCACCATCGAAGAGGTCGACGTCGTTAACCAAACTGTAAAAGGCAGTTTCGAGTACACCGCGCAATCACCAAGTGGGACAAAAACTGCGAAGGTCCACGGCAACTTTAATTTAAGAAAATAAGCGACAGCCTCGAGCAAGCTGCTTGAAACTGCCCCACCCTGCAGTCGGGGCAGTTGTAGGGGCTGTCAGTTCAATTGCAGGGTTTCATTGAACTGACTGATCGCATCCACCACGTGCCGCGATCCCTGCTGGATCTCCAAAATCACCTCCCCCGCCTCGTTCGCCAGCTCCACGCCCAGCCCGGTGCGGCTCAGGCTCGACTGCATGCTCGACACAGCGCTCAGCGACAAGTCATGGTTCCTGCGTACCACATCGACAATTTCCAGGGTCGCCTGACTGGTTCGCGCCGCCAGGCTGCGTACCTCATCGGCCACGACGGCGAAACCGCGCCCGTGCTCACCGGCCCGCGCGGCTTCAATCGCTGCGTTGAGCGCCAGCAGATTGGTCTGATCGGCAATGCCGCGAATGGTCTGGACGATGCTGCCGATGATGTCCGACTGTTTGCTCACCGCATCAATGCTCACCGCCGCTTCATTCAGATCGCGGGAAATGTCCTGAATGATCTGTACGGTCTGCTGCACGACCTGTGAGCCTTTTTGCGCGCAGGCGTCGTTTTGTACCGAAGTGCTGTGGGCCGATTCCGCAGCATTCTGCAACGTGGTCATTTGCTGGGTGATGTCACTGGCGAACTTCACTACTTTATACAACCGGCCCTTGGCGTCGAACAATGGATTGTAAGACGCTTCGAGATAAACCATCTGCCCGGACTTGTTCTTGCGCTCGAAGCGGTGCGAGTGATATTCGCCGCGGTTGAGCGAGGCCCAGAACGCCTTGTAGTGCGCTGATTCGGCTTCGGCGCGATGGCAAAACAGACTGTGGTGCTGGCCGACGATTTCGTTGAGCGAGTACTGCATGATTTGCAAGAAGTTGTCGTTGGCCGTGATGACGTTGCCTTGCGGGGTGAACTCAATGACGGCCATTGAGCGGCCGATCGCCGCGAGCATGGCTTCCTCTTCGTGTTGTTTGTTGATTCGCCCGGTAATGTCCGCTGCGACCTTGATCACACTTCTGACTTGCTTGTCGGGGCCATAGACCGGCATGTAACTGGCTTCAAGCCAGATTTCCCTGCCGCTCTTGTTCAAGCGCAGAAAAGTCCCGCTGAGTGGCTCGCCGCGGGCCAGGTCGCGCCACAACCGGGCGTAGTCTTCACTGCGATAAAACACTTCTTCGCAGAATATCCGGTGGTGTTTGCCGCGCACTTCTTCGGCGCTGTAGCCCATGGTCTTGCAGAAGTTTTCATTGGCATCCAGAACGATGCCTTCAGGGGTGAATTCGATCATCGCCATGGAACGGCTGATCGCCTCCAACTTGGCGTTGGCCTCGGTCAAGGCGCAACTGAAGCGTTCAATCTGCTGCAGGTCAGCCTTGTGATGTAGGTTGAACATGGTTCTATCACCTTTCGCGCGATCTTTGGTTTGATGAAAGTGCAGGTCTTTCAAGATCTACCACTACGCTCCACAGAACAGGCACACGCCTTCCTCCACGGGGAGGAAGTTGTCAGGTGATAAATGATGATCAATCGGAGAGTCCATGCAGCGACGCTCTAATCAAGACATCCTTTTCTTGATAGCCCGCACGCGGGCCAGCCCTAACGCGTTGAGGAACTTCCATGTCACAACCGCTCCTTGTTGGTTCAGTGTCGGTGCCTTGATTGCGCACTCTGGCAGCATGAATTCACACCAACCTGCGCGCATGGCATGCCATGACGGTCGACAGGGTTAGTTACCAGCAAGCATAGCCAGCCCGACGCCGGGCGCAAGGCCACTAGTCGGCCACTATCTGGCACTTTTTGCACAAGAAACGGTTCAGCGCAGCGGAGAAAAGGCTGCCGGGGCAGGCGCTTTCGCGAGCAGGCTCGCTCCCACAGGGGAATCCATTTCCCTGTAGGAGTGAGCCTGCTCGCGATAGCGGTAGTTGCAGCACTACAGAAACATCAGAAAAATCCTACAAACTTCCGCTCACCTTCGCCGCCACTTCCCCCGGCACCCAAGCCGTCCAGACCTGCGGCTGATCACGCAAAAACGCCTCGGCCACCGCGCGCGGCTGCAATCGTTTTTCGCTCATTTTCGCCAAAGTCTGGTTCAACAGATCAATCGGCAGGTCGACTTTCTCGAAGACCGCGACCAACTCCGGGTACTGCGCCTTGAACGGTGCCGATACGCCAATCGCCAGGCTTGCCGGCATCGACCGCGTGCCCCGTGGATTGGAGTGGTTGGCATCGGCCAGGGTTTTCCACGCCTCGGCGTCGAAGGGCGGCTCCTCCAGCTTCACCAATTTGAACCGACCGAGCAGAGGCGTCGGTGACCAGTAATAGAACAGCACCGGTTTGCCGCGCTTGATCGACGATGCCACTTCGGCATCCAATGCCGCGCCGGAGCCGGTGCGGAAGTTGACGTAACTGTCGGTCAGGGCATACGCCTTGAGTTTCTGGCTGTTGACGATTTCCGACGTCCAGCCGGTCGGGCTGTTGAGAAAACGCCCGCGTGAAGGATCTTCCGGGTCGCGGAACACGTCCTTGTAGCGCGGCAGATCAGCCACCGATTTCAGCTCTGGCGCGAGCGCTTTGATGCCGCGTTCGGGGTCGCCCTTGATCACATATTCCGGCACCCACCAGCCTTCGGTGGCGCCTTTGACCGTGTCACCGAGGCCAAACACCTTGCCCTCGGCGGCCGCTTTGACCCACGCCGGACTGCGCCCGGCCCACTCCTCGCCGATCACCTGGATATCGTTTTTGGCCAGGGCCGCCTCGAGGCTGACGGTACTGCCGGGCAGCGTATCGGTCGGATAGCCGTAACCTTTTTCGACGATCAGACGCAGCACTTCGGTAATGAAACTGCCGCTCTCCCAAGTGATATCGCCGAAGTGGATCGGCGCGTTTTTGTCTGCCGCTGAAACAGCGCCGACACTCAGGCTCAGCGCCAGCAGCGTGCGGCCGAGCAGGGTTTTGATCGATCTCATGCGGACCTCTTTTCTTCCAGGAATTGATTGGCGCTGTGCCGGTCGCACAGCGCTTGAGAACGGGCCATGTACACGCTGACCGAACGCTGCGAGATGCCCAGTTCGGCAGCGATTTGCGGGTAGGTCAGGCCATCGATGCGCGCCAATAGAAAGGTCGAACGGACCTTGGCCGGCAAGCGATGCAGGCTGCGGTCGAGACGATCAAAGGTTTGCGCGAGCTGTACGAGGTCTTCAGGCGACGGGGCGAAATCAATATCAATCTGCTGCCGATACTGTCGCTCCAGCGCCGCACGCCGCCAGCGCTGATAAAGCAGGCGTTGAGCGATGGTTGTCAGTAAGGCGCGGGCTTCGCGAATCGCCGTCAGCGACGGCGCTTCAAGCAATTGCGCGAAGGTCTCCGCGGCAATGTCTTCAACGCTGGCGGCGTCCGCCAGATGCCGGCGCATGAATGTGCAGAGCCAGCGATAGTGGGCGCGAAACAGGCCGTCCACAGTATGGCGATGGGAAGGGTCGGCGCCGGACATAGGGGCTCCTGGGTAAGGGGTAGCTGAATGTCCGGTCGTCCGGTGGCGCGATCGTAGCGTGGCGCCTTATTCTTTAAAAATACTTATATTTCATCCCTATATTCCACAGAGAAATATAGCTCGCCGTGCTTCAGCGTAATCGCCCATAGCCCAGAACTTCAGCCTCCTGCTGATAGTCGAGCAAAACCTGATAGTCGCGCTCACTGGCCGCCATCACGTCGGCCAGCCCCAAGGTTTGCGCCACCTCAGGCAGTTCGCGCAAGGCCTGATTCATCACCTGCCGTAACACCTCGACTTGAGCGTCCGTCGCGCTGGCAACGGTGATAAACGGCAACGCCGGACTGACAGCGCTGCGCGCGACCACACTCAATCCGGCGACTTCATGCGCGGCGTGCCGGGCCAGAAAGTCATAGGTGACGCTGTCGATGGCAGCCAGATCGGCGTGATTTTCGCGCAGCCAGCGCAAGCTTTCACGGTGACCGCCGCTGATGCCGACCGACCCGAAGAACTGCCCGTGCCGATGCAACGGCGCCAGGCGCTGACGAAACAGATTCATGCCGCTGTTGGAGTCCTCGCTGTTGATCACGGCGCGACTGTTGCGAAAGTCCGCGAGCTGTTTTCGCGGGTCGTCAGCGCGGCCAAGAATCAGGCTGCAATGGTTGCCGGCGCTGGCGTCGGGCAGTTCATAGCGTGGCCGGCCAATGATTCGGACCTTGCCGCGTAACGCCGTCATCAGCGGATACCCGCAGGTTTGCGTGAGCAGCAGGTGCGGTGATCGCCAGAGCTCGGGCAGCGATAGATGGGTCGCGTCGAGACGGCTGTGGCCCAGGTGTTCAAGGATGCGCGTAAGCCATAGTTCGTTGGCCAGGCGGATGGGCTCGGGGGCTGGGTACATCAGCAGTTCGGCGTGGTGTTGGGCCATGCATATTCTCCCGACGACAATTATCAATGTAGGAGTGAGCCTGCTCGCGATAGCGGTGTGTCAGTCCACATTGATTTATCTGAACTACCGCTATCGCGAGCAGGCTCACTCCTACAAGGGGTTAGTGGTGTTCTTGTGATCAGTGAAAAGGATGCTCGGGACTGTCGATCGGCGTCAGCCCATTGCGCCGCCAGAACTCGCCATACCCACGCACGACAAACCCGCCACTGCGCGCCACCCACTGCTCGCGACGCATCCAGTACACCTTGGGCAAGTCGTACCAGGCCAGCCCCGGCAAATCATGATGGACCAGATGAAAATTCAGGTTGAGAAACAGCCACCGCCATGGCCACCCGGCTTCGTTGAGCACCGTGCGTTGCTCCGGCTGCGCATGGGGACGGTGCTCGAAGTAGGAGCGGATCATCGCGATCGACAGCGCCGGCACGCTGACCAGCAGCAGGTAATGCCACACCGGCAGGACGCTGTACCGGGCAACGAACCACAGCATCAGCAGGGTCGCGAAGCCGTGGGTCAGCCACATCAGCCACGCTTGGCATTCAGCGTTTTTCAAGCGCTGTAGCTCCTCACGCGCCAACGCGGTCAACGCCAGCGGTGCGCCAATCACACACCGGCCGAGTACGGTTTTGTTCAGCCAATGCATACCGCGCTCGAACAAAGAACTGCCCTGCCAGTCGGCGGACTTCAAGTAACGGCTTTCCGGATCGACACCCGGCACAGTCAAATCTTCATCGCGGTGATGCAGCAAGTGGCTGTCGCGATACAGCGTGTAGGGATACCACACGGCAAAGGGTGCGTAGCCGAGGACTTTATTGACGATCGGCCAACGGGTCGGATGGCCGTGGAGCAGCTCATGCTGCAGTGACAACCACAGCACCAGCAGCGGGATCAGCAGCAACGTACTCCAACCGCGACCCAGCCAAGCGCTGTTGAGGACAATGGCGAACCAGCCTGCATAAACAGCGATCAGCAACAGCCAGGTCGGCCATTCAGTACGGGCGGTAAAGCGTCGGCGCAGGGATTCGATTTGCTGGCGATGCTCGGCATCGAAATAAAAAGCCATGGCGTTGCTCGGAACGGGAGTAGTCCCCTTCTGTGCAACGACGCGGCTGAATCTTGCAGTTTATTTTTCGGACGGTGTGAAAGCCCGTGAACCGGGCTTTCGGTAGCGGTGATCAGTGGCCGAAGATGTCGACTTTCTTGGCTTTCTTTTCCGCGCGTTTTTTAATGGCGGTCTTGGCCGGTTTCTTCTTCGCGGCTTTCTTTGAATCCATACCTTTGGACATGATGTGTGCTCCACTCACAGGGGATGTGAGGTCAGGTATACACCTATCCGCAGGCGCGCGTTCTTTTATAATCGGCACTTTTCGAACCGATAGCGAAACCATGCCCGACATCCACTACAGCCAACTCGACGAATCGTTGTGGCCGCTGATGAACAAATTCTACCGCAGCCACCAGTCCTCGATGAAAGCCGTACGCGAGGCGCAGTTGTGGGTGGCGCGGCGCGGCGACATTGTGGCGGCGTTGTGTTTGCGGCCGGTAGCGGACGGGCATTGGCTGACGGGGTTGTTTGTCGATCCGGAATGGCGGAAGCAAGGAATTGCCGCACAGTTGATTGGCGCCGCGATAAAAGACGTGAGCGAGCCGGTGTGGCTGTTTTGCCATCCGGATCTACGCGGGTTTTATGAGCGGCGCGGGTTCACGTTCGACCCGGCCCTGCCCCAGGCGATGGCGGAGCGGCTGAGCCGGTATGCGCGGAGCAAGCCGATGATTGCGATGGGCCTGCACCCTTCGATCTGACCCAATTCCCCCTGTAGGAGTGAGCCTGCTCGCGATAGCGGTGTATCAGTCACCGAATTTGTCACTGACAGACCGCTATCGCGAGCAGGCTCACTCCTACAGGGGAATTATGGTGGATTCGAGCTAGTCGTCAGCCGCAGGATCCAGGTCGGGAAACATCACTTCGGTAAAGCCGAACTTGCTGAAATCGGTAATCCGCGACGGATACAGCCGGCCAATCAGGTGATCGCATTCATGCTGCACCACCCGCGCATGAAAGCCTGCGGCCACGCGCACAATCGGCTCGCCTTTCGGATCGAAGCCTTCGTAGCGAATCTGTTGATAACGATCCACCGCGCCGCGCAGGCCCGGCACCGACAGGCACCCTTCAAAGCCCTCTTCGGTGAACGGGCTCAGCGGCGTGATCAGCGGGTTGATCAGGATCGTCTGCGGCACCGCTTCGGCGTCCGGGTAACGTTCGCTGTGCTCGAAGCCGAAGATCACCAGTTGCAGGTCAACGCCGATCTGCGGCGCGGCCAGGCCAACGCCGCCGACGCTTTCCATGGTCTGGAACATGTCATCGATCAGTTGCCACAGCTCTGGGCTGTCAAACATTTCGGCCGGCACGGGTGGGGCGATGCGCAGCAGGCGCTCGTCGCCCATTTTAAGAATTTCACGGATCATGGTCGGGCTTCGTCAGTGTCCGGCTTGAGCGAATGATCGCGGCCCAGGCCCGAGACGTGTTGTTTGGGCGTTTCATCGGGGGTTTTGTCGCCCTTGTCCTTGCCTTCGGCGGACATGTGTTCGATGACCGCATTCATTTCCGCGCCCAGCAGCAACACCGCCGCGGAAATGTAGAAATACAGCAAGAGCACGATAATCGCACCGATGCTGCCATACATCGCGTTGTAGTTGGCGAAGGTTTTTACGTAAAAGGCAAAGCCCAGCGAGGCGATGATCCACACCACCACGGCCAGCACCGAACCTGGCGTGATAAAACGGAATTCCTGTCTGACGTCGGGCATCACGTAGTAGATCAGCGCCACGGCCACCATCATCAGAATCACGATCACCGGCCAGCGCGCAATCGTCCAGATGGTAACAATGACTTCTTCCAGCCCGACCTGCGCCGCAATCCAGCCCATCACCTGCGGCCCGAGCACCATCAGCGCGGCGGCGATCAACAGCATGCCGGCAATGCCGACGGTGTAGACGATGGACAATGGGAAACGCTTCCACACCGGACGACCTTCGACCACGTCGTAGGCTGCGTTCATTGCGCTCATCATCAGGCGCACGCCGGCCGATGCGGTGTACAGAGCGATAACGATACCGATTGAAAGCAGGCCGCCCTTGGATTGCTGCAATTGGTCAATCACCGGGTTGACCTGCTCCAGCGCTTGCGGCGGCAGGACCAGCTCCGATTGCAGGCGCAACCAAGAGAAGAAGTCCGGCAGGTGCAGAAAACCGATCAGGGCGATCAGAAACAGAATGAACGGGAACAGCGAGAACAGCATCTGGTAGGCCAGTGCCGAGGCATAGGTCGACATCTCGTCGTCGATAAACTCGGTGACCGTGCGCACCATCACCCGGTGCAGGGGCAGACCTTTCATGTCCGGAAATATCATTCGCGTCTCCTTGCGCCGCAAAAGGTTGAAGTCGTGGCGACTCAGGGGCCGTTTTTTACCTCAAGGTAGCCTACTTGGCGATCCTTTGGCGGATGACCGCAGGGTTCTGATACAAAAACGGCCATCCTTGGATGGCCGCTCGGGTGATTCGTTCAAGGCTCGATTACGCCTTGTCGACGCCTTTCTTGACCGCGTCCTTGGCATTGCCAACGGCTTGCTGGGCTTCGCCTTTTTTCTCTTGGACTTTGCCTTCCGCGTGGAGCCGGTCGTTGTCAGTAGCTTTGCCGACGCCTTGTTTGATGTTGCCGACGGCTTCGTTGGCCATGCCTTTTACTTTATCGCCTGTGCTACTCATGGTGTTTCTCCGTGACGCATAAGGGAAGAAAAGTCAGTACGTAACGGTTGACCGGTACGCTTTGCGCCAAGTTTCAATTATTTTCCGGGCATTTCGTCGTCGTGTGCAGGTTGCGCTTTATGTTTGCGTGCGTTGCCCCGAGAATGCGCTCCATACGGGCGTTGCGCCCCAGGAACCGATCCGCAGGAATGTTATGAAACTCGATAAAAAGCAGGCCATCGCCCGTCGCAACCAGGAACTGGGCGGCGCCGTGCTCGGCAGCAACAATTGCCACTTCGCCGAACTGAACCGTAACCGCAATATCTGGTGGTTCGACCTGCCGGTGTCGCGCCTGGCCATCGGGCAGTACGAGTGGATCCACCTGCTGATGCACACGCCAGCCACCGACGAACTGCTGCACCTGAAAGTGCCGACGGTGTTCCTGCGCGAAAAGCTCGAAGGGCTGGTAATTCGCAATGAAGGCAAGCGCAAGGCCGCCTTGAGCCTGGAATTGAGCGCGGACAAGGATTCGTACCTGCAGGACATGCGCCCGGCGGGAACCAACGTGAATTTTGCGCCGTTTCGTCAGTAGGACTGATCGTTCCCACGCTCCGCGTGGGAACGCATCTCGGGACGCTCTGCGTCCCTGCAGTGCTGGACGCGGAGCGTCCGGGGCGGCATTCCCCCGCGGAGCGTGGGAACGATCAACTCACCAACAAAAAGCCCCGCATCTGCGGGGCTTCGTGTTTAAGCGGCGCTCTTGGCCTTGAGTTTCTTCAGCTCTTCATCGCGCAGCTCACGACGCAGGATCTTGCCGACGTTGGTGGTCGGCAGCGCATCGCGAAACTCCACCGAACGCGGCACTTTGTAACCAGTGACGTTGGCGCGCATGTGGTCCATGACCTGCTCTTTGGTCAGGGTCACGCCCGGTTTGGCGACAATGAAAATCTTGATTGCCTCGCCCGATTTCTCGTCCGGCACGCCGATGGCCGCGCACTGCAACACGCCTGGCAGGGTCGCCAACACGTCTTCCAGTTCATTCGGGTACACGTTGAAGCCGGAGACCAGAATCATGTCTTTCTTGCGATCGACGATGCGCATGTAGCCGTCCGGCTGGATCAGCGCGATGTCGCCGGTCTTCAACCAGCCCTCGCTGTCGAGCATCTCGTCGGTGGCTTCCTGACGCTGCCAGTAGCCCTTCATCACTTGCGGGCCCTTGACGCACAGTTCGCCGATTTCGCCCAGCGGCTGCTCGACACCGGCGTCGTCGATGACTTTGCACAGGGTCGACGGCACCGGAATGCCGATGGTGCCGATCTGGATGTGCTGGATCGGGTTGACCGTGGCCACCGGACTGGTTTCGGTCATGCCGTAGCCTTCACAGATGGCGCAGCCGGTCACGGTTTTCCAGCGCTCGGCTGCCGCCAGTTGCAGGGCCATGCCGCCGGACAGGGTGACTTTCAGCGCCGAGAAGTCCAGCTTGCGGAAGGCTTCGTTGTTGCACAGGGCCACAAACAAGGTGTTGAGGCCGACAAAACCGCTGAACTTCCACTTCGACAGTTCCTTGACCATCGCCGACAGGTCGCGCGGATTGCTGATCAGGATGTTGTGGTTGCCGATCAGCATCATCGCCATGCAGTGAAAGGTGAACGCATAGATGTGGTACAGCGGCAGCGGCGTGATCAGGATCTCGCAGCCTTCGTTGAGGTTGGAGCCCATCAGCGCCTTGCACTGCAGCATGTTGGCGACGAGATTGCGATGGGTCAGCATCGCGCCCTTGGCCACGCCTGTGGTGCCGCCGGTGTATTGCAGCACGGCGACATCGCCGCTGTCCGGGTTGGCTTCCGCTACTGGCTGGCCGTGCCCCTTGCTCAGCACATCGTTGAACTTGATGGCGTTCGGCAGGTGATAGGCCGGCACCATCTTCTTCACGTACTTGATGACGCTGTTGATCAGCAGGCGCTTGAGCGGTGGCAGCAGGTCGGCAACTTCAGTGACGATGACGTGCTTGACCCCGGTTTTCGGCACCACGGCTTGCGCCAGGTGCGCCATGTTGGCCAGGCAGACGAGCGCTTTGGCACCGGAATCGTTGAATTGGTGTTCCATCTCCCGCGCGGTGTACAGCGGGTTGGTGTTGACCACGATCAGCCCGGCGCGAATGGCACCGAAAACCGCGACCGGGTACTGCAGGACGTTGGGCAGTTGCACGGCGATTCGATCGCCGGGCTGCAAGTCGGTATGCTGTTGCAGATAGGCGGCAAACGCACCGGACAATTCGTACAGTTCACCGTAGGTGATTGTCTTGCCCAGGTTGCTGAAAGCCGGTTTGTCGGCGAAGCGTTGGCAGGATTGCTTCAACACTGCCTGAATGTTCGGATACTCGTCTGGATTGATGTCGGCAGCAATTCCAGCCGGGTATTTATCCTTCCAAAAGTCTTCGATCATGGAAGCCCACTCCTCAGCAACGCGAATTCTTCACCGCATTTGATGCGATTATTATTGGTGTGTGTTTTGTATTGGTGAATCTGGCTTTACAGAGGCCGAGAAGTCACAAAGCGCGCCGAGAGTAGCAGCTTTGCCAAGGGTCGACTAGAGCCAAACGTGGGCCCTACAGTCATATTGATGACTCAAGACTTGCCAGCAGTCATTTTAGAGCAAAAATCCTATAAACCTGTGAAAGCCCCGGTTTTCATGGGCACCAAACAAAGAATCGCGAGCAGGCTCACTCCTACAGGGAGTACACAGCTCCCTTGTAGGAGTGAGCCTGCTCGCGATCCGCGCAACGCGCGGCCATTCACCGCTTAGGCGATATCCCGCAACTCACGCCGCAGAATTTTCCCTACAGGCGTCATCGGCAAAGACTCACGCAAGACAATGTGTTTGGGCACCTTGTAGGCGGTGAAATTCTCTTTGCAGTAGGCCTTCAGTTCTTCAAGGCTGACCCCGGACTCCCGCGCCACCACGAACAGCTTCACGGCCTCGCCCGAACGTTCGTCCGGCACGCCGATCACCGCACAGTTGGCGACTTTCGGGTGAGCCATGACCACGTCTTCGATTTCGTTGGGGTACACATTGAAGCCCGAGACAATGATCATGTCTTTCTTGCGGTCGACGATGCGCACGAAACCGTCCGGGTCGATCACAGCAATGTCGCCCGACTTGAACCAGCCCTCGGCATCCAGCACTTCGGCAGTGGCTTCAGGTTTGTTCCAATAGCCCTTCATGATCTGCGGGCCTTTGATGCACAACTCGCCGCGCTCGCCCAGGGGCAGCTCGGCGCCGTCATCATTGATGACTTTGAGCAAGGTGCCCGGCACCGGCAGGCCCACCGTGCCCAGGCGCGACTGGTCGCCGTACGGGTTGGTGCAGGCCACCGGCGAGGTTTCGGTCAGGCCGTAACCTTCGGTGATGCGACACCCGGTGATTTGCTCCCAACGCTCGGCGGTGGCCTTGACCAGCGCGGTGCCGCCGGAGTTGGTGAGTTTCAGGCTGGAGAAATCCAGGGTCTTGAAATCCGGATGGTCCATCAGCGCCACAAACAAGGTGTTCAAGCCGAGCAACGCCGAGAACCGCCAGTTTTTCAGTTCCTTGATGAAGCCGGCGATATCGCGCGGATTGGTGATCAGCACGTTGTGATTGCCCGAGACCATCATGCACATGCAATTCGCGGTGAAGGCATAGATGTGGTACAGCGGCAGCGGCGCGACCATCACTTCCTGCCCTTCGCGCAGCAGCGGCTGACCATCCGGCCCGAGCTGTGCCAGGCAGGCGCGCACCTGCTGCATGTTCGCCACCAGATTGCCATGGGTGAGCATCGCGCCCTTGGCCAGGCCCGTGGTGCCGCCGGTGTATTGCAGCACGGCAATGTCGTCGAGGCCGACGCTCAACGGCTTGATACCCAAGCCCCGGCCCAGACGCAGCGCGCTCTTGAACGAGGTCGCCTGCGGCAGCGAATACGCCGGGACCATTTTTTTCACTTTGCTGACCACGGTGTTGACCAGCCAGCCCTTGGCAGTGGGCATCAGATCGCCCATCTTCGCTTCGATCAGGTACTGGATGTCCGTGTCGGGCAGCACTTCCTGGACTTTCTGCCCGAACACGTTCAGGTACACCAGCGCCCGCGCGCCGGAGTCCTTGAACTGGTGACGCATCTCGCGCGCGGTGTACAGCGGATTGGTATTGACCACGATCAGCCCGGCACGCAAAGCGCCGAACACCGCAATCGGATAATGCAGGACGTTAGGCATCTGCACCGCGATGCGATCCCCCGGCACCAGATCGGTATGCGCTTGCAGATAGCCGGCGAACGCGGCGCTCTGACGTTCGAGTTCGGCGTAAGTCAGGGTGATGCCCATGTTGCTGAACGCCGGGCGATCGGCGAATTTTTTGCAGGAACGCTCGAACACCTCGATCACCGACTTGAACTCACCCATGTCGATGTCCAGCGGTACGCCGGCCGGGCGTTTGTCGTTCCAGAAATCAGGTTGCATTGTTCTTGTCCTCTTTACCTGAGCCGATCCGGGCCGCGTTTCTGTCATTTCTCGCTCATCCATTGAGCGGGAAAGCAAAAAGCGGAGCTTCACGGACACTAGCAGTTATGGCCAATCAGGCAAATATGGGTAAAGCCGTCATTGACCGTGTGAATCTTCCTGCCGTGGCGTGGGCTGATCAGACGCGCTATACATGTGCCGACTCTGAGCAAAGGAATCGCCATGATCCACGACACCCTATGGCTGGACGCGAGTGACCGCAGCCGCCTGTACGTCAATCGCTGGCTGCCGGGCGCGCCGTTGAAAGCGGTGATTCTGGTAGCCCATGGCATGGCCGAACACAGCGCTCGCTACGCCAGACTCGCCGACACGTTTTGCGACAAAGACTACGGTGTGTACGCCCCGGATCTGCGCGGACATGGCCGAACCGCCGACAACGGCACCCTCGGCCACTTCGCCGATGACGACGGCTGGCGCAAAGTGCTCGGCGACCTCGCCAGCCTCAACCAGCACATCGGCCAGCAACACCCCGGCGTGCCGATTATCCTGCTCGGCCACAGCATGGGCAGCTACCTCGCTCAAGGCTATTTGCTGCATCACAGCGCCAGCCTGCAGGGGGCGATACTCAGTGGTTCCAATTTCCAGCCGGTCGCCCTGTATCGCGCCGCCCGCCAGATCGCGCGCCTGGAAAAGCTGCGTCAGGGCGGCAAGGGCCGCAGTGCGCTGATCGAGTGGCTGTCGTTCGGCTCGTTCAACCATCAATTCAAACCGGTGCGCACCCGCTTCGACTGGCTCAGCCGCGATCCGCTGGAAGTCGACCGCTACGCCAGCGATCCTTTATGCGGCTTTCGCTGCACCAATCAGCTGTGGATCGACCTGCTCGGCGGGTTGCAGCAAATCAGCAAAGCGTCCAATCTCGCCCAGATCGATCCGGGCCTGCCGCTGCTGGTGATTGGCGGCGAATGTGATCCGGTGAGCGAGGGCAAGCGTCTGACTGATCTGGCCAATGCCCTGCGCGCGGCGGGCAGCCAGTACCTGCACCTGAAGATCTACCCGCAGGCCCGGCACGAATTGTTCAACGAAACCAATCGCGATGAAGTCAGCGCCGATGTGCTGGCCTGGATCGACCAGGCCCTGAGCCATCCGCGCCGCCATCGCAGCGAATAACTTTTTATGGATTGATTCAATCCGTCACAGGAATCGAGACCGATGACCCAGGTTACCAACATCCCTTACGAAGCCCTCGAAGTCGGCCAGACCGCCAGCTACAGCAAGACCGTCGAGGAGCGCGACATTCAGTTGTTCGCGGCCATGTCGGGCGACCACAACCCGGTGCACCTGGACGCCGAGTTCGCCGCCGCCAGCATGTTCAAGGAGCGCATCGCCCACGGCATGTTCAGCGGTGCGCTGATCAGCGCCGCCGTTGCCTGCGAATTGCCTGGACCGGGGACTATCTATATCGGTCAGCAGATGAGCTTTCAGAAGCCGGTGAAGATTGGCGACACGCTGACGGTGCGCCTGGAAATTCTTGAGAAGCTGCCAAAGTTTCGCGTGCGCATTGCCACTCGCGTGTTCAACCAGCGTGATGAACTGGTGGTGGATGGCGAGGCGGAGATTCTGGCGCCGCGCAAGCAGCAGACGGTGACGTTGCCGACGCTGCCCGCGATCAGTATTGGCTGATTATCGAGTCTACATATAACGAATGTGGGAGCGGGCTTGCTCGCGAATGCGGTGTGTCATGCAACGATGACGTTGCTGACACTGCCTCTTCGCGAGCAAGCCCGCTCCCACATTTTGTTTCAGTGGCGCTTACGAGTTGGCACGCGCCTGGTTACGCAGGGCTTTCACTTGATCGTGGTTGCGTTGTACGCCGTGGTACTGACGCTCAACCAGATCCTTGATACCCACCAGGTTGTGCTTGTTGATTTTCTCGATGGCTTCGCGATAAGCCTTCAGTGCATGGTCTTCACCGCGCTCGGCTTCGTTCAGAACGGCCTCTTCGTCCTTGCCGGTGAACATCGCTTTGACGTCGACCCAGCGACGGTGCAGGTCGCCGCTGACGCTGGTCGAAGTTTCCGGATCGCCACCCAGCGAGCGCACCTGAGCCTGCAGTTCTGCAGCAGCGGTAGCGCAGTCGGCGGAGCGCTGCACAAACAGGGTTTTCAGTTCAGGGTGTTTGATGTCTTCGGCGCAAGTCTTGAACCCTTCCTGGCCGTCCTTGCAGGTTTCGATCAGGTCATTGAGTACCGAGATGGATTCTTTGTTTACGTCAGTCATTTTCCAATTCCTTGCGGTTGGTTGAAGATGCAAGGGATATTGCAGTGTGCGTGCCAGCTTCGCTTATCAGATTAAACCCTTTAATTTCAATACGTTACATATAGAGCAAAAATCTGTATTCCTGTTATTTGCATGATCTGTCATTTGGCCTGCATGCAGAATGCCTGTATTTTCCAGTTTGTTTTAAAGCCAGACGAAAACACGATGAATCCCGAAAAACTCGAATTGCTGATCACCCGCGAAATGCCCTTCGGCAAATACAAGGGGCGGATCATTGCCGACCTGCCGGGACCCTATCTGAACTGGTTCGCCCGCGAAGGCTTTCCCCATGGCGAACTTGGCGGTCTGTTGGCATTGATGCAGGAGATCGACCACAACGGCCTGTCGGACCTGCTTGAACCGCTGCGCGCCAAACACGGCAAACCCGCTCCGCGTCATTGAAGCGCCCTCCTCTTTCAGAGCTGACCGACCATGCCCGATAACACCCGCCGCGCCCGTGACGAAGCGTTCTGGATGACGTTCGCCGACCGTTACGATGCACAACCCGGCCCCGTGAACCTGGAGAACGGCTACTTCGGGCGCATGTCGCGCACGGTGATCGAGGAGTACCACCGCAACATCGAGCTGATCAACACCAGCAACTCGGTGTATGTGCGCCAGCGTTTCGAGCAACAGGACAGCCTCGACATTCGCACACAACTGGCCGAGCTGCTCAGCGTGCAGGCGCAGTGCGTGGCGTTCACCCGCAACGCCACCGAAGGCCTGCAATCGCTGATCCGCAATTACAACCGCCTGCAACCGGGCGATCAGGTGCTGATCTGCGATCTCGAATACGACACGGTCAAAGGCGCAATGCGCTGGCTGGCCCGGCAGCGCGGCGCCGAGGTCATCGAGATCGACCACACGCATCCGGCCAGTTTCGACAGCCTGCTGGCGACCTACCGCGCGGCGTTTATCGCTCACCCGAAACTCAAGCTGATGGCCCTGACGCACGTCACGCACCGCACAGGCCTGGTGATGCCAGTGGCAGCCATCGCCGCGCTCGCCAAGGAATATGGCGTCGACATCATCCTCGACGGTGCCCACGCGCTCGGCCAGGTCGAGTTCAATCTGGAGGCACTGGGCATCGCGTTCGCCGGATACAACCTGCACAAATGGATCGGCGCACCGCTGACCCTGGGCTTTGTCTACATCGCGCCGCAGCGTCTGGCCGACATCGACCCGGACATGGGCGAAACGCACTTCCCGAGCAACGATATCCGTGCACGGACCTCGTACAGCACGCCGAACATTCCCGCATTGATGACGTTGCCGCTGGTACTCGAAGAGCATCGTTCCCTCGGCGGCGCCCCGGCCAAAGGTGCGCGGCTCAACTATCTGCGCAATCTATGGGTCAGCGCGGTGCGGCACCTGCCAGGCATCGAGGTGATGACGCCCGACGATCCACGGTTGTACTGCGGCATCACCTCGCTGCGTTTCACCCGGCACGACGATCAGCAAGCGATGGCCGAGCGCCTGCTTAACGAATACAACCTGTTCACCGTGGTGCGTCACGGCGCCGCGAGCGGGCCGAGCATTCGTATCACACCGGGGCTGACCACCACGGCAGCCGAGATGGAACTGCTGGTGCGGGCGCTGAACCAGCTGCGCTAAAACGGCGCACCGACGTTTTTTTCGTAGCCTTCGAGGCCGAGCTGCGACGACACGGCAAAGGTATCGATGCCGAGCGTCTGCCAAGCGAAGGCGCCGTCCTCGAAGTTCTCGCCGGCAATCGGCTGCAACATCAGTTGCAAAGCGTCATCGGCGCGGGGCTCACAGCCGCAGCGGCCGGGCAGGTGCAAGGTTCCGGCCCACGCCTCATGATCGGCTCGCGCGCCCGCTTCGTCGCCTGGAATGTACACGTTCAGGGTAAGGCAGGAAGTGCCCGCTATCAGACGATCCGGATAGACAGTGGTGAAACGGACGACGCCGTGGCTATCGGTCGATTGACTGCCGCGCAGATAGACGTCGGTATCGATTGCCTGCTGAATACGCACCAGCGCGCGGTTAACCGGTTCGCCGGTCATGGCATCGACCAGCGACAGCCGCAGGATCAGTGGCAGGCCTTCGACGCCTCGGCTGATGTTGCGCACCTCGGCTTCGGCTGAGCGCCAATCGGGCCCGCCAGGGGCTGACCGTTGCGGTTGATAAAGGGAGTGTGGCGTAAGGGTCAGAGACTGAAGGTCGTCCATGAGGCGTTCTCTCTTCCATAAGATGAACGCAGGTTAACCTTGGGAAAAAGCCCGTGTGCGTTAACTATGTATCGCAACATGTACCGGCACTTTTCTCAGCACAAAAAAAACGGTGCGCCGACCAAGCGCACCGAAAAGCCGTAGAACACACAACGAAGTGTAGGGGTGACGATCAGTCCAGCAGCGCCAGGGCTTCGGCAGTGCATTCCTGAATACGGGCCCAGTCGCCGTTCTTGATCCACTCCGGATCAAGCATCCAGCTACCGCCCACGCACATGACGTTTTTCAATGCCATGTAGCTCTTGATGTTGGCCGGGCTCACGCCGCCGGTCGGGCAGAATTTCACTTCACCGAACGGGCCGCCCAACGCTTTGATCGCCGCGACGCCGCCACTGACTTCCGCCGGGAACAGCTTGAAGCGGCGATAGCCCAGACCGTAGCCTTCCATGATGCCCGAGGCGTTGCTTATGCCCGGCAACAGCGGAATCGGGCTGTCGACGCTGGCTTCGAGCAGGTCGCGGGTGATGCCTGGGGTGACGATGAACTGCGAACCGGCCGCTTCGGCTGCCGCGAGCATGTTGCGGTCAAGCACGGTGCCGGCGCCGGTCATCAGTTCCGGGCGCTGTTCGCGCAGGATCTGGATGGCCTTGAGGCCGAATTGCGAACGCAGGGTCACTTCCAGCGCGGTCAGGCCACCGGCGGCGAGCGCGTCGGCCAGTGGCAGCACGTCCTGTTCGCGAGCGATGGTGATCACCGGCAAGATCCGCGCCTTGGCGCAGAGACTGTCGATCAGGGCAACTTTGTCCGCCATGGAAACGGTCGGGGATAGGGTTGTCATAGCGGCTGTTCCTTGGCTCATGGGCACCAGTAGATCTCTAACGTAGGTTGCAGGAACGCGCGCACCGGCATGGCCGCGACGTCATCGGATGCCAGCGCGGCATTCAGGGTGGTCAGTTTCGACTGACCGGAAATCGACAGAATCTTGTGTCGGGCCGACGCCAGCAATGCCCGACTCATGGTCAGGCGCTGACGCGGCACGCTTGGCGCGAGCATCGGCCAGCAACGACGCGTGCCGTCGGCTTGCAGGGCTTCGGCGAGGTTCGGGCTGTCTGGAAACAACGACGCGGTGTGACCGTCATCGCCCATGCCCAGCACCAGCACATCAATCGCCGGCAGTTCAGCGAGCAAGCGGTCGGCCTGTTCGGCGGCCTGTTCGACATTCGCCGCAGCGCTGTAGAGGCTGAGGAACTGCGCCTTGGCCGCCGGGCCCTTGAGCAGGTACTGCTTGAGCAGACCGGCGTTGCTGTCGGCATGTTCAACCGGCACCCAGCGCTCGTCGGCGAGGGTGATCACCACCTTCGACCAGTCCAGTTCCTGCTTGGCCAGGTGCTGGAAAAACGCCACCGGGCTACGCCCGCCGGACACCACCAGCACCGCATTGCCGCGTGCCGCAATGGCTTCGCTCAGTTGCTTGGCAACGTTCAGCGCCAGGCCTTCGGCCAGCAACACCGGGCTCTTGAATTCGTGGGCATTCACGCCCGCTGGCAGTTGCACATCAGATATCGCCATACCACGACCTCCCATCCCGCGTGATCAGTGCAATGGAGCTCATCGGCCCCCACGACCCGGCCGCATACGGCTTGGGCGCGTCACCGGATTTTTTCCATCCGGCGATCAACTGGTCACACCACTTCCACGCGGCTTCGATTTCATCTTTACGGACAAACAGGTTCTGATTGCCGTTCATCACTTCCAGCAACAACCGCTCGTAGGCATCGGGGATCCGCGCGCTACGCCAGGTGTCGGAGAAATTCAGTTGCAGCGGCCCGCTGCGCAGTTGCATGCCTTTGTCCAGGCCCTGCTCCTTGGTCATCACGCGCAAGGAAATGCCTTCGTCCGGTTGCAGGCGGATGATCAGCTTGTTACTGATCTGCAAGCGCTGCTCGGGGGCGAAAATGTAGTGCGACGGTTCCTTGAAATGGATGACGATCTGCGACAGCTTCTGCGGCATGCGCTTGCCGGTACGCAGGTAGAACGGCACGCCGGCCCAGCGCCAGTTACGGATGTCGGCACGCAGAGCGACGAAGGTTTCGGTGTCGCTCTGGGTATTGGAATTGGGTTCTTCGAGATAGCCCGGAACGGATTTGCCTTCGCTGTGGCCGGCGATGTACTGGCCGCGCACCACTTGCGTGGTCAGGCCTTCCGGGCTGATCGGCGCCAGCGCTTTGAGCACTTTCACTTTCTCGTCACGGATGCTGTCGGCGGACAGGTCGGCCGGCGGGTCCATGGCGATCAGGCACAGCAGCTGCAACAGGTGATTCTGAATCATGTCGCGCAGTTGGCCGGCCTTGTCGAAATAGCCCCAACGGCCTTCGATGCCGACCTTCTCGGCCACGGTGATTTCCACGTGGGAGATGTAATTCTGGTTCCACTGGGTTTCGAACAGGCTGTTGGCGAAACGCAGGGCGATCAGGTTCTGAACGGTCTCTTTGCCCAGGTAGTGGTCGATGCGGTAGGTGCGGTCTTCCGGGAAGAACTGCGCCACGGCATCGTTGACCTTGCGCGAAGATTCGAGGTCCGAACCGATCGGCTTTTCCAGCACTACGCGGGTGTTCGCGGCCAGACCAACTTTTTCCAGGTTTTCGCAGATCGCGCCGTATACAGCCGCCGGGGTGGCGAAATAGGCAATCATGCGCTGGCTGCTGCCGGCCTGTTCGGCCAGCGCGACGTAGTCGTCAGCCTTGAGGAAGTCGACGTGCAGATAAGTCAGGCGCGCCAGAAAGCGCTCGGCCACGGTTTCGTTCAGTTCTTTGCCGACATAGCGGCGCAGTTCGGCGGCAATAAACGCCAGGTGCTGCTGCTCGGTACCGGCTTCACGGGCCAACGCGATGATGCGCGTGTCCTCATGCAGCAGATCGGCGCCATCGAGGTGATAAAGGGCAGGAAACAGCTTGCGCAGGGCCAGATCGCCCAACGCGCCGAACAAGGCAAAGGTGCACGGTTCAACCGTAATCGAAGGCATGATGTTTGTTCTTTTATCAAGTTAAGCTACAAATACCTTTTTTCAAGGCATCACTCAAGGGAAAATGTAGTAATAACCACAACATTTTCGCAAAATACACATTCCGTGTGGTGGTCGGTCAGAGCCATCAGTAGGATAGGCCACCGTCACGGGCCATATCAAAGGCCCGATTTGCATAACCCCGCGCGTCCTTGCGCAGGTGAATTAGGAATGTCATATGGACCGCGTGCGAAATTTACTGGAACAGATCCAGAGTCGCCTTGAAGAGCTGAACAAGGCCGAACGCAAAGTGGCCGAAGTGATCCTGCTCAACCCGCAGCAGGCCACCCGCTTCAGCATCGCCGCCCTCGCCCAGGCGGCGTCGGTGAGCGAACCGACGGTCAACCGTTTCTGCCGCTCCTTCGGCGTCAGCGGCTATCCCGAGCTCAAGCTGCAACTGGCGCAGAGCCTGGCCAGTGGCGCGGCGTATGTCAGCCGTGCGGTCGAGGCCGACGACAACCCTGAAGCGTACACGCAGAAGATTTTCGGCAGCGCCATTGCATCGTTGGACAGTGCGTGTCAGGCACTTGATCCGAACCTGATCAGCCGCGCCGTCGACCTGTTGATTCAGGCGCGGCAGATTCACTTTTTCGGCCTCGGCGCTTCGGCCCCGGTGGCGCTGGATGCGCAGCACAAATTCTTCCGTTTCAATCTGGCCGTTACCGCCCACGCTGATGTGCTGATGCAACGAATGATCGCTTCGGTGGCGCACACCGGCGAGCTGTTCGTGATCATTTCCTACACCGGGCGTACCCGCGAGCTGGTGGAAGTGGCGCGGATTGCCCGTGAGAACGGTGCTTCGGTGCTGGGCCTGACCGCCGAGAATTCGCCGCTGGCCAAGGCCAGTACCCTGAGCCTGAACATTCCGCTGCCGGAAGACACCGACATTTATATGCCGATGACTTCGCGGATCATTCAGTTGACCGTGCTGGATGTGCTGGCAACGGGGATGACGTTGCGCCGTGGCGTGGATTTCCAGCCGCATTTGCGCAAGATCAAAGAGAGCCTGAATGCGAGCCGGTATCCGGTGGGTGACGAGTTCAATTGATCCAAAATCTCGGCTGACTGGATAATCGCCATCGCGAGCAGGCTCACTCCTACATTTGAAACGCATTCCCCCTGTAGGAGTGAGCCTGCTCGCGATGAGGCCAGCGGCAGCAACACAGAATCAGGCCGCAGCCCACGCCTGCAAACTCAAATGCGCCTTCTCCCCCGGCGCCAGATGCAGACTGTCGGTGCCGCCCGCCGCTGCTTCCACGCAGACGAACTCGGAAATCTCATCCCAACTCACCCCCAACAGCGGCCGTGACCCCGGGTGCCAGACCACCGTGTCACCACTGTCACCCGTGTCAATGCACAACTCACGCTGCCAGGCGTGGTCCTTGAGCTGCAATTCGCCGTCATGCTGAAACACCCGCTGGCAGCCGCCATCAACCCGCAACTCACCTTCCTGCTGACAAACCTGACGGTTCAACTGGTCATAGCCCTGCGCGCCTTCGAGGCCAGACAGCGCTATCTCACCAACATCGCCAATACGCCAGTAAGCGTGCAACGCCTGGCTCAACTGGCAAGGCATGTCGTCCTGATGCTCGGTGCTCAGACGTAATTCCATGCGTTCGCCCAGATGCGCGTGCAGGTCGACTTGCCAGTCGCACAGCTGCAATTGCCAATGCAGGCGCACGCCATCCTCGGCGCTGCTGCTGTCGAGCAGTTTCCAGTCGAGCAATCGTGCCCAACCGTGGGACGGCCACGCGTTTTCGCTCGGGTGGCGGCCATACCACGGCCAGCACACCGGTACGCCACCGCGAATCGCGCCGACATGCGGCCACTTCGCCGCACACCATAACCACGGCTTTTGCCCGCGCGGTTGAAAGTGCAGCAGCTGCGCGCCCTGACGACTGAACACCGCCTGACACAGCGGATGATCGATTACCAACACGTCGCGCAGCTGATAGCGCTCCCAGGCGAACACCGGTCGCTCGCGCAGGGACTTGAAGAAGCGTTGCAGCGGATGCTCATGCATTGGCTACGGTCCTGAAAATCATGGGGGTACAATTACCTTTGTGACCCTTGAATACTGTGGCGAGGGGATTTATCCCCGTTCGACTGCGAAGCAGTCGCAAACCTGGAAAACGGCCTCTCGCTGATACACCTCAGTGGATGGCTTTGGGGCCGCTTCGCAGCCCAGCGGGGATAAATCCCCTCGCCACAAAAAACTCTCCAGCCACAAAAAATCATCAAGCAACACATCTGACCTGTGTCACAAAAAAAAGCGGACAGCCAAGGCTGTCCGCAAAATGCGCACATAGAGAGGAGCTTATCGCAGACGCGTCAGAACGTAGACTGAATTTTCAGGCCAGCGACCAAAGCGTTATCGACTTCATCCACACCGCCCGGATGGGTGATGTATTGCAGGTTGGGACGCACGGTCAGCCAGTTGGTGACGTGGAAGCCGTAGTTGAGCTCGTAGTTGTATTCGGTTTCACGAATCGGCGAGAACGCGGCGTTGTCGTAGTCGGACACACCGTTGGAAGCGTTCAACAGCTCAGCGTTGCGCTTGACGTCCTTGTTGACGTGGATACGCGCCGCGCCAATGCCGATGTCATCTTTCGGACGCGCATCGAACGGACCTTTGTAGACAAACATCACCGACTGGTAGTTGTCGATGAAGTTGGTGTCCTTGTCGTGGAACGTGGCGTTGGCGGCAATGTTCAGACCGCGCGTCGCATCACCGTTGTGGGTAGTGAGTTGCTGTTGCGCGACGAACCAGTAGCCGCTTTTGCTGCTGTGGGTCTTGTAGGCATCGCCAGTGGTTGCCGCGTCGAAACCGTTGACGTCTTCGCGAACGTCATCGGCATCGGCCGTGCTCTTGTAGTAACCGACGCGGTATTCGCCCGGCAGGCTGTTGACCTTCGGCGACCAGACCAATTCAACCGGCAAAACGGTACCCTTGGTACCGCTGCCGCTGAGCTTGAAGCCGTTGCCGTGTTCCAGCTGCGACGGGTTCTGGTTGTACGCACCGATCTGCGCGTAGAGCTCGTCGTTAATGTTGTACTTCACACGGATAGCGGCCTGGCTGACCGGCCAGTTGTACCAGATGTTGGTTGCCCAGTTACCCACTTGCGAACCGCAGAACGCCAGGTTCTGGAACTCGCACGGGAAGGTGTTGAAGTCTTCGCCCTCACCGAAGTAACCGGCCTTGACGTCGAGCTTGTTGTCGAAGAACTGGTGCTGAATCCACAACTGGGTCAGACGCACCATGTGGCCACGGCCGTAGACTTCCTGCGAGGAGCTGAGGGTGCCGGCACGCGGATCGCCAACGCGGTCGTTGGAGATGTTGTAGCCGTTACGATTGGTCAGCTGGATCTTCGCCTGGGTGTTGTCCCAGCCCCACAGCTTTTGCAGGTCGAGGGCCACGCCCAGACCGAACTGGTCGGCGTAACGCGCGGTCTTGTCGTCGTTGTAGCCGCCGTTCAGGTTGGCGCCCATTTCCCCAACGTAGTCGGCCTTGATGTCGATACCCTGCTCGATCAGCCGGGTCCGCTCCCCACCCCAGTCACCGGTCATCCATTTGGAGTCGGAGCTGAACGCATCCGCCGCCATCGCATTGCCGGCCAGCACCAATGCCGCAGCAGCGGACATTTGGCAGATCAACCGGGCATTGACGTGTTTCTTTTTCATCCCTACATCCTCGTCTTTATTGTTATTAACTGTTTTTATCTAACGCGGTTTACATAAAGTGCGACGAATGACAGGCCATTCACCGCGTGCTCCTTTTTTGTAGGAGTGAACCCTGTGGCGAGGGGATTTATCCCCGTAGGGCTGCGTAGCAGACCAGCTTTTGGGGCCGCTGCGCGACCCAACGGGGATAAATCCCCTCGCCACAGGGCTCACTCCTACACTGTTCTTCAGCGGCCTTTGAATTGCGCCACATTCGCCGACCGGACTTCAGCCTGCGCCTGGCCCGCAACGCCCAGACGCTCGCCGGTATTGGCATCGAACAACAACACTTTCGACGGATCGAACTGCAGCGTCAGGCTTTCGCCCACCTGCGGTGCCACGTCCGGCGCCAGACGGCAGCAGACTTTGGTGTCGTTCAAATTGACGAACACCAGGGTGTCCGGACCCGTCGGTTCGGTGACCTGCACTTCGGCACGGATGCTCGGCAAACCATTGCCCTCGCCGTTCGCCAGACAGATCTGCTCCGGGCGCAGGCCGAGGATTACTTCGCGGTCTTCAAGCCCGGCGTCCTGCATGCTCATCGGCAACTCGCAACGCGCCTGACCGCTGTCCAGCAGCGCCAGCAGACGACCGTCCTTGCGTTGCAAACGCAGGGGGATGAAGTTCATCGGCGGCGAACCGATGAAGCTCGCCACGAACAGGTTGGCCGGGTCGTTGTAGATCTCTTTAGGCGTGCCGAACTGCTGAATGATTCCATCTTTCATCACCGCAACCTTATCGCCCAGCGTCATCGCTTCGATCTGGTCGTGGGTCACGTAAACCGTGGTGGTTTTCAGCCGCTGGTGCATCAGTTTCATTTCGGTGCGCATCTCGACGCGCAGCTTCGCGTCGAGGTTGGACAGCGGTTCGTCGAACAGATAAATCTTCGGTCGACGCGCCAGTGCACGGCCCATCGCCACCCGCTGTTGCTGTCCGCCGGAGAGCTGACCCGGTTTGCGGTTGAGCAAGTGTTCGATCTGCAGCAGCTTGGCCACGCGGGCAACTTCTTCATCGATCGAGGCCTGCGGCATCTTGCGGATCTTCAGGCCGAATTCGATGTTCTCGCGCACGCTCATGGTCGGGTACAGCGCGTAGGACTGGAACACCATGGCGATGTCACGATCCTTGGGGCTCATGCCACTGACGTCCTGATCGCCGATCATGATCGCGCCGCCGGTGATAGTTTCCAGACCGGCGATGCAGTTCATCAAGGTCGATTTGCCGCAGCCCGACGGGCCGACGAGGATCAGGAACTCACCGTCCTTGATCGACAGTTCGATGTTCTTCAGGGTGTCCGGCAAGCCGGCGCCGTAAGTCTTGTTTACATTGCGAAGTTCGAGCGTTGCCATGATTACCCCTTGACTGCGCCGGCCGTCAGCCCGCGCACGAAATACTTGCCTGCGACCACATAGACCAGCAGGGTCGGCAGGCCGGCGATCATCGCCGCTGCCATGTCCACGTTGTATTCCTTGGCACCGGTGCTGGTGTTGACCAGGTTGTTCAGCGCCACGGTGATCGGTTGCGAATCACCGCTGGAGAACACCACCCCGAACAGGAAGTCGTTCCAGATCTGGGTGAATTGCCAGATCAGGCAGACCATGATGATCGGCGTCGACATCGGCAGGATGATGCGGCGGAAAATCGTAAAGAAACCGGCGCCGTCCAGACGCGCGGCCTTGACCAGCGCATCTGGAATGCTCACGTAGTAGTTACGGAAGAACAGCGTGGTGAACGCCAGACCATAAACCACGTGAACGAACACCAGGCCGGTGGTGGTGCTCGCCAGGCCCATCTTGCCGAGGGTGAACGAGGCTGGCAGCAGCACGGTCTGGAACGGCAGGAAGCAGCCGAACAGCAACAGGCCGAAGAACAACTGCGAACCGCGAAAGCGCCACATCGACAGCACGTAGCCGTTCAACGCACCGATGGCCGTGGAGATGATCACGGCGGGCACGGTGATCTTGATCGAGTTCCAGAAGTAGCCGTCAACCGTGGCCCAGGCCTTGACCCAGCCAATGCCGCTGACCACCGTCGGCCAGCTCAGCAGGTTGCCGGTGCTGATGTCTTCGGGGGTCTTGAAGCTGGTCAGCAACATCACCACCAGCGGCACCAGATACAGAAACACAGCGAAAATCAGCACCGCGTAGATGGCGATGCGACTGAAGCTGATGGCAGGTTTGGCAGCGAGACTAGTCATTGCGCTTGGTCCTCAGCTCGGAATACAGGTAAGGCACGATGATCGCCAGGATCGCACCGAGCATCAGAATCGCACTGGCCGAGCCCATGCCCATCTGGCCGCGACTGAAGGTGAAGGAGTACATGAACATCGCTGGCAGGTCAGAGGAATAACCCGGACCACCGGCAGTCATCGCCGCGACCAGGTCGAAGCTCTTGATCGCGATGTGCGCCAGGATCATCACCGCACTGAAGAACACCGGACGCAGGCTTGGCAGCACGACTTTCCAGTAGATGCGCGGCATGCTCGCGCCATCGATTTGCGCAGCACGAATGATCGATTGATCGACGCCGCGCAGGCCGGCGAGGAACATCGCCATGATGAAGCCCGAGGCTTGCCACACGGCGGCGATCACCAGGCAGTAGACCACGCGATCCGGGTCGATCAGCCAGTCCAGACGGAAGCCTTCCCAGCCCCAGTCACGCAACAATTTGTCCAGGCCCATGCCCGGGTTGAGCAGCCATTTCCACGCGGTACCGGTGACGATCATCGAGAGCGCCATCGGGTACAGGTAAATGGTGCGGATAAAGCCTTCGCGACGGATGCGCTGGTCGAGGAACACCGCCAGCAACACACCGATCACCAGGGTAATGCCGATGAACATGCCGCCGAACACCGCGAGGTTTTTGCTTGCGACCCACCAGCGGTCGTTGTCGAACAACCGCGCGTATTGCGCCAGGCCCGCCCACTTGTAATTGGGCAGGAACGTCGACGTGGTGAACGACAGAACGAACGTCCACAGGATGTAGCCATAAAAGCCCACCAGCACGATGAACATGCTCGGCGCCAGCACCAGTTTCGGTAGCCAGCGCTGCAATGCATCGAACGGCGAGGCCTTGCTGAACACAGCAACAGAACTCATGGGGAAATCCAGAAAAGGGGTTTACGAAAGCATTCCCTTGTAGGAGTGAGCCCTGTGGCGAGGGGATTTATCCCCGTTCGGCTGCGAAGCAGTCGCAAAATCATTACACGCGGTATTTCAGACACTGCGCCGCTGCAACTTTCCGGGGCCGCTTCGCGACCCAACGGGGATAAATCCCCTCACCACAAAGGCTCACTCCTACAGGGGCCAAGCATTACTTGGCCGACTTGATCGCCGCGCCGAGTTTCTTGGCGGTGTCGGCCGGGTCGGCTTTCGGGTCGTTGATGTAGTTGGTCACGACATCAAAGAATGCGCCCTGCACGGCCAGCGTGGTCGCCATGTTGTGCGCCATGCTTGGTTGCAGGCCGCCGGACTTGGCGTCCGCGAGGAAATCCTTGGCCGCGGTCTGGGCGCAGGAGTCAAAGCCGAGCTTGTCCATGTTGTTCAACATGTCGTTGCGTACCGGAATCGAGCCTTTGTTGATGCTGAAGACTTTCTGGAAGTTTTCACCCAGCACGACTTTGGCGATGTCCTGCTGACCGGCCGCAGTGCCTGCGTCCTTCTGCTTGAACACGGCCAGCGAGTCGATGTTGTAGGTGAACGCCTTGTCAGTGCCCGGGAAGGCCACGCACTCGTAGTCCTTGCCGGCGACTTTCTTGGCGGCGGTCCATTCGGATTTGGCCCAGTCACCCATGATCTGCATGCCGGCCTTGCCGTTGATGACCTTGGCCGCTTCCAGGTTCCAGTCCTGGCCTTTGCCGTCAGCGTCCATGTAGGTCGCGACTTTCTTCAGTTCGGTCAGTGCCTTGACCATCTCAGGGCCGGTCAGCGCGCTATTGTCCAGGTCGACCAGGGCTTTCTTGTAGCCATCCACACCCATGACCGAGAGCACCACGGCTTCGAACACGGTGCTGTCCTGCCAAGGCTGACCGCCGTGAGCCAGCGGAATGAAGCCTGCCGCCTTCAGCTTGTCGCCGGCGGCGTAGAACTCTTCAAGGGTGGTTGGATTCTTGGTGATGCCGGCTTTCTTGAAGACTTCCGGGTTGATCCACAGCCAGTTCACGCGGTGGATGTTCACCGGCACGGCCACGTAATCACCGTCGTACTTCACGGTATCGGAGACTTTCTTGTCGAGCAGGCTGTCCCACTTTTCCGACTTGGCGACGTCTTCCAGCACGTCGGTGTCGAGCAGACCGGTCGATGCCCATTCCTGAATGTCCGGGCCTTTGATCTGGGCGACGCCCGGTGGATTGCCGGCCACGGCACGGCTTTTCAACACGGTCATGGCAGTCGCACCGCCACCGCCGGCGACAGCGCCGTCTTTCCAGGTGAAACCGTCTTTTTCGACTTGAGCCTTGAGCACATCGACGGCGGCTTTTTCGCCACCGGAAGTCCACCAGTGCACGACTTCGACCGAACCTTTGGATTCGGCAGCGGAGACACTGAGCGGCAGGATTGCGAGCGGGAACAGGGAGGCGACAGAAATGACAGTAGCGAGGCGAGAAATCGCATTCATTCGAGATGTACCTTTCTTGTTGTTATGCATTGCAAGTCTGGTGCTTGCGCTGCACAGGAGTTTAAACAGGGCATTTCGCTTCGCAGGTAACGAAGCGATGCGTAAATGTCACCACATGGTTACACAGGAGCAGGCCGAGACACCTGCGCCAAAGCCGTGGCCATGCTCGGCGCCAACGGTAATCGAGGGATCAGTACGGCTTGCCAGGCGTGATACAGATCGGGCTTGCCCAGCCAGATATCGGCGCTGGGCAGGTTCTGTGGACTGAGTTCGTGATGCCAGCTGCCGTCGCAGCGGTCGATGAAATGCGTCTCGCAGAATTCCCAGAACAGTCGGTACCAGGTTTCGTATTGCGCCTCGCCCGTGCGTTTGAGCAGGGCACTGGCGGCGGCACTTGCTTCGGCGTGCGTCCAGTGCAGGCGATGACGGACGACCGCCTGGTTGTCCCAGTCGAGGGTGTAGACGATGCCCGGCGCACCGTCGACATCCCAGCCGTGGCGGCAGTTGTTCTCGAACAGCTTTTGCGCATCGGTTGCCAGCCAGCCCGGTGTGAGCATGCCGGCCTGGACCCGCGCGGCTTCCAGGTGCAACAACAGCCGCGCCCACTCGAACCCGTGGCCCGGGGTGGTGCCGTAAGGGCGGAAACCATCGGCGGGATTGGCGTGGTTGTAGTCGCGCAGCGGTTGCCAGTCTCGATCGAAATGTTCGATAACCCTGTACCCGTTGGCAGCGGCGTGACCGTGGATCACTCGCTCGACGATGCGTTGCGCACGGATCAGCCAGCGCGGGTCTTCAGTGACATCGGCCAGCGCAAGGAACGCTTCGGTCGCGTGCATGTTGCTGTTGGCGCCGCGATAGGCTTCTTCTTCACTCCAGTCGCGATTGAAGAACTCGCGCATCGCGCCCTCTTCTTCGCTCCAGAAATACCTGTCGATGATGTCGATCGCATCATCAAGCAGGGCCTGTGCGCCGGGCCGTTGCGCGACCACCGCAGAGCTGGCGGCCAGCGCGACGAAGGCGTGCAGGTAGGCGTTTTTGCCGGTGTTGTCGTCACGGTGCCCGGCGGCCGCAAACCAGCCGCCGTGCAGCGCATCGCGCAACGGCCCGCGCAGGGCGGCGATGCCGTGATCGACCAGTTCGGCAAACCCCGGCAGGCCCTGAATGTGGGCCATGGCGAAACTGTGGGTCATGCGCGCGGTGTTCATGGTTTCAGCTTGGGCGTTCACCGGCAGGTGGCCGCGCTCGTCGAGATTGCCGAAGCCTTCAGGCAGCTTCGAGGCTTTGGCGAAATCCAGCAGGCGCAGGCCTTCGGCGGCGAGCCATTGCTGATGGGCAGGGGCGTTCAGCCAACTGCTGAAGCCTGGATGAAAGGTGTCCATGGAGTGGCCCTTTTTTGTTGTTATGACTGCGGGCAGTTTAAACAACGGGCCGGGCTGGGCTTGTAACGAAGGGGACGGGGTTTGTCACTGGCTTGTGACATTTGTATTGATGCATCTGACGCCTTCGCGAGCAGGCTCGCTCCCACAGGTGAACGCATTCCACCCGCCGCAACGCGGTCGAATGTGGGAGCGGGCTTGCTCGCGAAGAACGGTAACGCGGTCTGACTAATCAACACTGCGCGGCAACTGCAACGTCACCCGCAACCCGCCCTCGCGCAGATTCTGCAACGTCACCTCGCCGCCATGGCTATGGGCAATGTTGCGCGCAATCCCCAGGCCCAACCCATAGCCCTGCTGCTGCCCCGCGAGTCTGAAGTGCGGCTCGAACACCTGCTCCAGCCGCTGCTGCGGCACGCCCGGCCCTTCATCATCGACATGCAAAACAAACGCGCTGTCATCGTCATCGATGTGCAGGTGCGCGTTTTGCCCGTACTTCAAGGCGTTGTCGATCAGGTTGCCGATGCAGCGCTTGAGCGCCAGCGGCTTGCCCGGATACGCCGACAGCGCCCGCCCGTGCTGGGTGACGCGGCCATTGCCGTTGGGCGCCAGGTACGGCTCGACCAGACAATCGAGCACATGATTGAGGTCCACCGGCTCGATGTTTTCATGGATGTCGGTGTCTTTGACGCATTGCAGCGCGCCTTTGACCAACAACTCCAACTCATCGAGATCGCGGCCGAATTTGGCTTGCAGTTTTTCGTCTTCCAGCAATTCGACGCGCAGGCGCAATCGCGTGATCGGCGTGCGCAGGTCATGGGAAATCGCACTGAATAACTGGCTGCGTTCGGTCAGATAGCGGCTGATGCGCTCGCGCATGGTGTTGAACGCGCGACCCACTTCAACCACTTCGCTGCCGCCGCCCTCGGCGACCGGCTCGACGTCGGCACCCAGCGACAGGTCGCGCGCCGCCCGCGCCAGACGCTTGAGTGGCCGGCTCTGCCAATGCACCAGCAGACCGATGAACAGCAAAAGAAAACCACTGGTGAGCACGATGAACCAGACCTGCTGCGCCGGCAGGCCTTGCTCTTCGAGACTGGTGTACGGCTCGGGCAACAGCGAGGCGATGTACAGCCATTCGCCCGGGGCCATTTGAATTTGCGTGACCAGCACTGGCGGATTGACCGGTTCGAGGGTCAGCGCGTAGTGCGCCCAGGAACGCGGCAACTCGTCGAGTTTCAGCCCGGCGTTGAAAATCCGCAGGTCCTCGGGACTGACAAACGTCACCGAAATATCGGTGTCATGCCCCAGGGTCTGCCGCAGCACTTCATCCACCGCTTTCATCACCGCCGCCTTGCGCGGCGTGACCGGCAGCACTTCCATGCCCAGCGGTCGGTCATTGAGCGTCACCACGAATCGCGTGCCGCCCATGCTGCGCAACTGGTCGAGTACCAGCGGCCGATAGGCCACCGGCAGAGAGCGGAAATAGCTGACGCTGGCGGTCATCGAATGAGCGAGGCTACGGGCACTGGTGACCAGCCCCTCAAGCTGAGTGGCGCGCAGTTGCGAGACCCAGATCACGCTGGATAACGTCTGCGCGAACAGCACCGCGAGCAGCGTCAACAGCAGCATGCGACCGAGCAGCGAGCGCGGCACCGGGACCCTGGCAGCGAGTTTGCGCAGCGACTCAGTGACCATTGCCGGCAACCACATTGGCTGCCAGCTGATAACCGCTGCCACGCACGGTGCGGATCAGCCGCGGCGGTTTTTCGGTGTCGCGCAGGCGCTGGCGCAAACGGCTGACGGCCATGTCGACGATGCGGTCGAGCGGCATCAGATCGCGGCCACGGGTGGCGTTGCCGATGGTGTCACGGTCGAGGATTTGCTGCGGGTGATCAAGGAACAGTTTGAGCAAGGCGAAATCGGCGCCGGAGAGAATCACTTCCTCGCCGTCAGCGTGAAACAGCCGGTGACTGACCATGTCCAGGCGCCAGTCATCGAAGGCCAGCACTTCACTGCCGCTGCGTTCGTGAGCGAATTGCGCGCGGCGCAGCAGGGCCTTGATCCGCGCTTGCAGTTCGCGCGGGCTGAACGGTTTGCCAAGGTAATCGTCAGCGCCGAGTTCCAGACCGATCACCCGGTCGGCTTCGTCGGAACTGGCGGTGAGCATGATGATCGGCACCTGCGCCTGACGCGGATGCTGGCGCACCCAACGGCACAGGCTGAAACCGTCTTCGTCGGGCAACATGACATCGAGGATCACCAGATCGCTCGGCGCTTCGTTGAGTGCCTGGCGAAAACCGGCGCCATCGGCGGTGGCCCGCACCTGAAACCCGGCGCGGGTCAGGTAGGTTTCCAGCAACTCGCGTATTTCCTGGTCGTCATCGACCAACAATATCGACTTGTTGACTGAGCTCACTTCGAAGGCATCCTTGTTGTTGGAGTTGGGGCGGATTATGCCTTAAGGACTGATTTTACAAACACCACAAAACCACTGTGGAAAACAAACCTGTGGCGAGGGGATTTATCTGTGGTGAGGGGATTTATCCCCGATGGCCTGCGCAGCAGGCCTTAGCTTTTTGGGGCCGCTTCGCTGCCCAGCGGGGATAAATCCCCTCGCCACAGATAAATCCCCTCGCCACATAGGCTCACGCCTATAGTTGACCGTGTTTCAGGTCCGGATTGCTTGATCCAGGGCCACGCCCGCGCCGACCAGCCCGGAATACGGTGCCGTGACCAGCCACACCGGGATGCCTTTGAAGTAATCGCTCATGCAGCCCTTGTCGGCGAAGCAGCGGGCGAAACCGCTTTGGAGGAAGAAATCGGCGAACCGTGGAATGACCCCACCGACGATAAACACCCCGCCGCGTGCGCCGGTGGTCAACACGTTGTTGCCGGCCACTCGACCGAGCCAGCAGCAGAACTGCTCGAGCACTTCCAGAGCAATCGGATCACCGGCCAGACCGGCCGCTGTAATCGCTTCTGGTGTATCGAGGATCGGCTCATGCCCATCCACCGCGCAGATTGCCCGGTACAGCCGAGGCAAGCCGCTGCCGCTCAACGCGGTTTCCGCGCTGACATGGCCGATCTCGCTGTAGATGTGCTGCCACAGTTGCGTTTCCCGCGGGCTGCTCAGCGGCAGATCGACATGACCGCCCTCGCCCGGCAACGCGGCAAAGCGACCTTCGCCCAGATCGAGCAAGGTGCCGACACCCAGGCCAGTGCCCGGGCCGATGACCACGGCCGGACGCAACGGCTCCGGCGTGCCCTCACAAACGACGCGGAATTCGCCCGGCTGCAAGCGCGTCATGCCCAGCGCCATCGCCGAGAAGTCGTTGGTCAGCAACAACTGCTCGACCTGCAATGTCTTGCAGAACGCGCTGCGACTGAGTCGCCAATGATTGTTGGTGAATTTGAATTCATCGCCGCTGACCGGACCGGCCACCGACAGACACACCGAACCGATCGAACCCGGCGCCAGACCGAGCCCGCTCAGGTACAGGCCGATCGCCTCCTCCGGGGTGGCAAAGTCGGCCGTGGCCAGCACCTGGACCGATTGCAATTGCTGGTTTTGCCACAACGCGAACCGCGCGTTGGTGCCTCCGATGTCACCGACCAAAGCCAGTTTCAATTAAGCGTCTCCAGGGCAGAAGTAAAGGCGCTGGCGCCCTGCTCCGCCGAGCTGAAGGCCATGCGCATGAAGCCGAACAGTTCACGCCCGCTGCCGATGTTGTTGCCCAACAGGCCTTTGGCGGGTTCGCGCGCTGCGAATTCGGCGGCGTCGACCTTGAGTTCCAAGGTGCCTTTGACGCCATCGACGCGGATGATATCGCCCTCTTGCACGCGCGCCAAAGCGCCGCCGACATAAGCTTCGGGGCTGACGTGAATTGCCGCCGGGATTTTCCCCGAGGCGCCGGACATGCGCCCGTCCGTCACCAGCGCCACTTTGAAGCCGCGATCCTGCAGCACGCCGAGGAACGGCGTCATCTTGTGCAGCTCCGGCATACCGTTCGAACGCGGGCCCTGGAAGCGCATCACCGCAACGAAATCTTTTTCGAGCAGACCGGCCTTGAACGCATCGGCCAGGTCCTGCTGATCCTCAAACACCATCGCCGGCGCTTCGACAATCTGGTTTTCCAGGGCCACGGCAGACACTTTCATCACACCGCGACCGAGGTTGCCTTCCATCACGCGCAATCCGCCCTCTTGCGAGAACGCACGGGACACCGGACGCAAGATGTTTTCGTCGAGGCTGTCGGTCGGGCCTTCGCGCCAGACCAACTCGCCGTTATCGAGGAACGGCTCTTTGGTGTACCGGCTCAGGCCATGGCCGAGCACGGTGTTGACGTCTTCGTGCAACAGACCGGCGCCGAGCAGCTCCCGGATCAGGAACGACATGCCGCCGGCGGCCTGGAAATGGTTGATGTCAGCTTTGCCGTTCGGATAGACGTGGCTGAGGGTCGGCACGACTTCGGAGAGGTCGGCCATGTCCTGCCAGGTCAGTTGAATGCCCGCCGCCATGGCGATGGCCGGCATGTGCAGGGTGTGGTTGGTCGAGCCGCCAGTGGCGTGCAGCGCGACGATTGAATTGACCAGCGCCTTCTCGTCGACAATTTCGCCGATCGGCATGAAGTTGCCGTTCTGCTTCGTCAGGCGCGTGACCTGATGCGCGGCTTCGCGAGTCAGGGCATCACGCAGCGGCGTGTTCGGGTTGACGAAAGACGCGCCCGGCAAGTGCAAGCCCATGACTTCCATCAGCAACTGGTTGGTGTTGGCGGTGCCGTAGAACGTGCAAGTGCCCGGGCTGTGGTAGGACTTCATCTCCGATTCCAGCAGCTCTTCGCGAGTGGCCTTGCCTTCGGCGTACTTCTGACGGACGTCGGCTTTTTCCTTGTTGGAAATACCCGAGACCATCGGCCCGCCCGGCACAAAGATGGTAGGCAAGTGACCGAAACGCAGCGAGCCCATCATCAGGCCCGGGACGATCTTGTCGCAGATGCCGAGCATCAGCGCGCCGTCGAACATGTTGTGCGACAGCGCCACGGCGGTCGACATGGCGATGACTTCGCGGCTCGGCAGGCTCAGTTCCATGCCCGGTTCGCCCTGGGTTACGCCGTCGCACATTGCAGGCGTGCCGCCGGCAAACTGGCCGACCGAGCCGATTTCGCGCAGGGCGTTCTTGATTTGCTGCGGGAACACTTCGTACGGCTGGTGCGCAGAAAGCATGTCGTTATACGAAGACACAATGGCGATGTTCGCCGAGTTCATCATCCGCAGGCTGTGCTTGTCTTCGCTGCCGCACCCGGCCACGCCGTGGGCGAAGTTGGCGCATTGCAGCTTGCCGCGCATCGGCCCGTCAGTGGCGGCGCCGCGAATCAATGCAAGGTAAGCCTGACGCGTGGCGCGGCTGCGGGCGATAAGCCGTTCGGTGACCTCAAGAACGCGGGGATGCATGTGTAGAACTCCAGGCTAACGGATGTGGCGACCTGATTGTCTATGCTGGTCAAACACCGTTGTCGTTGGAATGACGGACGGTTTTTTTGACCATTCGGACCAGTTGATTCAGGTCACTCGTTGTAGATAAAACAAAATATTGCCACTAAAAAGGCTTGTTTTCTATTTTTATGCGAATAATCTTGTAATTCCAACAACAAAACGACGGCGGCGCTGTTCCATGACTCTACGAATCGCAATCAATGGTTTTGGCCGCATCGGCCGTAATGTCCTGCGCGCACTGTATACCCAAGGCTATCGTCAAGACCTGCAGATCGTCGCCATCAACGATCTGGGTGACAGTTCGATCAATGCCCATCTGCTCAAATACGACACCGTTCATGGCACCTTCGATGCCGAAGTGGCTCATGACAACGAAAGCCTGACGGTCAACGGCGACCGCATTGCAGTCAGCGCCATTCGCAACCCGGCCGAACTGCCATGGGCCGCGGAAAAGATTGATGTGGTGTTCGAATGCACCGGTCTCTTTACCGACCGCGCCAAAGCCGCCGCGCATATTGGCGCCGGCGCCCGCAAGGTGATCATCTCGGCCCCGGCCAAAGGCGCCGACGCCACTGTCGTCTACGGCGTCAACCACGACATTCTGCGCCAGTCGCACCAGATTATTTCCAACGCCTCGTGCACCACCAACTGCCTCGCGCCCGTGGCGCAAGTGCTGCACCGCGAACTGGGCATCGAAAGCGGTCTGATGACCACTATTCATGCCTACACCAACGACCAGAACCTCACCGACGTTTATCACACCGACCCGTACCGCGCGCGTTCGGCCACCCAGAACATGATCCCGAGCAAGACCGGCGCTGCCGAAGCGGTCGGCCTGGTGCTGCCGGAACTGGCCGGCAAATTGACCGGCATGGCCGTGCGCGTGCCGGTGATCAACGTGTCGCTGGTGGATTTGACGGTACAGCTCAAGCGTGAAGCCTCGGCGGACGAAGTCAACGCACTGCTGAAAGCGGCGAGCCAGCATTCGAAGATTTTGGGTTACAACACGTTGCCGCTGGTTTCCAGCGACTTCAACCACAACCCGCTGTCGTCGATTTTTGACGCCAACCACACCAAGTCCAGCGGCAAATTGCTGAAAGTGCTGGCCTGGTACGACAACGAATGGGGCTTCTCCAACCGCATGCTGGATAACTGCCTGGCGTTGTGTAACGCCGAATAAACGGGTGGCTCTTCTGTAGGAGTGAGCCTGCTCGCGATAGCTGTCTATCAGCCAATGAAAATGGTGAATGTGATACCGCTATCGCGAGCAGGCTCACTCCTACAATGGATTTGTGTTGTATTCGAAATCAGCGCTTGACCATTTGGCTGGATGATAAGCATTATCATTCGCTCAAAATGGATCAGGTCCTCCCGTGAGTCAATCGCGCTTCAACCACGTCTTCCTCGCCCAGCGCACTTCGCTGCTGCGCACGCTGGAACGGATGGTCAACAATCACAGCACCGCTGAAGACCTGTTGCAGGAGACCTACCTGCGCGTGACGCGGGCGCTGAGCGAGCGGGCCATCGATCACCTTGAACCCTTTGTCTTCCAGACCGCGCGCAATCTGGCGCTGGACCATTTGCGTGCGCGCAAGATTCATTCTCGAACCATGGTCGACGATGTTCCGCAGGACGTCGTGCACAGCATCGCCGCCCCCGCCAGCAGCGCTGAAGACGCCGCCCACGCCGAACAACTGCTGGAGCGTTTGAACGTGAGCCTCAGCCAACTCAGCGCGCGTCAGCAACAAATATTCATCCTCAGCCGCCTGCACGGGCACAGCTATCAGGAGATCGCTGAACAACTGAACGTGTCGCTGAGTACCGTGCAGAAAGAATTGAAACTGATCATGTCGATCTGCATCGGCGTCGCCGAGCGCTTGAATGGCGACTGAGGCTGTAGGGCGTTTCTGTAAGTGACAGGATCGACTGCAGTGATCATCGGGCTTTGCTACCCTTGCCCGACTTTTACGCTTCACTAAAAAAACAGCCGTGCACAGACACTGCCGAGGAACCACCGTGACGGATACCCACCGCTCGCCTTCACCGGATTCGGTGCAGGACGCTGCAAACGCAATGGACCAGGCGCTGGACTGGCTCATCGTGCTTGGTAGCCCGGACGAGGAGCAGACCCGGCAATTTCATGCCTGGCTGGCGGCCGATCCGTTGAATGCAGAGGCGTTTGCCAGGGCTCAGGCAATCTGGGACGGTCCGCAGGTCGTATTGTGTGCCCAGGCCCTCGCGGCGAAACCTTCCCGGGTCACGGCCTTCAAACGCTTGCGCGCGCACTGGAAACCCTTGGCCACCGCGGCGGTGCTGGTGCTCGGTCTGTTCAGTTTCAGCAACCTGCCGCTGCGCCTGCAAGCCGATCACCTGACCGTGGTTGGCGAGCGCCAGCGCCTGCAACTCGAAGATGGCTCGAAGGTCCTGCTCAACACCAACTCGGCGTTCTCCAGCACCATCAACGATCAGCAACGCGTGGCCCGGCTGTTTCAGGGCGAGGCGTTTTTCGAGATCGCCAGCGGGCGCAGCCAACCGCTGGAAATCGATGCCGGCCCGGTCCAGGCCAGCGTGCATGACACCGCATTTGCCGTTCGTTATCTCGACGGCGTGGCGCAGGTCAATGTGCAGCGTGGCGACGTCGATCTGCGCGCCACGCACAACGACGCCCGCGTGCGCCTGAGCGCTGGGGAAAGTATCCGCATCGGCCCCAACGGTTTCGACCGGCCGGCCAGGCTCGATGCCAACACGGACCTGGCCTGGGTACAAGGCCGACTGGTGTTTGAAAACTGCCCGCTGAATCAGGTGCTGGCCGAACTGCGCCGCTACTACCCGGGCTGGATCATCAACAACAACGAGCAACTGGCCGACGTTGCCGTCACTGGCAATTACCGCCTCGATCAGCCGCTCGACGTGGTCCGCTCCCTTGCTCACATCACCTCGGCGCGCTTACAGGAATTTCCCGCGTTGGTGATCTTGAACTAAATGAGAATTATTTTTACTCGATAGCCACCGGTAGTACGTCTCGTTATAGCCAATGCAATTGATTCGCATCACCATGCGATCAGCACCTATAAAGATTCGTGCGACACGGAGCGCTATCGATGTCCTCTCGCCTTACCCGCCAGACTGCTTCCCCTTCCCGCGTACTGTCACTATTGACCGCGGCCATGCTGATGGCCGGCAGCGCACCGCTGCTGGCTGCCACTGAACCGGCGTCGCGCAACATGGCGGATTACTCGTTCGCCATCGGCCAGCAACCGCTGGTCTCGGCGCTCAATGCCTTCACCGCCGTGACCGGCTGGCAGGTCGGCTTGCCGGCGGAACTGGGCCAGGGTGTGTCGTCGCCGGGCGTGCGCGGTTCGCTGCCGCCGGAAAAAGCCCTGGAACGGCTGTTGGTGGGGACCAACCTGAGCTTCCGCAAAATCAGCAACAACAACGTCGTGCTGGAAAAGCGCAACGCCAGCGGCACGCTGAATCTGGATCAGGTGACCATCAGCGCCACCCGTCAGCAACAGTCGGTCAGCAGCGTGCCGTCCACTGTCAGCGTGCACACTCGCGACGAGCTGGACCGCAACAACGTCAACACCATCAAGGATCTGGTGCGCTACGAGCCAGGTGTCTCCGTCGGTGGCGCCGGTCAGCGTGGCGGCATCAGCGGCTACAACATCCGCGGCATCGACGGCGACCGCATTCTGACGCAGGTCGACGGCGTGGAAATCCCCAACGGTTTCTTCAACGGCCCGTACGCCAAGAGCCAGCGCAACTACGTCGACCCGGAAATCGTCAAGCGCGTAGAGATCCTCCGTGGCCCGGCGTCGGTGCTGTACGGCAGTAACGCCATCGGTGGCGCCGTCAGTTATTACACCCTCGATGCAGACGACATCATCAAGCCCGGCAAAGACGTCGGCGCCCGTTTGAAAAGCGGTTACAGCTCTGCCGACGACAGCTGGTTGAAGTCTGCCACCGTCGCCGGACGTGCCGAACAGTTCGATGCGCTGTTGCACTACAGCCAGCGCGACGGCCATGAAACCGAATCCTACGGCAACCACAACGGTACGGGGCTTGCGCGCACCGCCGCCAACCCGGAGGACGTGCGTGCGACCAACGTGCTGGCCAAGCTCGGCTGGAACTACAACGACGATTCGCGCCTGGGCCTGACCTACGAAAAGTACAAGGATGACCGCGACACTGACCAGAAAAGCGCTTATGGCGGCCCGTACGTCAACGGCGCCCCGACGATCCCGACCAGCCTGCTGCCCGGCGGCATGTACCAGTGGCGCACCGGCAACGACACCATTACCCGCGAGCGTTTCGGCATCGAGCACCGCTTTGCCCTCGACAGCCTGCTGGTCGACAACGTCAAGTGGAGCCTCAATCACCAGATCGCCAAGACCGACCAGAGTACTGAAGAGTATTACTACCCGATGACCCGTAAAGTGCTGCGTACCCGCGATACGCTTTACGAGGAGAAGCAGTGGGTGTTCGACGCGCAACTGGACAAGGCTTTCGCCATCGGTGACACCGACCATGTGCTGACCTATGGCACCACAATCAAGCAACAGAAAGTCACCGGTTCGCGCAGTGGCGATGGCAAGTGCCTGGCCGTCGGCCGTGGCTGCACGGCGATTGGCGCGACCAGCACAGCTGATGTACTGAAGAAAGCCAGCGACTTCCCCGATCCGACCATCAACACCTACAGCCTGTTCGCCCAGGACCAGATCAGCTGGAACAACTGGACCTTCGTGCCGGGCCTGCGCTACGACTACACCCAGCTCAAGCCGCACATCACCGAGGAATTCCTCAACACCGTAAATGCCGACGGCAAAGGTACGGTCAGCGACAAGAACAAGACCTGGCACAAGGTGTCGCCGAAGTTCGGCCTGACCTACGCGCTGACGGAAAACTACACCTGGTACGGCCAGTACGCCGAAGGCTTCCGCACACCGACCGCAAAGGCGTTGTATGGCCGTTTCGAGAACACCACCACCGGCTACACCGTCGCGCCTAATTCCGACCTTGAGCCGGAGAAAAGCAAAGGCTTCGAAACCGGTCTGCGCGGCAACTTCGAGCAAGGCTCGTTCGACGTCGCGGTGTTCTATAACAAATACCGCGACTTCATTAACGAAGATGCGGTCAAGCCCGGCGACGATCAGTTGACCTTCCAGAGCAACAACATCAAACGCGCCACCATCAAGGGTGCGGAAGTCAAAGGCCGCTTGAATCTGGATGCGTTCGGCGCGCCGCAGGGCCTCTACACCCAAGGCTCGATCGCCTACGCCTACGGTCGTAACAACGACAACGGCGAGCCGATCAACAGCGTCAATCCACTCACCGGCGTCTTCGGCCTCGGTTACGACCAGGACACCTATGGCGGCCTGCTGAGCTGGACCGTGGTGAAGAAAAAGGACCGCGTCGACGACAGCAATTTCAAGTCGCCGGACGGTGTCAGCAGCCAGTTCAAGACGCCGGGCTTCGGCATTCTCGATCTGGCCGGGTATTACAAAGTCAGCGATGACGTCACCGTCAGTGGCGGGATTTACAACCTGACCGACAAGAAATACTGGCTGTGGGATGACGTGCGCGGCTACGACAGCGTTGGCGAAGCCTCGGTAACGCAACCGGCCAACCTTGATCGCCTGACTCAGCCGGGACGCAACTTCGCGATCAACCTGATCTGGGACATCTGATCCGGCCGGCCTCACTGCGCGTGTTCAGTTATTGCGCAGTGAGGTTTTTTTACGCTCCGGCGCCTGCCCGTACGTCTTGTTATCAAGCGCCTCATCTATCAAGGACACCCCCCATGACTGCCTCGGAAAAAGCCCTGCGTTCGCAACGCCTGAACCAGATCACCCATGAGCCGCACAGCAAACTCGATGCGTTGGTCAAGGCCCACGCGCCATTCGAAACCCGCGCCAGCTTCGCCCGTTTCGTCGTCGCGCAATACCTGTTCCAGTCGGAACTGGTCGAGCTGTACAACGACGCCGAACTGACCGCGATTATCGCGGACCTGCCGGCCCGCTGCCGCGCCGAAGCGGCCAGGGCCGACCTTGCCGACCTCGACACCGAAGTTCCGGCGTCTGTAGCCGGCGCGGTGAAAAACCCGAGCAAGGCACGGGCGCTGGGCTGGCTCTTTGTGTCCGAAGGTTCGAAGCTCGGCGCAGCGTTCCTGATCAAACGCGCGGTGGCGCTGGAGCTGAGCGAAACCTTCGGTGCCCGTCATTTGGCTGAACCGCAAGGTGGGCGTGCCGAGGGCTGGAAAAGTTTTGTACGCACCCTCGACGCCTTGCCATTCACGGCTGAGGAGGAAGCCGAAGTGGAGCAAGGTGCGCTGGAGGCGTTCAACCGCTTCACCGTGCTGCTGGAACAGGCATACGCAACCGAAGCCGAACCTGCCTGACACACCGCAGTTTTTCTCTGTAGGAGTGAGCCTGCTCGCGATAGCGTCTTTTCATTCAACATCGATGTCGACTGATACACCGCTATCGCGAGCAGGCTCACTCCTACAGGGGGATCGCGTAAGTCTGTAAGATCTCCGTTCCGCTTCAGAAGCCACCGCTGAGCCATGCCCGCACCCGCCACCTCAAAACTCGCCCGTCTGCTGTTCGGTCTGCTCGCCTATGTCAGCCTTGGCATCGGCCTGATCGCGATTGTCGTGCCCGGCCTGCCGACCACCGAGTTCATCCTCCTCGCTGCGTGGGCGGCGACCCGCAGTTCGCCGCGCCTGAGTGCCTGGCTGGAGAACCATCGCCTGTTCGGACCGATCCTCAGTAACTGGCGCAACGGCAGAATCATCGCGCGCAACGCCAAGATCAGCGCCACCGCGAGCATGCTGCTGTGCGCGACGCTGATGCTGGTGATGCTCGATCACGGTTGGCCGATTTACCTGGCAATTGCCGGGATGAGCCTGGGCAACCTGTGGATCTGGTCACGCCCGGAATGCATCCCTCACTAGTTCAGCCAATTCCCTGTGGCGAGGTAGCTTGCTCCCGCTGGAGGGCGAAGCACTCCCCGGCATTTTGCCTGACAAACCTGGATTGCAGGTTTTGCGACGGCTGCGCAGTCGAGCGGGAGCAAGCTCCCTCGCCACAAAAAAGCCCTCAGCGGCCGAGCGAAATCTCCCTGAATTTTTAATCGTTTTCAGCACTTTCCCCTGCGCAAACGTTTAGCGGCGACCGTCCGTCGGCAAGCGCCTCATGCCGTCTCGCTCGACGCCGATGAGCATTGAATGGCGCTGAATGGATTTGGCAAACCGGGCTCCTGGCCCAGGCCACCTGTTTATTCCATTCGCGAGATCGCCCATGTTCGACGCCCTTTCCATTCGCCTGAAAATTGTCCTGCTCTCCGGCCTGTGCCTGCTCGGTGTGGTGGCGCTGATTGTCGGCATGAACATTTATCAGACCAACCAGAACGACGCGGTGGTCAGCACCTCGAGCAGCAAGATGCTCACCGCCAGCGTACAGAACCTGCTGCAAGCCAAGGCCGCCGAGCAAGCGGTGCGGGTGCAGAAGACCTTCGGCGAAAGCCTGCTGGTGGTCACTGCCCTCGCCGACCAGATCAAAGATCTTCGGACGATGGCGGCCAAGCGTTCACTGGATGCTGGCGCCGTGCGTGAAGAGTTGAACCAGAGCCTGAAAACCACCTTCGAGCGCAACGACAAGGTGCTCGGCATCTGGCTGGCCTTCGAACCCAACGGCCTCGACGGCAAGGACAGCGAGTTCGCCAACGATGCCGCGCGTCAGTCCAACGAAGCCGGGCGTTTCGCCTCGTACTGGAGCCGTGCCGGCGGCGCCTCGCTGAACACGATCATGGTCGAAGATGACCTGACCAAGACCACCCTCAGCGTCAGCGGTACGCCCTACAACAGTTGGTACACCTGCCCTCGCGACAACAAGCGCACCTGCCTGCTCGACCCGTATGCCGACACCGTCGGTGGCAAGGAAATGCTCATGACGACCATTTCCGTACCGCTGCTGGTCGACGGCAAAGCCATCGGCGTGGTCGGTGTCGACATCGCCCTCGACGCCCTGCAAGCCGCCGCTGTCGATTCGCAACGCAGCCTGTTCAACAACGCCGGGCATATGTTGATCGTTTCCGGCAGTGGCGTGCTTGCTGCCGACAGCGCTGACGCCAGCCGGGTCGGCAAAAAAATCAGCGACACCCTCGGTGCCGATGGCCAGGATGTCTTGCAACTGGTCGGCAGCGGCACCGCGAAAATCCTTGAACAGGGCGAGTTGATTCGCGCCGTTTACCCGGTCGATCCGATCGGCAACTCGCGCGCCTGGGGCGTGGTCATCGACTTGCCAAAGCACGTGCTGCTGGCCGACTCGGTCAAGCTGCAAGCGGTGCTCGACGACGCGCAAGAAACCGGCGTGATCACCGCCCTGCTGGTGGCCGTCGCCGCCGGTGTAGTCGGTTTGTTGCTGATCTGGCTCACCGCCTCCGGCGTTACCCGCCCGATCAACAGCGTCGCCGACATGCTGAAAAACATCGCCAGCGGCGAAGGCGACCTGACCCAGCGCCTGAACTACAGCAAGAAAGACGAACTGGGCGAACTGGTGAACTGGTTCAACCGCTTCCTCGACAAACTGCAACCGACCATCGCCCAGATCAAGCAGAGCATCACCGAAGCGCGCGGCACTGCTGACCAGTCCTCGGAAATCGCCCGGCAGACCAGCGAAGGCATGCAGGTGCAGTTCCGCGAAATTGACCAGGTCGCCACCGCATCCAACGAAATGAGCGCCACTGCTCACGATGTCGCCAACAGCGCCTCGAACGCCGCCAATGCGGCGAAAGGCGCCGATCAATCGGCCAAGGACGGTATGGCGATCATCGAGCGCAGTACCCGCGACATCAATCAACTGGCCGACGAAGTCAGCAAAGCGGTGACTGAAGTCGAAGCGCTGGCGGTCAACAGCGAGCAGATCGGCTCGGTGCTGGAAGTGATCCGCAGCATCGCCGAGCAAACCAACCTGCTCGCCCTCAACGCCGCCATCGAAGCCGCCCGTGCCGGTGAGAGCGGCCGAGGGTTTGCGGTGGTGGCGGACGAAGTGCGTAATCTGGCCAAGCGCACGCAGGATTCGGTAGAGGAGATTCGTCTGGTGATCGAACGCATCCAGACCGGCACCCGTGGCGTGGTCGCGACCATGCATTCGAGTCAGACCCAGGCGCACAACAACGCCGGACAGATCCGCCACGCCGTCGATGCGCTGGGCAAGATCAGCGATGCGGTAACGGTGATCAGCGACATGAACCTGCAAATTGCCAGCGCGGCTGAACAGCAAAGCGCAGTGGCTGAAGAGGTCAATCGCAACGTCTCGGCGATTCGTACCGTCACCGAAACCCTGACCGGGCAGGCCACCGAATCGGCGGCGATCAGCAGCCAGCTCAACAGCCTGGCGAGCCAGCAGATGAAACTGATGGATCAGTTCCGCGTCTAGTCGCTACCCCACCTACCGATCGTTCCCACGCTCCGCGTGGGAATGCATCAAGGGACGCTCCGCGTTCCAGCTTTCGATTGGGACGCAGAGCGTCCCGGGCGGCATTCCCACGCGGAGCGTGGGAACGATCCAATTTCATCCAGACCGGTTTTTTTTGCACTATCATCGCCCTCTCGCTCCGGAGGGCCTTCGATGTCTGATCTGCTCACGTCCATTCAAGCCGCACTCGGCTTGTCGCGCACGCCAATTCCTTTCAACGGTCACGGCGCCCTGCCCTCGGCCCTCGCCGTCACCGAACTGGCTTGCGCGAGTATTGCCGCTGCCGGGCAAGCCGTCAGCGAACTGCTTCATCAGCAGGTCGGCCACTTGCCGAGCGTGGAAGTCGACCGGCGGCTGGCCTCGTTCTGGTTCTCCACCTCGCTTCGCCCGATCGGCTGGCAAGTGCCGCCGCTGTGGGACGCCATCGCCGGCGACTACGCCACCCGCGACGGCTGGATCCGCCTGCACACCAACGCGCCACATCATCGCGCCGCCGCTGAACGCGTGCTCGGTGCCTGTGCCGACCGTGCGGCAATGGCGACGAAAGTGGCGCAATGGGCGAGCAAGGATCTGGAGCAAGCGGTGGTCGAGGCCAAGGGCTGCGCCGCCGAAATGCGCAGCTGGGCGCAGTGGCAGCAACATCCGCAGGGGCTGGCGGTGAATGCCGAACCGCTGGTGCACTTCATCGAGCAGCCGAACGAGACGCGCGCCGCGTGGCGCGGTTCGATCGAACGACCTCTGGCCGGGATCAAGGTGCTGGACCTGACCCGCGTACTCGCTGGGCCCACCGCCAGCCGCTTTCTTGCAGGGCTGGGCGCCGACGTGCTGCGCATCGATCCGCCGAGCTGGAACGAGCCCGGCGTCGTCCCGGAAATGACCGTCGGCAAACGCTGTGCGCGGCTGGATCTGCAAGTACCTGCGGATCGAGCCGTGTTCGAAGGTTTATTGAAAGACGCCGATATTTTGCTGCATGGCTACCGCGCCGATGCTCTGGAACATCTCGGTTTTGGTGTTGAGCGCCGCCAGCAACTGGCACCGGGTCTGATCGATGTCTGCCTCAACGCCTACGGCTGGAACGGCCCGTGGCAGAACCGCCGGGGCTTCGACAGTCTGGTACAGATGAGCAGCGGCATCGCCGAGGCCGGCCAGCATTGGAAGCATAGCGATAAGCCAACACCGTTGCCGGTGCAGGCGCTGGACCACGCGACCGGGTATCTGATGGCGGCAAGTGCACTCAAGTTGCTGACGGAGCGCTTTGCAAACGGTCGCGGGGGGTCGGCGCGGTTGTCGTTGGCGCGCACGGCGAAGTTGTTGATCGAGCATGGGCCGGGGACGCCTGAACCGTTGCGTGGCGAAGAGGCGCAGGATCAGGATTCGCTGATCGAGCACACCGCGTGGGGCCCGGCGCGGAGGTTGCGCATGCCGGTGCAGATCAGCGGGACGGTGTTGCGATGGGATTTGCCGGCCGCTGAACTGGGGTCACATCGCCCACAGTGGTGAATTTGAAATCGCTATCGCGAGCAGGCTCACTCCTACAGGGGTACGCGCTCCAAATGTAGGAGTGAGCCTGCTCGCGAAGAGGCCGGACCTGCCAAAGCAAACCCGCCTACAAACTCAACACCCCGCTATACAACCCATAAGCCGCCAGCCCCGCCCCGATCACCACGCAAGCAAAAATCCCCTTCTCCACCGTGGTAAAAACCGGTTGCCCCTGTTCATGCTTGGCCTTGGCAAACAGAATCACCCCCGGCGCGTACAGCAACGCCGACAGCAGCAAGTATTTCACCCCACCGGCGTACAACAGCCACACCGCGTAAACCAGCGCGATGCCGCCAATCAGCAGATCCTTGGTACGTTCGGCCGAGGCGTGCTCGTAGGTTTCGCCGCGTCCGCTCAACAGCACCGCGTACGCCGCCGACCACAGGTAGGGCACCAGAATCATCGACGAGGCCAGGTAAATCAGGCTGGTGTAGGTGCCCGCCGAGAACAGCGTGATCAACAGGAAAATCTGAATCATCGCGTTGGTCAGCCACAACGCGTTGACCGGCACGTGGTTGTTGTTTTCCTTCTTCAGGAACGCCGGCATGGTCTTGTCCTTGGCCGTGGCGAAGAGAATTTCCGCACACAGCAAGGCCCACGACAACAACGCACCGAGCAGCGAAATCGCCAGCCCCACGCTGATCAGCAACGCGCCCCACGGCCCGACAATGTGCTCAAGCACCGCCGCCAGCGACGGGTTCTGCAGATTGGCCAGTTCCGGCTGACTCATGATCCCCAGCGACAGCACATTGACCAGCACCAGCAGCGCCAGCACCCCGATAAAGCCAATCACCGTGGCGCGGCCGACATCGCTGCGTTTCTCCGCTCGCGCCGAATACACGCTGGCGCCCTCGATGCCGATGAACACGAACACAGTGACCAGCATCATGTTGCGCACCTGGTCCATCACCCCGCCGAACTGCGGGTTACTGGTGCCCCAGATGTCGCGAGTAAAAATGTCAGCCTTGAACGCCACCGCGGCAATGACAATGAACATGATCAACGGCACAACTTTGGCGACGGTGGTCAGCTGATTGATCAGCGCCGCCTCCTTGATCCCGCGCATCACCAGAAAATGCACCGCCCACAGCAGCACCGAGGCGCAGCCAATGGCAATCGGCGTGTTGCCCTGGCCGAACACTGGAAAAAAATAGCCGAGGGTGCTGAACAGCAAGACGAAATAGCCGACGTTGCCCAGCCAGGCGCTGATCCAGTAACCCCAGGCGGAGGAGAAACCCATGTAGTCGCCGAACCCGGCCTTGGCGTAGGCATAGACGCCTGAGTCGAGTTCCGGTTTGCGATTGGCCAGGGTCTGGAAGACGAATGCCAGGGTCAGCATGCCGATCGCGGTGATGCCCCAACCGATCAGGATCGCCCCGGCATCAGCGCGCGCCGCCATGTTCTGCGGCAGCGAGAAAATACCTCCGCCAATCATCGACCCCACCACCAGAGCGATCAACGCGCCAAGGCGCAGCTTCTGCGTCGGTTGCGACATGCAAATCTCCTCGAAAGAACCGCTGATGTTTATTTGTAACAACGACGGACTAAAACCCTGAGCGTAGATGACGTTTATCAGGTAATGCCCTTTTTCGCGCGCTTATATATAGCGGATGACGATAACGCGTAGCACATCCAGTCAGTTTTGTGCGCTGATCCTGATTAATCAATTCTGTACTGAAAACAGATGACGGACATTTGCCAAACGCTGAAAAGCAACTAGCGTCATAGTTCGAAAGCATTAACAGCCATTCCCGATTACGTAAGCGGAACGCCTCTGGCACGGGCCTTCCAGACGACCGTCTTATGCCTGCAACGGGTTCATAAGTCATTCATTAACAATGGAATGTGACCATGCACTGATCCATGTCAGCTATTCGAACAGACAACAGTACTAGGCTGTGAGCTCTCCTTTCCTGCAATGGAGTTATGCAAATGTCTGAAGCGCCCGGAAAACTAAGACTCGGTGCACTAGTCGCACTGGTAGTCGGTTCAATGATCGGCGGCGGGATATTTTCGTTGCCACAAAACATGGCCGCCAGCGCCGACGTCGGTGCCGTGCTGATCGGCTGGGCCATCACCGCTGTCGGCATGCTCACCCTCGCTTTTGTCTTTCAGACCCTCGCCAATCGCAAGCCTGACCTGGACGGCGGTGTCTACGCCTATGCCAAGGCCGGTTTCGGCGACTACATGGGCTTCTCGTCCGCCTGGGGTTACTGGATCAGCGCCTGGCTGGGCAACGTTGGCTACTTCGTTTTGCTGTTCAGCACCCTCGGCTATTTCTTCCCGATATTTGGTGAAGGCAACACGCCGGCGGCGGTGATCGGCGCGTCGGTGCTGCTGTGGGGCGTGCACTTTCTGGTGCTGCGCGGGATCAAGGAAGCGGCGTTCATCAACCTGGTGACCACCGTCGCCAAGGTCGTGCCGCTGCTGCTGTTCGTGTTGATCGCCGTCTTCGCGTTCAAACTGGACATCTTCACCGCCGACATCTGGGGCGTTAAAAACCCCGATCTGGGCAGCGTGATGAATCAGGTACGCAACATGATGCTGGTCACCGTGTGGGTGTTCATCGGTATCGAGGGCGCGAGCATTTTCTCGGCCCGCGCCGAAAAACGCTCGGACGTCGGCAAGGCCACCGTGATCGGCTTCATCACCGTGCTGCTGTTTCTGGTGCTGGTCAACGTGCTGTCGCTGGGCATCATGACCCAACCGGAACTGGCGAAACTGCAGAACCCGTCGATGGCCGCGGTGCTTGAACACGTGGTCGGTCACTGGGGCGCGGTGCTGATCAGCGTCGGTCTGATCATATCCTTGCTGGGGGCGCTGCTGTCGTGGGTGCTGCTGTGTGCGGAGATCATGTTCGCCGCTGCCAAGGACCACACCATGCCGGAGTTTCTGCGCAAGGAAAACGCCAACCACGTGCCGGTCAACGCCCTGTGGCTGACCAACGCGATGGTGCAGATTTTCCTCATCATCACGCTGTTCTCGGCCAGCACTTACCTGTCGCTGATCTACCTCGCCACCTCGATGATTCTGGTGCCTTACCTGTGGTCGGCGGCGTATGCCCTGCTGCTCGCGGTACGGGGTGAGAGCTACGCAGGTTTCGCCGCCGAACGGCGCAAGGATCTGATCATCGGCGGTATCGCCCTGATCTATGCGGTGTGGTTGTTGTACGCCGGCGGGGTCAAGTACCTGCTGCTGTCGGCCCTGCTCTATGCGCCCGGCGCGATCCTGTTCGCCAAGGCCAAGCTGGAACTCAAGCAACCGATATTCACCAACGTCGAGAAGCTGATTTTCGCCGCAGTGGTCATAGGCGCCGTGGTGGCGGCCTACGGTCTCTACGATGGCTTCCTGACGCTGTAACCCCTGATTGATTTGTCATCTGGAGGAACACAGAAATGACCACGGAAAAAGTGAAGTACGGCGTCCACTCCGAAGCCGGGAAACTGCGTAAAGTCATGGTTTGCTCCCCAGGTCTGGCCCATCAGCGGCTGACCCCGAACAACTGCGATGAGCTGCTGTTCGACGACGTGCTGTGGGTGGCGCAGGCCAAGCGCGACCACTTCGACTTCGTCACCAAAATGCGCGAGCGCGGCATCGACGTGCTGGAAATGCACAACCTGCTGACCGACATTGTCGCCATCCCCGAAGCACTGGACTGGATCCTTGAGCGCAAGGTCACCGCCGACTCGGTGGGCCTGGGCCTGATCAATGAAGTGAAATCCTGGCTGCAAAGCCTGGAGCCACGGCACATCGCCGAATTCCTGATTGGTGGGGTTTCCGCCGACGATCTGCCGGACAGCTTCGGTGGCAAGACCATCCAGATGTTCCGCGACTTCCTCGGCCACTCCAGCTTCATATTGCCGCCGCTGCCCAACACCCAGTTCACCCGCGACACCACCTGCTGGATCTACGGTGGCGTGACGCTGAATCCAATGTACTGGCCGGCGCGTCGTCAGGAGACCTTGCTGACCACCGCGATCTACAAATTCCATCCGCAATTCACCAACGCCGATTTCGAAATCTGGTACGGCGATCCGGACAAGGATCACGGCAGCTCGACCCTCGAAGGCGGCGACGTCATGCCGATCGGCAACGGCGTGGTGTTGATCGGCATGGGCGAACGTTCGTCGCGTCAGGCCATCGGCCAATTGGCGCTGAACCTGTTCAAAAACAAGGCCGTGGAAAAAGTCATCGTCGCCGGCCTGCCGAAATCCCGCGCGGCGATGCACCTGGACACCGTGTTCAGTTTCTGCGACCGCGATCTGGTGACGATTTTCCCGGAAGTGGTCAACCAGATCGTCGCCTTCACCCTGCGCCCTGACGAAAGCAAACAGGGCGGCATCGACATCCGCCGTGAAGAAGGCAGCTTCCTCGACACCGTTGCCGCGGCGCTCAACCTGCCCAAGCTGCGCGTGGTCGAGACCGGCGGCAACAGCTTCGCCGCCGAACGCGAGCAATGGGACGACGGCAACAACGTGGTGGCCGTGGAGCCGGGCGTGGTCATCGGCTACGACCGCAACACTTACACCAACACGCTGCTGCGCAAGGCCGGCGTGGAAGTCATCACCATCAGCGCCGGCGAACTCGGGCGCGGCCGTGGCGGCGGCCACTGCATGACCTGCCCGATCATCCGCGACCCGATTGATTACTAACCTCTGAGCCCTGGCCGGCACTTACCCAGTGCCGCCGGGGGGATAACCGACACCGAAGGAGATCCATCATGGCTTTTAACATTCACAACCGTAACCTGCTGAGCCTGGAACACCACACCCCACGTGAGCTGCGTTACCTGCTCGACCTGTCCCGCGATCTGAAACGCGCGAAATACACCGGCACCGAGCAACAACATCTGAAGGGCAACAACATCGCCCTGATCTTCGAAAAAACCTCGACCCGCACCCGTTGTGCATTCGAAGTGGCGGCCTACGATCAAGGCGCCAACGTTACCTACATCGACCCGAATTCCTCGCAGATCGGCCACAAGGAAAGCATGAAGGACACCGCTCGCGTGCTCGGTCGCATGTACGACGCCATCGAGTACCGAGGCTTCAAACAGGAAATCGTCGAAGAGCTGGCCAAGTTCGCCGGGGTGCCGGTGTTCAACGGCCTGACCGATGAATATCATCCGACGCAAATGATCGCCGACGTGCTGACCATGCGTGAACACGCCGACAAGCCGATCCATGAGATCAGCTACGCCTACCTCGGCGATGCGCGCAACAACATGGGCAACTCGCTGCTGCTGATCGGCGCCAAGCTGGGCATGGACGTGCGCATCTGCGCGCCGAAAGCGCTGTGGCCGCTGGACGATCTGGTTGCGCGTTGCCACCAGTACGCTGAAGAAAGCGGCGCGCGCATCACCTTGACCGAAGACCCGAAAGCGGCGGTCAAGGGCGTCGATTTCATTCACACCGACGTCTGGGTATCGATGGGCGAGCCGGTTGAAGCCTGGGCCGAGCGCATCCAGCAACTGCTGCCATATCAGGTCAACGCCGAGCTGATGAAAGCCACCGGCAACCCGCGCACCAAGTTCATGCACTGCCTGCCGGCGTTTCACAACAGCGATACCAAAGTCGGCAAACAGATCGCCGAACAGTACCCGCACCTGAAAAACGGCATCGAAGTGACCGACGACGTATTCGAGTCGCCGGCCTGCATCGCCTTCGAGCAAGCGGAAAACCGCATGCACACGATCAAGGCGATTCTGGTCTCGACCCTGGCTGATCTCTAACTGGTTGAAGATGATCGTTCCCACGCTCCCGCGTGGGAATGCATCCCGTGACGCTCTGCGTCACAGCGGACGCGGAGCGTCCGTGGCGGCATTCCCACGCAGAGCGTGGGAACGATCAATACGAAAAGGACATGCACCATGCGTATCGTCGTAGCCCTGGGCGGTAACGCCCTGCTCCGCCGTGGTGAGCCGATGACCGCTGACAACCAGCGCGCCAACATCCGCATCGCCACCGAGCAAATCGCCAAGATCCACCCCGGCAACCAACTGGTCATCGCCCACGGCAATGGCCCGCAAGTCGGCCTGCTGTCGCTGCAAGCGGCGGCTTATACCTCCGTCAGCCCTTACCCGCTGGACGTGCTCGGCGCCGAAACCGAAGGCATGATCGGCTACATCATCGAACAGGAACTGGGCAACCTGCTCGACTTCGAAGTGCCATTCGCCACTTTGCTCACCCAGGTCGAAGTCGATGCCAACGACCCGGCCTTCAAGAACCCGACCAAACCGATCGGCCCGGTCTACGACAAGGCCGAAGCGGAAAAACTTGCGGCAGAGAAAGGCTGGGCGATTGCCCCGGACGGCGACAAGTTTCGCCGTGTAGTCGCCAGCCCACGGCCAAAACGCATCTTTGAAATCCGCCCGATCAAGTGGCTGCTGGACAAAGGCAGCATCGTTATCTGCGCCGGTGGCGGCGGTATCCCGACGATGTATGACGAGAACCGCAACCTCAAAGGCATCGAAGCGGTGATCGACAAGGACCTGTGCTCCTCGCTGCTCGCCGAGCAACTGGAAGCCGACTTGCTGGTGATCGCTACCGACGTCAACGCCGCGTTCATCGACTACGGCAAGCCAACCCAAAAAGCCATCGCCGAAGCCCACCCGGACGAACTCGAACGTCTCGGCTTCGCCGCCGGGTCCATGGGACCGAAGGTGCAGGCAGCCTGCGAATTCGCCCGCCATACTGGCAAGGTCGCGGTGATCGGTTCGCTGGCCGATATCGAAGCCATCGTGCAGGGCACCGCCGGTACGCGGGTCAGCACGGCGAAACCGGGTATCAGCTACCGATAACAATAATGACCGGGGCAGGCTGAAGGCCTGCCTCTCTCACATGCCTTGAAAGGAGTACCTCAATGGCCCAATTTGAACCTGGTCATTTGCACATCGAGCGGCACGCGTTGACGGACGATGACGTCAATTACAACGTGCACCTGGACTATGAAGTGTTCACCGATCCGCAGAAAGGCAAAGGGATTCAGTTCACCCTGCACGGCAGCATGCAGGGCAAGGACATGAAGGAGACGTTTTTCCTGCCCAAGGAAGAGGCCTACAACTTCGCCCGCGACGTGACGAGGATTGCCGAGAAATACGGGATTCCGAAGGCCCACAGCCAGATCGGCTCGGTGCACAAGCACTACGATCTGATGTTTGAAGACATTCGTGAAAAGTTGAACATGCAATCCGGGGATCCGGTCAATCTTGAGCATTTCGAATAACCACGAATCCACCACAATGATCGTTCCCACGCTCTGCGTGGGAATGCATCCCGTGACGCTCCGCGTCACAGCAGACGCGGAGCGTCCGTGGCGGCATTCCCACGCAGAGCGTGGGAACGATCAGCGGGGACACATATTTCACCATTAGCCCGCCCCAAGGCATACTTGCCTCCCTCCGCACTGCAGAACACTGAACCGCCCCATGCGTATCCACGTCAGCTTCATCGACCGCGTCGGCATCACCCAGGAAGTCCTGGCTATTCTCGGTGGACGCAATCTCAATCTGGATGCGGTGGAGATGATCCCGCCGAACGTCTACATCGACGCGCCGACCCTGAGCCCGCAAGTGCTCGAAGAACTCAAGGATGCGCTGTTTCGGGTACTCGGCGTTGAAGCGGTGACCGTGGTCGATATCCTTCCCGGCCAGCGTCGGCACTTGCAACTCGACGCCTTGCTCGCGGCGATGACCGACCCGGTGCTGGCCCTCGACAGCGCCGGCAAAGTGCTGCTGGCCAACCCGGCGTTGATTGCGTTATACGGCCGCGAACCCGCCGGAGAAAGCGTCTCGGCGCTGTTCAACGATCCCGGCCTGCTCGACACCCTGCTCGAAAACGGCTTCCGCCTGCCGCTGCGCGAGATCACCGTCAACGGCCAGACCCTGTTGCTCGACGCCACGCCGATAACTGACGCCGGCGCCCTGCTGACCCTGTATCAACCAAACCGCATCGGCGAACAACTCTCGGCGCTGCACCACGACCATGCCGAAGGCTTCGACGCGCTGCTTGGCGAATCCCCGGCCATCCGCACCCTCAAGGCCCGCGCTCAACGGGTCGCGGCCCTCGATGCGCCGTTGTTGATTCAGGGCGAAACCGGCACCGGCAAGGAGTTGGTTGCCCGCGCCTGCCACGCGATCAGCGCCCGCCACAGTGCGCCATTTCTCGCCCTCAACTGCGCGGCGCTGCCAGAGAATCTGGCCGAGAGCGAACTGTTCGGCTACGCCCCCGGCGCTTTCACCGGCGCGGCGCGCGGCGGCAAGCCAGGTCTGATGGAACTGGCCAACCAGGGCACGGTGTTTCTCGATGAGATCGGCGAGATGTCGCCGTACTTGCAGGCCAAACTGCTGCGCTTCTTGAACGACGGCAGCTTCCGCCGCGTGGGGGGTGATCGCGAGGTGAAGGTCAATGTGCGCATCCTCAGCGCGACCCACCGCGACCTGGAAAAAATGGTCAGCGAAGGCTTGTTCCGCGAAGACCTGTTCTACCGCCTCAACGTGCTCAATGTCGAAGTCCCGCCGCTGCGCGAACGCGGCCAGGACATTCTGTTGCTGGCGCGCTACTTCATGCAGCAGGCCTGCGCGCAAATTCAGCGCCCGGTCTGTCGTCTGGCCCCGGGCACTTATCCGGCGCTGCTCGGCAATCGCTGGCCGGGCAACGTGCGGCAATTGCAGAACGTGATCTTCCGTGCGGCGGCGATTTGCGAAAGCAGCCTGGTGGATATCGGCGACCTCGACATCGCCGGCACCTCCGTCGCACGCCAGACCGACAGCGATGTCGACAGCCTCGAACAAGCCGTCGAATCGTTCGAAAGAGAGCTGCTGGAAAAGCTCTACGTCAGCTATCCCTCGACCCGCCAGTTGGCGAGCCGTCTGCAAACCTCGCATACCGCCATCGCCCATCGCCTGCGCAAATACGGCATTCCCAACAAACCCTGATCACACCACCGCCCCACTGTAGGAGTGAGCCTGCTCGCGATAGCGGTCACATCGCCCACAGTGGTGAATTTGAAATCGCTATCGCGAGCAGGCTCACTCCTACAGGGGACCGTGGCGATCTTGAAAACGACCTCCATCTGTACTGAAAGCGCTACAGCGGAACGATATCGCTACACCCTCCTCTGATCACCGCCGTGCAAGGCGTTGATCCCGTTCAGCTTTTTTCGTCGCACCGAGCTGTAGCGATTTCACTACACTGCTCAATCTGTCGAAGCTCAGCAGAGTCGCTAACTCATTGATTAAAAAAGAAAAATTAACCTTGGCCGCGTTCTTGCTAATCAATCCTCATAAATAAGGGCCTTTGCGCCCACGCTTTCCACCGCGTCCACCAGACGAGTCTGGCCCCTGAGGAGTTTCCATGAGCGAGTTGCGTTTTACTGAAGATCACGAATGGCTGCGCACCGAAGCCGACGGCAGCGTTACTGTCGGCATTACCGCGTTTGCGCAGAACGCCCTGGGCGACGTGGTATTCGTGCAACTGCCTGAATTGCAGCCCTACGAAAAAGGCGCCGAAGCCGCCACCGTGGAATCTGTCAAAGCCGCGAGCGGCGTATACATGCCCCTCGACGGTGACGTGCGGGAAGTCAATCCGGCGCTGCAAGACGCCCCGGAACTGGTCAACGAAGATCCGCTGGGCGAAGGCTGGTTCTTCCGCTTCCAGCCAAGCGACGCTTCGGCAGTCGCTAAACTGCTCGATCAGGACGCGTATGACCGTCTGATCAAAGCCCAAGCCGAAGCCTGAGGAGTAAACGCCATGACCCAAGTCAACCTCGGCACCGCCAACGAATTCATTGCCCGCCACATCGGCCCGCGCGCCGGTGACGAGCAAGCCATGCTCAACAGCCTCGGCTTCGACTCGCTCGAAGCACTGAGCGCCAATGTCATCCCGGAAAGCATCAAGGGCACCAGCGTCCTCGGCATGGACGACGGCCTCAGCGAGGCCGACGCCCTGGCGATGATCAAAGCCATCGCCGGCAAAAACCAGCTGTTCAAAACCTACATCGGCCAGGGCTACTACAACTGCCACACGCCATCGCCGATCCTGCGCAACCTGCTGGAAAACCCGGCCTGGTACACCGCGTACACGCCTTACCAGCCAGAAATTTCCCAGGGCCGTCTCGAAGCGCTGTTGAATTTCCAGACCCTGATCAGCGACCTCACCGGCCTGCCGATCGCCAACGCATCCTTGCTCGACGAAGCCACCGCCGCTGCCGAGGCCATGACCTTCTGCAAACGCCTGAGCAAGAACAAGGGCAGCCACCAGTTCTTCGCCTCGATCCACAGCCACCCGCAAACCCTCGACGTGCTGCGCACCCGTGCCGAGCCGCTGGGCATTGACGTGGTCGTGGGCGATGAGCGCGAACTGACTGACGTCACGCCGTTCTTTGGCGCGCTGCTGCAATACCCGGCGAGCAACGGCGACCTGTTTGATTACCGCGAACTGACCGAACGCTTCCACGCCGCCAATGCTCTGGTGGCCGTGGCCGCTGACCTGCTGGCCCTGACCCTGCTCACCGCACCGGGCGAGTTCGGCGCTGACGTGGCCATCGGTTCGGCGCAGCGCTTTGGCGTGCCGCTGGGCTTCGGTGGTCCGCACGCGGCTTACTTTTCGACTAAAGATGCGTTCAAGCGCGACATGCCGGGCCGTCTGGTCGGTGTCTCGGTCGACCGTTTCGGCAAGCCGGCGCTGCGTCTGGCGATGCAGACCCGCGAGCAACACATCCGCCGCGAGAAGGCCACGTCGAACATCTGCACCGCGCAGGTGCTGCTGGCCAACATCGCCAGCATGTACGCCGTCTACCACGGCCCGAAAGGCCTGACGCAGATCGCCAACCGCGTGCATCACCTGACCGCGATCCTGGCCAAGGGCCTGACCGCGCTGGGCGCCAAAGTCGAACAAGCCAACTTCTTCGACACGCTGACCGTGGCCACCGGCGCACACACTGCTGCACTGCACAACAAGGCCCATGGCGCACAGATCAACCTGCGCGTGATTGACGCTGAGCGGCTGGGCCTGTCGGTCGACGAAACCACCACTCAGGCTGACATCGAAGCCCTGTGGAGCCTGTTCGCCGACGGCAAGACCCTGCCGGATTTCGCCGCCCTCGCAGCCATGGTAGAAAGCACCATCCCGGCCTCGCTGGTACGCCAGTCGCCGATCCTCAGTCACCCGGTGTTCAACCGCTATCACTCGGAAACCGAGTTGATGCGCTACCTGCGCAAGCTGGCGGACAAGGACCTGGCGCTGGACCGCACCATGATCCCGCTGGGCTCGTGCACCATGAAGCTCAACGCCGCCAGCGAAATGATCCCGGTGACCTGGGCCGAATTCGGTGCCCTGCACCCGTTCGCTCCGGCCGCACAAAGCGCCGGCTATCAGCAACTGACCGATGAACTGGAAGCGATGCTCTGCGCCGCCACCGGTTACGACTCGATCTCGCTGCAACCGAACGCCGGTTCGCAAGGTGAATACGCTGGCCTGCTGGCGATCCGTGCTTATCACCAGAGCCGTGGCGACGAGCGCCGTGACATCTGCCTGATTCCGTCGTCCGCCCACGGTACCAACCCGGCCACGGCACAAATGGCCGGCATGCGCGTGGTCGTTACCGCGTGCGATGCGCGCGGCAACGTCGACATCGAAGACCTGCGTGCCAAAGCCATCGAGCACCGCGAACACCTCGCCGCGCTGATGATCACCTACCCGTCGACCCACGGCGTGTTCGAAGAAGGCATCCGCGAAATCTGCGCGATCATTCACGACAACGGCGGCCAGGTGTACATCGACGGCGCCAACATGAACGCGATGGTCGGCCTCTGCGCACCGGGCAAATTCGGCGGCGACGTATCGCACCTGAACCTGCACAAGACCTTCTGCATTCCGCACGGCGGTGGCGGCCCGGGCGTCGGCCCGATTGGCGTCAAGTCGCACCTGACCCCGTTCCTGCCCGGCCATGGCCAGATGGAGCGCAAGGAAGGCGCAGTCTGCGCGGCGCCGTTCGGCAGCGCGAGCATTCTGCCGATCACCTGGATGTACATCCGCATGATGGGCGGCGCCGGTCTCAAGCGCGCTTCGCAACTGGCGATCCTCAACGCCAACTACATCGCCCGTCGCCTCGAAGAACATTACCCGGTGCTCTACTCGGGCAGCAATGGTCTGGTGGCGCACGAGTGCATTCTCGATCTGCGTCCGTTGAAAGACAGCAGCGGTATCAGCGTCGATGACGTCGCCAAGCGCCTGATCGACTTCGGCTTCCACGCCCCGACCATGTCGTTCCCGGTGGCCGGCACGTTGATGATCGAGCCGACCGAAAGCGAATCCAAAGAAGAACTGGACCGCTTCTGCGACGCCATGATCCGCATCCGCGAAGAAATCCGCGCAGTGGAAAACGGCACGCTGGACAAAAACGATAACCCACTGAAGAACGCCCCGCACACCGCAGCAGAGCTGGTTGGCGAGTGGACTCACCCGTACAGCCGCGAGCAAGCCGTGTACCCGGTGGCCTCGTTGATCGAAGGCAAATACTGGCCGCCGGTCGGTCGCGTCGACAACGTGTTCGGCGACCGCAACCTGGTGTGCGCCTGCCCATCGATCGAAAGCTACGCTTAAACGGATGCGGGATCAGTTATCGCTGATCCCGCACACACCGCAGAGCCCCTGTAGGAGTGAGCCTGCTCGCGATAGCGCACTGACATTCACCAATGATGTCGACTGACAGATCGCTATCGCGAGCAGGCTCACTCCTACAGGGGAATGTGGTCAACCGCACAAACCTGCCAATTCCCATAACAAGAAACCGGAGAACCACTCATGTCGTTAAGCGTGTTCGACCTGTTCAAGATTGGCATCGGTCCCTCCAGTTCCCACACCGTCGGCCCGATGCGCGCGGCTGCGCGTTTCGTCGAGGGTTTGCGCCGGGAAACCCTGCTGACCACCACCGCCAGCGTGCGGGTCGAGCTGTACGGCTCACTCGGCGCCACAGGCAAGGGGCACGGCAGCGACAAAGCCGTGTTGCTCGGTCTTGAAGGCGAGCACCCGGACACGGTCGACACCGAAACCGTCGCCGCGCGGCTGCAGGAAATACGCGGTAACGGTCGGTTGAATCTGCTCGGCGAACACAGCATTGCGTTCAATGAGAAAGAACAGCTGGCGATGATTCGCAAACCATTGGCCTACCACCCCAACGGCATGATCTTTCGCGCCTTCGATGCGGCGGGCATTCAAATCCGCAGCCGCGAGTACTACTCGGTTGGCGGTGGTTTTGTCGTCGACGAAGACGCCGCCGGTGCCGACCGCATCGTCGAAGACGCCACGCCGCTGACCTTCCCGTTCAAAAGCGCCAAGGACTTGCTCGGCCATTGCAGCACTTACGGTCTGTCGATCAGTCAGGTGATGCTGACCAACGAAAGTGCCTGGCGTCCGGAAGCGGAAACCCGCGCCGGTCTGCTGAAAATCTGGCAGGTGATGCAGGATTGCGTCGCCGCCGGCTGCCGTAACGAAGGCATTCTGCCCGGCGGCTTGAAGGTCAAACGCCGCGCGGCGGCGTTGCATCGGCAATTGTGCAAGAACCCGGAATCGGCCTTGCGCGATCCGCTGTCGGTGCTCGATTGGGTCAATCTTTACGCACTCGCCGTCAACGAAGAAAACGCCAACGGCGGGCGCGTGGTTACGGCGCCAACCAACGGTGCGGCCGGGATCATTCCAGCGGTGCTGCATTACTACATGCGGTTTATCCCCGGCGCGAATGACGACGGCGTCGTGCGCTTTTTGCTGACCGCCGCCGCCATCGGCATTCTCTACAAGGAAAACGCCTCGATCTCCGGTGCCGAAGTCGGTTGCCAGGGCGAGGTCGGCGTGGCCTGTTCAATGGCGGCCGGCGCCTTGTGCGAAGTGCTCGGCGGCACTGTGCAGCAGGTCGAGAACGCCGCGGAAATCGGCATGGAACACAACCTCGGCCTGACCTGCGACCCGATTGGCGGCTTGGTGCAGGTGCCGTGCATCGAGCGCAATGCGATGGGCTCGGTGAAAGCAATCAACGCGGTGCGCATGGCCATGCGCGGCGACGGCCAGCACTTCGTCTCCCTCGACAAGGTCATCCGCACCATGCGCCAGACCGGCGCCGACATGAAAAGCAAATACAAGGAAACCGCCCGCGGCGGTCTGGCGGTCAACATTATCGAATGCTGATGCTCGCGCATCGGCGGCTGCACATTTTTCAGGAGTTGAAGATGTCTACCGAATCACTGTCGAAAACCCCGCTCCATGCCCTGCACCTCGAACTGGGCGCGCGCATGGTGCCGTTCGCTGGCTATGACATGCCCGTGCAATACCCGCTCGGGGTGATGAAAGAACACCAGCACACCCGCGAACAGGCCGGGCTGTTTGACGTCTCGCACATGGGGCAGATCCGCCTGACCGGTGCCAACGCCGCCAAAGCCCTGGAAACCCTGGTCCCGGTGGACATCATCGATCTGCCGGTGGGCATGCAGCGTTACGCGATGTTCACCAACGAAACCGGCGGCATCCTCGACGACCTGATGGTCGCCAACCTCGGTAACGACGAGTTGTTTCTGGTAGTCAACGCCGCGTGCAAGGACCAGGACCTGGCGCATCTGCAACAACACATTGGCGCTCAGTGCACCATTAAGGCGCTGTTCGAAGAGCGCGCCTTGCTCGCTCTGCAGGGTCCGGCGGCGGTTACCGTCCTCGCCCGCCTGGCACCCGACGTGGCGAAAATGACATTCATGCAGTTCAACCGTGTGTCGTTGCTGGGCGTGGAGTGCTTTGTCAGCCGTTCGGGCTACACCGGTGAAGACGGTTTTGAAATCTCGGTGCCGGCCGCCGAGGCGGAAAAACTCGCCCGCGCGCTGCTCGCCGAACCCGAAGTCCAGGCCATCGGCCTCGGCGCGCGCGATTCACTGCGTCTGGAAGCCGGCCTGTGCCTGTACGGCCACGACATGAACACCGACACCACGCCGATCGAAGCCAGCCTGCTGTGGGCAATCTCCAAGGCACGCCGCGCCGACGGCCCGCGGGCCGGCGGTTTCCCGGGCGCAGAGCAAATCTTTGCCCAGCAACAGAACGGCGTCGCGCGCAAACGCGTCGGCCTGCTGCCGCAAGAACGTACGCCGGTGCGTGAAGGCGCAGAGATCGTCAACGAGGCCGGCGAAACCATCGGCAGCGTGTGCAGCGGCGGTTTCGGTCCGACCTTGGGCAGCCCTTTGGCGATGGGTTACCTCGACAGCGCCTACGTTGCTCTCGACACACCCGTTTGGGCCATCGTCCGTGGGAAAAAGGTGCAAATGCTTGTAAGCAAAATGCCATTTGTTCCGCAACGCTACTATCGTGGCTGATTGACTGTTTCTATAAGTAACGCGATTGCGTTATGCATGCACTAATGTGTAACGCAATCGCCATAAAACAGTGCGTTTTTTAACAATCGAAACGAATATGAACGTGGCTTATAACGTTTGAAAAAAATAGAACCGAACAATCGTCTAAGGCCACACTAGTGGACTGACTAATTCCCGCCAAGCGCAATAAAACCGGGCCCCTCACAGGGGGTTGTTTTTTCTCCCGAAGTTGGCGTAGAGTTTATCCACTGTGTTTGCATGGGTCAGCTTTGAATCGTGACCTGGGCAGTAGCCTACAAGTTAGCTACATCCCGCTCGACGCCTTCTTACTCCTTGCAACCAGCTCCAGTACTCTTTCATGAGAAAGAGGCTGTCATCAATTTTTGCGTCAAAGGAAATAAGAAATGTCCCAACGTCAGAGCGGTACCGTCAAGTGGTTTAACGACGAGAAAGGTTTTGGTTTTATCACGCCTGAAAGCGGTCCGGATCTGTTCGTGCATTTCCGCGCCATTCAGGGCAACGGCTTCAAAAGCCTGAAAGAAGGCCAGAAGGTGACTTTCGTCGCTGTGCAAGGCCAGAAAGGCATGCAGGCTGACGAAGTACAAGCAGAAGCCTGATCTCAGTAACGAAAAAGCCCCTGATATTGATATCAGGGGCTTTTTTGTGCGCGCGAATCCGTAAAATGGCGCTTCATTTTGCGTCCAGAGGCTGCCATGTCGAAAAACCAGCTCACTCCACAGGGCGACTTTCCCGCCGTTGGCCTTGGCCGTCGACTGGCAGCGGTGTTTTATGACTTCCTGCTTTGCACCGCCCTGCTGATCGTCACCGGATTCGTTTACAAGCTGATCCAGGCCGCGATCATCGGCGAAGAACGCCTGCGGGCGATGACCGATGCCGGGCAGCTTGATGGTGATCCGCTATATTCGACGGTGCTGCTGTTGGTGTTGTTCGGCTTCTTTGCCAAGTTCTGGACACATGGCGGGCAGACGCTGGGCATGCAGGTCTGGGGCATTCGAGTGCAGAACGCTGACGGCACGGCGATCAGCCTGTGGCAGGCGCTGCTGCGGTTTATGGTCTCGATCGCGTCATGGCTGTGCGTTGGGCTGGGATTCTTCTGGTCGCTGTATGACAAGCAGAAGCGCACGTGGCATGACATCTATTCGGATACACGCTTGGTGCGAATCCCGAAAAAGAGCAAATAATTTCCATACCCAAGAGTCCCCCCTGTGGCGAGGGGATTTATCCCCGTTGGGTGGCGAAGCCGCCCCAAAATCAACCACCGCGGTGTATCAGACACACCGCGTGCGCTGCTTTACGACCGCTGCGCAGCCGAACGGGGATAAATCCCCTCGCCACAGGGCTCACTCCTGCAAAGGTTTTGCTCACGCGTTACCAGCCAATTTCATCCGCGCCGCCTGGGTGAAGTCGAGCATGCGCTTCAACGGCCGGATCGCCTGGGGAATCAGCGCCGGATCGACAAAGATCTCGTTGCTGCCTTCCTGCAAGCACTTGAGCGTGCGCTCAAGGGTGTTCATGGCCATCCACGGGCAATGCGCACAACTGCGGCACGCCGCGCCGTTACCGGCAGTAGGTGCCTCGATGAAGACCTTGTCCGGGCACAGCTGCTGCATCTTGTAGAAAATGCCACGGTCGGTCGCCACGATGAAGGTCTTGTTCGGCAGGGTTTGCGCAGCAGCGATCAGTTGGCTGGTGGACCCGACGGCGTCCGCCAGTTCGATCACCGAAGTCGGCGACTCCGGGTGTACCAGGATCGCAGCGTCCGGATACAGCGCCTTCATGTCCTCCAATTGCTTGGACTTGAACTCTTCGTGAACGATGCAGGCACCGTCCCACAGCAGCATGTCGGCGCCGGTCTTGCGCTGAATGTAGGTGCCCAGATGTTTGTCAGGCCCCCAGATGATCGTCTCGCCGTTATCCATCAGGCTCTCGACGATTTCCAGCGCGCAGCTTGAAGTTACCACCCAGTCAGCCCGAGCCTTTACCGCGGCGGAAGTGTTGGCGTAAACCACCACCGTGCGTTCCGGGTGCTGATCGCAGAACGCCGAAAACTCGTCGACCGGGCAACCCAGGTCCAGCGAGCAGGTTGCCTCCAGCGTCGGCATCAGCACGCGTTTTTCCGGGTTGAGGATCTTTGCCGTCTCGCCCATGAATTTGACGCCGGCAACCACAACGGTCTTGGCCGGGTGGGCATTGCCGAAGCGGGCCATTTCGAGGGAGTCGGAGACACAGCCGCCGGTCTCTTCGGCCAGGGCCTGAATCACCGGATCGCAATAAAAGTGAGCCACCAGCACCGCGTCCTGAGCCTTGAGCTCGGCGGCAATGGCAGAACGGTAATAAGCCTCTTCTTCGGCCGTCAGCGGTTTGGGCTGCTTGGCATCGAGGTGGGCTTGAACCAGAAGGCGTTCGGAAATCTGCGTCATGTTCGCAAGACCTGCAGGCGCTTTCGCGCGAAAGTCGAGTATACACCCGGCTCCGGACCGCTTGAGGGTACCGCCGGGAGAGTGAGTGTCATCAGGCACGGACAGCGTTGAAGCTGCGCAAGGCTACAGAATATCCCGTTGATACAAAAGATGATTCTGATCTGTGTCAGGCCGGGTGGCGCTGAAACGAAGGGTGTCTGAAATGCAGGCAAAAAAAAACCCGGAAATCCTCACTTTCGTGGGCCTTCCGGATTTTCTAAACCGCCAAATATGGTGGGTCGTGTGGGATTCGAACCTACGACCAATTGGTTAAAAGCCAACTGCTCTACCAACTGAGCTAACGACCCGCTGTGTGGTGGCGCGTATAATACTGATTTTTAAGGACTATTCAACACCTTTTTGAAAAAAATCAAAAATAAGGGGTTGGATCGCTCACACCCGCCGCTGCAAAGCCTTCTGCGCGCAAGCGGCAGCTGTCGCATTTGCCGCACGCGCGGCCGTCATTGTCGGCCTGATAGCAGGAAACGGTCAGACCGTAGTCGACGCCCAACTTCACGCCGGCCTGGACAATTTGCGCCTTGCTCAGGTTCTGCAAAGGCGCCTGAATGCGGAAGCCATTGCCTTCCACACCAGCCTTGGTCGCCAGATTGGCCATGCGCTCGAACGACTCGATGAACTCGGGGCGGCAATCCGGGTAGCCGGAATAATCGACCGCGTTCACGCCAATGAAGATGTCGCGAGCGCCGAGGACTTCTGCCCAGCCCAGCGCCAGAGACAGGAACACCGTGTTGCGCGCCGGCACGTAGGTCACCGGGATGCCCTCGCCCAGCTCTTCGGGAATGTCGATACTGGTGTCGGTCAGGGCTGAGCCACCCATGCCGTTGAGATTGAGGCCGATCACCTTGTGCTCGACCACACCCAGATCGCGCGCCACCCGAGCGGCAGCGTGCAGTTCGGCGTGGGAACGCTGGCCGTAATCGAAGCTCATGGTGTAGCAGGCGTAGCCTTCAGCGCGGGCCATCGCTACCACGGTGGCCGAGTCAAGACCACCGGACAGCAGGATCACCGCACGTTTTTCGATGGTGTTCAGTTGTTCAGTCATGTCAGCGCCCCGGCTCGTCATTCCAAAGATATTTGTGCAATTGCAATTGCAGGCGTACTGGCAGGTTGTCTGCCACTACCCAGTCCGCCAGATCCCGTGCGTTGAGATCATGGTGACTTGGCGAGAACAGGACTTCGCCGGCACGTTGGTCGAGACCGTACTGAATCAGCTTGGAGACGGCCCAGTCATAGTCTTCCCGCGAGCAAATGACAAACTTCACCTGATCGTTGCGGGTCAGCAGTTCGATATTTTCGTAACGGTTGCGATGGGCTTCTTTGGAGCCCGGCGTCTTCAGATCGACCACACGACTGACGCGCGGATCGACCGCCGAAACGTCGAGGGCGCCACTGGTTTCCAGCGAGACCTCGTAACCCGCATCACACAACTGCTTGAGCAATGGAATGGCGTTCGGCTGCGCCAACGGCTCACCGCCGGTGACGCAAACGTAGCGCGAACGAAACCCGGCCACTTGTTCCAGGATGTCGTCGAGGCTGCGAACGGTGCCGCCGCTGAACGCATAGGCGCTGTCGCAGTATTGGCAACGCAAAGGGCAACCGGTCAGGCGCACGAAAACCGTGGGCAGCCCGGCAGTCCGCGTTTCCCCCTGCAACGAGTAGAAAACTTCGGTGATTCTCAATGTGTCTTGCATAGTCGCCACGGGCGTAACAGCTAAACAGGCTGTCCGCCTCCGTCAGGCACTTCAGGCAATCCCGCCAACGCGTAGACCGCCAGAAGCGTGTTTCAGAAAAAGGGCGTGAATTCTAACGAAAAAACCCGCGACAAGCGCGGGTTTCTTCGTGAAGGGTCAAACAGCCTTACATGCGCTGCAGATCGCGTTGAGCCAACTGCGCGGCGGAAGTCCCCGGATACTGGGCGACCACCTGCTGCAAAATGCCTTTGACCTTGTCGGTATGACCGAGGCGGCGCTCGACATCAGCCAGCTTGTACAGCGAGTCCGGCACTTTGTTGTGCTTGGGATAGAGCTGCGAAACCTTGGCAAAAGCCTGACCGGCGCCTTGCAAATCGCCCTTGGCCAGGTTCACTTCGCCCAACCAGTACTGGGCGTTGCCCGCGTACTGGCTGTTTGGGTACTTGCGCAGGAAAGCGGCGAAAGCCTGGCTGGCCTTGTCGAAATCCTTGGCCTTGATCAGGTCGAAAGCGGCATCGTAATACAGCTTTTCCTTGGCCGGATCAGCCGGTTCGCTACTCGCTGCCGGCGCCTGGGCAGCCGCCCCCGCTCCTGCAGCAGCACCGGCAGCAGCACTTGCATCGCCACCGGTAGAAGAATTCTCTGGAGTCGCGGCTGGTGCAACGCCGGATCCTATGCGCCGATCAAGATCCTGGTATCGCTCCAGGGATTCCTGCTTCATGCGCGCAACCTGATTCTGCAGTTCTTCGATCACGCCTTGCTGGCGCGAGATCTGATCCTGCATCTGTTGCAATTGGTTGAACAGCATGCCTTGTGCCGAGGCAGGGGCCGAAGCCGCTCCCCCGGCATAGGCGCCGTTCGTACCGTAACCCGCAGGCGGATAACTGCTCCCGCTATTGTTATAACCGGAGTTGTCATCGACCACAGGAACCGCAGCCCACGCCGCAAGCGGCGCGAGGCTGAGAGCCAGAACAGTTACAGCACGACGGCACGTTCGCATATCGAATTACTTACGCAGTTCGACGCGACGGTTCTGGGCCCAGGACTGCTCGTCGTTGCCGGTAGCAACTGGACGCTCTTCGCCGTAGGAAACCAGTTCCAGCTGAGCTGGGGAAACGCCTTGCAGTACCAGGTAGCGCTGAACGGCTTTCGCACGACGCTCGCCCAGTGCCATGTTGTACTCACGAGTACCACGTTCGTCGGTGTTGCCTTCCAGAACAACGCGAGCGCCGTTTGCTTTCAGGTCTTTGGCGTGAACGTCCAGAGCGCGCATGGCTTCTGGCTTCAGGTCCGAGCTGTCGTATTCGAAGTAGAAGGTGGTGATTGCGCGCAGAGCAGCTTCTTCGCTCAGGGAACCGTCAACGGCACCAGTGTTTGCGCCGTAACCAGCGTTTGGATCAACAGCGCCTTCACCGGCGTTGTCGCCGCCTTTGGACGAGCAACCTACAGCTACAGCCATGGCCAGAGCCAGCGCAGCAAATTTACCAAACTTCAGCATTTCCATCGTGAAACTCCTAATGAACCCCAGTGTGTTAAGTAAAACGTGTAGCGCCGCGTCAGTTCAGGTAAGGGGACCAGGACGGTTCTCTGACTTCGCCTTGAGCGGTAGGAAGCGGGAGCCTCACGCGTCCATTAATGGACACGAGCATCAAGACTCCCCGGCCCTGCTGGCGGGTGGCGTAGATTACCATGGTGCCGTTGGGCGCAACAGTAGGTGACTCGTCCAGAGTGCTATCAGTGAGGATCTTTACACTGCCTCGCTGCAGATCCTGAGCTGCCACCTTGAAATTGGTGAAGCCATCCTGACGGTGGATCATCACCAAAGTCTTTTCATCGGCCGAGAGTTTAGGGTTGGCGTTGTAGTTGCCTACGAACGTCACACGCTCGGCACCACCGCCACTGGCGCTGGTTTTGTAGATCTGTGGTTTGCCGCCACGGTCGGAGGTGAAATAGATGGTCGAGCCATCCTTGCCCCAGTACGGTTCGGTGTTGATGCCAGGGCCTGCGGTGACGCGGGTGATCTGACGCGAACCGAGGTTCATCACGTAGATGTCCGGGTTACCGTCCTTGGACAGCACGAACGCCAGGCGATTGCCGTCCGGCGACCAGGCTGGCGCACCGTTCAGGCCTTCGAAGTTGGTGATCTGCTCACGGCGACCGGTATCAATGTTCTGCATGAAGATACGTGGGCGCTTCTGCTCGAACGACACGTAGGCGATACGCTTGCCATCCGGTGCGAAACGCGGCGACAGGATCGGCTCGCGCGATTGCAGCAGAGTTACGGCGCGTGCACCGTCATAGTCCGAACGCTGCAGGGTATAGCGGGTGTTCTTCTCGGAGAACCGCTCGGCCGTCACGTACAGCAGACGGGTCGAAAACGCGCCTTTGATACCGGTGAGCTTTTCAAACGACTGGTCGGAGATGTAGTGCGCCATGTCGCGCAGCTGTTCGGTGGTACCGGAAACGCTGCCATCGGCCACTTTCTGTTCGGTAGCAACGTTGAACAGTGCCCACTGCACCTGCAGGCGACCGCCCGCTGGAACAATGCTGCCGACCATCATGTATTGCGCACCGACAGCCTTCCAGTCACGGAAGATGATTTCGCTCGGCTGGCTTGGCTGGCTGATCATGTTCTGCTTTGGAATCGGCGAGTAGTAGCCCGAGTTGCGCAGGTCATTGCCAATGATTTCAGCCATGTCGTCCGGCAGGACGGCACCGCCCTGGAAGCCGAACGGTACAACGGCGATCGGGGTGGCCCGATCGCTGCCGCTGGTGACCAGAATGTTCTTTTCATCCGCCATCGCGATCCCTGCCATGCAGCAGATCACGATCAGCATTCCTCGAAGAAGGTTTCTCACAAGGCTAAATCCTCAGGTGTGAATGTCATCTTGAACGAACGATACGGAGCGAAATCGCTCGGCTTCATTCCCTGCATTTCTGTCAAACGTCCAATATTCTTGACCGCCGCCACTGCCGAAGCATCGAACGGACCGTCGCCACTGGATTTGGCCACGCTGACCGAGGTCACCGTGCCGTCCGGCAACATGCCGATTTGCAGCACGACCGTCATGCCTTTGCGTGCCGAAGGAGGACGCGCCCACCCTTCTGCCGCTCGTGCCCGAATCAGGTCATCGAAACTGCCCGCGACTTCGTCGCCCTGCTCATCGGCCAGGGCCTGCTGGCGCTGCGGCGTATCGGAAAGCAAATCTGCCAGGGCCTGAGCCTTTTTGTCTTCGGCGGATTTACGTGCTGCTTCCTGCGCTTTCTTCTTCGCAGCATCGGCAGCGGCTTTCTTCTTCGCGTCCTCGGCGACTTTCTTCTTCGCCTCGTCAGCTTCAGCTTTCTTCTTGGCGTCTTCGGCGGCTTTCTTCTTCGCGTCTTCGACGATCTTCTTCTTGGCTTCTTCGGCAGCGGCTTTCTTGGCCTCTTCCTCGGCAGCCTTCTTCGCTTCGTCTTCGGCTTTCTTCTTGGCTATATCAGCCAATTGTTTCTCTTCAGCCTTTTTGGCCTCGGCTTTCTTCGCGTCGTCGGCTTTCTTGGCTTCATCCGCCTTTTTCGCTTCGTCCGCTTTTTTCGCCTCGTCGGCCTTCTTGGCTTCCTCGGCCTTTTGAGCCGATTCCTCTTTCTTTTGTTCCGCCGCCTTCACCGCTTCCTGCTCGATCTTTTTCTGTTCCATCTGTTCGACTTCAGTCTGGCGCGCGGCGGATTTCTTCGCCTCACCCGCAATCTTCTGATTGGTCTGGGTGGTCGCCTGACTTTTTGATTTCAGCTGGTACAGAGTCGCCTGGACGATCGGCTTGGCCGGCGGCAGTTCCGGCGTGAAGGCAAAGCTGACGAACAGCATGCCGAACACCAGCACGTGCAGGACAATTGCCAGAACACTAGGCCAGAAGTAGCTTTCCGAGGCGGACGGCTCTCGCTGTTGCTGCATCAGGGGGCCTCGGTAATCAGACCAACGTTACCGACCCCGGCTTTCTGCAACCCGCCCATGGCACCCATGACGGCGCCGTAGTCGACAGTCTTGTCGCCACGAATGAACACCTGGGTACGTTTGCCGCCCTCGGTGCCGGCGCGAATGATCTTGGTCACCGCGTCCGTCATTTGCGGCAGGGTCATGGCCCTGTCCTGTTGCTTCTCGGTGTCGACTTCGCTGCCAAGGTTCCAGTAATAGGTCTTGTCAGCCTTGATCGAAATGGTCAGGACCTGAGTGTTGTTGTCCTGCGGCAAGGCTTCGCTGGAAACCTTGGGCAGATCAACTTTCACGCCCTGATTGAGCATCGGCGCAGTCACCATGAAGATGACCAGCAGCACCAACATCACGTCGATGTAAGGCACCACGTTCATCTCGGCGACCGGCTTGCGCTTTTTGCGAGCTCGAGCGATTAAAGCCATCGGGAAATACCTGCTTATTCTTCGCTGGTGTGCACTTTGCGGTGCAGGATCGCCTGGAATTCATCGGCGAAGGTGTAGTAACGGCCCAGCAAGGTTTCGCTGCGAGCAGCAAAACGGTTGTAAGCGATGACCGCCGGGATCGCGGCGAACAGGCCGATCGCGGTGGCGATCAGGGCTTCGGCGATACCCGGGGCCACGGTGGCCAGGGTCGCTTGCTGGGCACTGGCCAGGCCGCGGAAGGAGTTCATGATGCCCCACACGGTACCGAACAGGCCGATGTACGGGCTGACCGAACCGACAGTGGCGAGGAACGGCAGGCTCTGCTCGAGCTTCTCTTCTTCCCGGGAGATAGCCACGCGCATGGCACGGGCCACACCTTCCATCACCGCTTCAGGATCGACCCCTGGCTGCTGACGCAGGCGGGAGAATTCCTTGAAACCGGCACGAAAAATCTGCTCGACGCCCGAATCCGGATCCGGGTTGCTGCCCGCCTGACGGTACAGCTTGGACAGGTCGATACCCGACCAGAAGCGCTCCTCGAAGCTCTCCAGGGCGCGTCGACCGGCACGCAGCAAGTTGCTGCGCTGAAAGATCATGATCCATGAGGTCACCGATGCGGCCACCAGAGTCAACATTACCAACTGCACCACGATGCTGGCATTGCTGACCAGGCTCCACATGGAGGAATGGTCGACGACGTTAGCTTCCACGCTTTATCTCCTGCTTTGAGTGTGTACCCGGGCCGACCGCGTCGGCGAAGGCCGCACGCAGGTCTTCGGGAAGGGCCCGGGGTTTCAAACTGTCGGTGCGCACGCAGGCCACCAAAAACTGCCCTTCACAGAGCAGCACATTATCCGTGGCCCGCCTGACCTGCTGTTTGAAGCGCAGGCTGGCACGGTTCAATTCGGTTACATCAGCGCTTACCAGCAGTTCGTCGTCCAGTCGCGCCGGCGCGTGGTAGCGCGCTTCGCTGGAGTGCACGACGAACAACAGGTCCTCTCCGGCAAGCTGCGATTGGGCAAAGCCCAGTTCGCGAAGCCGCTCGGTTCGAGCCCGTTCCATAAACTTGAGGTAATTAACGTAATACACGATGCCGCCCGCATCGGTGTCTTCGTAATAAACGCGACAACGATGTGCGAACGGCCCAAGCCCGTTTTGCGCGCGCATACTCTAGTGCTTACTCCTCAGGTTGCCAATCCGGCCAGGCAACTGTTTTTCATTGATTCGAGGCTTTACCGTAAAAGTACCGTCGTCTGACAGTACAAACCCTGAATAAATCGACAGCAAATGTGTATCAGTCGTCCGCAGCATCGAGAAACTCGTCTGCCACGGGCATTTCGCCCATTCGTGACGGAATGTTTAAACCGAAATGCAGATAGGCATGCCGCGTCACCACCCTGCCCCGCGGCGTGCGCATGATGTAGCCCTGTTGAATCAGATACGGTTCCAGCACGTCTTCGATGGTATGGCGCTCTTCGCTGATTGCGGCGGCGAGACTGTCGATCCCGACCGGCCCGCCATCGAACTTCTCGATCATGGTCAGCAGCAGACGCCGGTCCTGATGATCGAAACCGTGTTCATCGACATCCAGCAGGTTCAACGCCAGGTCCGCCACCGCTTTGGTGATGTGGCCCTTGGCGCGGACTTCAGCGAAGTCGCGCACTCGACGCAGCAGGCGGTTGGCGATCCGTGGCGTACCCCGGGCGCGACGAGCGATCTCGAACGCCCCCTCCGGATCGAGCGGCAAACCAAGAATGGCCGCCGAACGACTGACAATCGTCGCCAGATCCGCCGTGCTGTAGAACTCAAGGCGCTGGACGATACCGAAACGGTCACGCAGCGGGTTGGTCAGCATGCCGGCGCGGGTGGTCGCGCCGACCAGGGTGAACGGTGGCAGATCCAGTTTGATCGAGCGTGCTGCCGGCCCTTCGCCGATCATGATGTCGAGCTGAAAGTCTTCCATCGCCGGGTACAGCACTTCTTCCACGATCGGCGACAGACGATGGATTTCGTCGATGAACAACACGTCGTGCGGCTCAAGGTTGGTCAGCAATGCCGCCAGATCACCCGGACGCTCAAGCACCGGCCCCGAGGTGCTCTTGATCGACACGCCCATTTCCTGCGCGATGATATTGGCCAGGGTCGTTTTGCCCAGCCCCGGCGGACCAAAGATCAGCGTGTGATCCAACGATTCGCTACGGCCGCGAGCGGCCTGGATGAACAGCTCCATCTGCTCGCGCACGGTCGGCTGGCCAATGTAATCGGCCAGGCTGACCGGACGAATCGCCCGGTCCTGGACTTCTTCGCGTTCGCGCGGGCTGTGCGCGGCGGCAATCAGACGATCAGCTTCAATCACTTAAATCATTCCCTTCAGGGCGCGGCGGATCATGTCTTCACTGCTCAGGTTTTTCTCTTTGATCGCGGAAATCGCCTTGCTCGCTTCCTGCGGCTTATAGCCCAGGGAAATCAGTGCGCTGACCGCATCGTTCTCGGCGGTATTGACCGGCGCCGGGCCGTCCGGCTGATTCGGCACCAGCGCAAACATCGCCGGCGAGGTTTCCCAAGCCTTGAAGCGATCCTTGAGCTCGACCAACAGACGCTCGGCGGTCTTCTTGCCGACGCCCGGCACCTTGGTCAGCGCCGACGTGTCCTGGGACTGCACGCAACGAATCAGCTCATCGACTTCCAGGCTCGACATCAGCGCCAGCGCCAGTTTCGGCCCGACCCCATTGAGACGGATCAACTCACGGAAAAAGTCTCGCTCACGCTTGCCGGCAAAGCCATAGAGCAACTGCGCGTCTTCGCGTACGACCAAGTGGGTATGCAGGGTCAGCGGTTCACCGACCGACGGCAGACGATAAAGGGTGGTCATGGGCACTTCCAGCTCATAGCCAAGGCCGTTTACATCCAGAATCAGGTGCGGCGGCTGTTTCTCAGCCAGGGTGCCGCGCAAGCGTCCAATCACGTTTTGAATCCTTGAGCGCTGGCCAGCCGTGGGCTGGCGACGATTGAATAGGGCTTGCGCGCCGACAACACAGGCATCGAAAAGCCACTTTCAGGAAAATTGATGCTGATGCTATCAGAGACGCAGGCGCCCGCCACGACTGCGTGCGGTTCCCAAGCCGTGCGGTAACAGGCTGGAACGGGTGTGTGCGTGACAAATGGCAATAGCGAGGGCATCCGAGGCATCGATTTGCGGTTTGCTGGTCAGCTTGAGCATGTGCATGACCATCATTTGCACCTGCTCTTTATTGGCAGCACCGGTGCCGACCACGGCCTGCTTGACCTGCGTGGCGGTGTATTCGGCGATTTCCAGGCATTCTTCTGCGCCGGCAACAATCGCTGCGCCGCGCGCCTGACCCAGCTTAAGCGCCGAGTCGGCGTTCTTCGCCATGAAGACCTTCTCGATGCCCATGGTCACCGGGCCATAGGTCTTGATGATCTCGCGCACGCCGCGATAGACGATTTGCAGACGCTCATGCAGCTCGCCGGACCCGGTGCGAATACAGCCCGAGGCCACATAGATGCAGCCGCCCCGCCCGGTATCGCGAACGATCCCGTAACCGGTGATGCGCGAACCGGGGTCGATACCAAGAATTAGAGTCATAACGCCTGCAGATTCATAAAAACGATTTACCTGACACCCATTACAAATGTGGGAGCGAGCCTGCTCGCGAAGGCGATATGTCAGCAGATACAGGTGCTGAATGACACACCGCTTTCGCGAGCAGGCTCGCTCCCACAGGAAGACTAGTCGCTAATCAGCCGAGCTGGGCGGCCACGTCTTCGGGGATATCCGCGTTGGAATAGACGTTCTGCACGTCATCCAGGTCTTCAAGCATGTCGATCAGCTTGAGCACTTTCTCCGCACCTTCCAGATCCAGTTCGGCGCTGGTGGTCGGCTGCATGACGATTTCCGCGTCATCACCTTTGAATCCAGCGGCTTCCAGTGCATTACGCACCGCATAGAAGCTGGTGAAGGAGGTGAACACGTCGATCGAACCGTCTTCGTGCGTAACCACGTCATCGGCATCGGCTTCCAGCGCCGCTTCGGTCAGTGCGTCTTCATCGACGCCTGGCGCAAAGCTGATCTGACCCTTGCGCTCGAACAGATACGCCACCGAACCGTCAGTGCCCAGGTTTCCGCCACACTTGCTGAAAGCGTGGCGCACCGCGGCGGCGGTACGGTTGCGGTTGTCGGTCATGCACTCGACCATCACCGCCACGCCGCCCGGGCCGTAACCTTCGTAGGTCAGCTCTTCGACGTTGTCGGCCTCGGTGGCACCGGCACCGCGCGCCACGGCGCGGTCGATGATGTCACGGCTCATGTTGGCGCTCAGCGCCTTGTCCAGGGCCAGACGCAAACGCGGGTTGGAACCCGGATCGCCGCCGCCCTGCCGGGCCGCAACGGTCAGTTCACGGATCCACTTGGTGAAGATCTTGCCCCTCTTGGCATCCTGACGTTCTTTGCGGTGCTTGATGTTTGCCCACTTGGAATGACCTGCCATAACTCGCTCCGAATTCTCTTTGAAACCTTGCCCGCCCAGCTTGTGAAGGGCCAGCAATTAAAAAATCTCGACCTGAGAAAGAAAAAAGGCGCATCCGAAGATGCGCCTTCAGGCCCGTCTTACTCAGCCTTTGGCGTTTCGCGCAAACGAATGTGCAGCTCGCGCAATGCCTTGGCGTCCACCACGCCCGGTGCTTGCGTCATCACGTCGGCAGCACTCTGGGTTTTCGGGAAGGCGATCACTTCGCGGATCGACTGGGCGCCGGTCATCAGCATTACCAGACGGTCCAGACCGAAGGCCAGACCACCGTGCGGCGGTGCACCGTATTTCAGCGCGTCGAGCAGGAAGCCGAATTTCTCTTCCTGTTCCGCTTCATTGATGCCCAGCAGACGGAATACCGCTTGCTGCATTTCCTTGCGGTGGATACGGATCGAACCGCCGCCCAGCTCAGTACCGTTCAACACCATGTCGTACGCGCGGGACAGCGCGCCGGCCGGGTTGGCTTCGAGTTCTTGCGGCGAGCACTTCGGCGCGGTGAACGGGTGGTGCAGTGCGGAGAAGCTGCCGTCGTCGTTCTCTTCGAACATCGGGAAGTCGACGACCCACATCGGCGCCCACTCGCAGGTCAGCAGCTTGAGGTCGTGACCGAGCTTGATGCGCAGCGCGCCCAGGGCTTCGCTGACGATCTTGGCCTTGTCGGCACCGAAGAACACGATGTCGCCATCGACTGCGCCAACACGATCGAGGATCACGTTGAGCTTGTCTTCAGGGATGTTTTTCACGATCGGCGATTGCAGACCCTCAACACCGGCCGCACGCTCGTTGACCTTGATGTACGCCAGGCCCTTGGCACCGTAGATGCCGACGAACTTGGTGTAATCGTCGATCTGCTTGCGCGGCATGCTCGCCCCGCCAGGAACGCGCAGTGCGGCGATACGGCATTTCGGGTCGTTGGCCGGACCGCTGAACACTTTGAAGTCGACTTCTTTCAACTGGTCGGCAACGTCAACCAGTTCCAGCGGGATACGCAGGTCCGGCTTGTCCGAACCGTAGCGGCGCATGGCTTCTTCAAAGGTCATGTGCGGGAATTCACCGAACTCCAGACCCAGCACCTCCTTGAACAGGTTGCGGATCATTTGTTCGGTCAGGCCCATGATCTCTTTTTCATCGAGGAAGCTGGTCTCGATGTCGATCTGGGTGAATTCCGGCTGACGGTCGGCACGCAGGTCTTCGTCGCGGAAGCACTTGGCGATCTGGTAGTAACGGTCGAAACCGGCCACCATCAGCAGTTGCTTGAACAGTTGCGGCGATTGCGGCAGGGCGAAGAACGAACCGGCGTGGGTGCGGCTCGGCACCAGATAGTCACGCGCACCTTCAGGAGTGGCACGGGTCAGGATCGGCGTTTCGACGTCGAGGAAGCCGTTCTCGTCGAGGAAGCGACGAATGCTGGTGGTCATGCGCGAACGCAGGCGCAGCTTCTCGGCCATTTCCGGACGACGCAGGTCGAGGAAGCGATAGCGCAGACGGGTTTCTTCGCCGACGTCGGAGTATTCGTTGAGCGGGAACGGCGGGGTTTCCGACTCGTTCAACACTTCCAGTTCATAACCCAGCACTTCGATCATGCCCGAGGCCATGTTGGCGTTGGTGGCGCCGGCCGGACGCAGGCGCACCTTGCCGGTGATTTTCACGACGTACTCACTGCGCACGCGATCGGCAGCGGCGAAGCTCTCGGCGCGATCCGGATCGAATACCACCTGGGCCAGACCATCACGATCACGGATATCGAGGAAAATCACCCCGCCGTGGTCGCGGCGACGGTGAACCCATCCGCAAAGGGTAATTTCCTGGCCATCCAGGCTTTCGTTCAGTTGGCCGCAATAGTGGCTGCGCATCATGATAATGGTTCGCTTCTCGTCATTCGATATTCGGTGGAGATTCCGGCGCACTGAGGCGGTGCGGAAACTCACGCGTGTCGTTCGTCCAGGGATTGAACCCTAGTCAGCTTTGTCGCCACCGGCCAGGTTCTTCTTGGCTCCGGTCTTGAAATCGGTCTCGTACCAACCGTTGCCGCTGAGGCGAAAACCCGGCATGGACAGCTGCTTCTTCAGTTCGGGCGCCTGGCAGGCCGGGCAGTCGACCAGCGGTGCGTCACTGATCTTTTGGATGGCTTCCAACTGATGACCACAGGAAGCACATTGGTAATCGTACATCGGCATGGAGGTGTCTCGGCGATCAGGTTGCCGCCGCGCGCGGGGCTTTGCGGCGAAAGGGCGGGATTATATCGATTAAATGCCGCCTGTGCAGCCGTAAGACTGCACAGGCGGCGGCCTCGTTTGCAACCGTCGCTCAGGGCGAATCGGTCGGCGTCGCTTGCCGGACGCCATTCATGACACACACCACCCGCACCAGCGCGCTGAAATTCTTCACCCCGCCATGGCGAAGATGCACTTCACGGTCGACGTGGGACAGCAGCGAGCTGATCGAACAGCAATTGTCTGCGGCCATGTTACCGAGGATGTTCCAGTAAACCTGCTCCAGCCGCAGGCAGGTCGCATAACCGTTCAGCCGCACGGATCGGGACAATGGCTGAATCAATGCCATGTCGAATTCGTGGATGAACGGATCGACTTTCAATTCATGTGGCAAGCCGACAACCCTGTCGCCTCGCCTGTCTCCTTCTACCATATCGCTGACACTCCTTTGCCATCTCTGCTTGTTTGAAAAGTCACATCCTGTGGCTTTCATAAAAGCGCAGACACAAAGTTATATCCAGACGACTAATTGACCGTCACCGTAGGATAAGCCGACGACACAGGTAAGATTGCGGACAGCGCGCGAGCCATGAACCTGATGGCCCGCGCGCCCGGCTTACGCTTCCAGCAGTGCGCGCAGCATCCACGCGGTCTTCTCGTGCACCTGCATGCGCTGGGTCAGCAGGTCAGCGGTCGGCTCGTCACTGACCTTGTCGAGCAGCGGGAAGATGCCCCGCGCGGTGCGAGTCACCGCTTCCTGACCTTCAACCAATTGCTTGATCATGTCCTCGGCGCTCGGTACGCCCTCCTCTTCCTTGATGGAAGAAAGACGGGCGTAGGTGGCATAGGCGCCCGGTGCCGGGAAGCCCAGCGCGCGGATACGCTCGGCGATCGAGTCCACCGCCAGCGCCAGTTCGTTGTATTGCTCCTCGAACATCAGGTGCAGGGTGCGGAACATCGGACCGGTGACGTTCCAGTGGAAGTTATGGGTTTTCAGGTACAGCACGTAAGTGTCCGACAGCAGGCGTGACAGCCCTTCGACGATGGACTTGCGGTCTTCTTCACTGATACCGATATCGATTGCCATGTTTACCCCCTAAAGGCGATTGAATTCATCCAACAGGTGCAGACCCACTCTAGCAAGACTGCCGGCAGCCTGCCGACCCCAAACGGCAAACAGGCTGCGACAAATCGACCGACAGCGTGCCATTGGCCGGGCTGATTTGAGTAGCCGCAGGCTTTGCTGTTAAATAGGCAGTGTGTCGCCATGCCCCATTTTCCGGGGTGTTGCGCATAGGCTGATGCCGTGAACGTGTCCACCGCCTCTTATTTTGTTCCGAAGCGAACCGTGCGCCTTCAGCTCTTCCTTGTGAGCCGTCATAACGTGAGCCAATCAAAATGTTGAAAATCGTCCACCTGCTAATGGGCGCAGCAGCCTTGCTGCTGTCGTTCATACCCAGCCTGAAATCCGAAGCCGTTCCTTACCTGCAACAACCCGATGCACTTTACCTGGCCTTTTTCGGCCTGCTGAACCTGGTCATTGCTCCGGTGATTCCTTACTGGAATAAAGGCCCGCGCCAGCATCTGCAAAACCTGGTCAGCGCGCTGCTGGTACTGACCGTCGTCCTGCAAACCCTGACCCTGATCGCGCCGATGCCCGTCATCGCCGGCCAGCCTGCGGTGTTGTTCAGTCTGTTGATCGCCGTGGTTGCCGTGGTGCTGCACCTGGCCGTCAGCTTCTACAAGTCGTCGCCGGCGGCCGCGCCGACCCATTACGACATGAGCAACCGCGATACCGGCACCGTGAAGTGGTTCAACACCTCGAAGGGTTTCGGGTTTATCTCCCGGGATTCCGGTGATGATATTTTCGTGCACTTTCGCGCCATCCGTGGCGAAGGCCACCGCGTTCTGGTTGAAGGCCAGCGCGTCGAGTTCTCGGTGATGAACCGCGACAAAGGCCTGCAAGCCGAGGACGTCATCGCCGCCTTGCCGCGCCGCTGATCCAAGGCAAAAAAAACCGCGAGCAGCCTGGCTGTTCGCGGTTTTTTTATGCCTGTCGAATGGATCAATAATGCGGCGGCGGCGCGTCTTCTTCAAAAGCACCGAACTGCCCGACCATTTCCTCCTGACGCTTGAGCAGCGCTTGCATCTGCAACTGCAGACGCTCAACCACTCGCTGCTGGGCCACCAGCACATCGTTCAATGCCTGAATGGTGTCGTCCTGAAAGGCCATGCGGCTTTCCAGATCGGTAACGCGTTGTTCCAGGCTCATGACTCAGCCCTCCACAAAAGTGAATTCTTCGGTCAGCACCAGACGCAGGCGTTCGCGAATGGCCGCTACCTGTTCTGCGCTGTACGGTTTGGCCGCATGCCTGCCCCAGACCGGCGCCGGCCAAGCGGCATCGTCCCGCTTGCGCACGATGACATGCATATGTAACTGACTGACAACGTTGCCCAACGTCGCGACGTTCAGTTTGTCGGCGTCGAACGAATCCTTCAGCAGTTCGGCCAGCGCGGTGGTCTCCTGCCAAAGCTGCTGCTGGTCAGCGACATCCAATTGAAACAACTCACTGATATCGTCGCGACGAGGCACCAGGATAAACCACGGGTAGTTCGAGTCGTTGGACAACAACAGCCGGCAGAGCGGGAAGTCGCCGATGACCAGCGTGTCCTGTTGAAGTCGTGAATCTAAAGCAAACACAGTGTGTACTCCCGGCTGATCCTTTAACTCAGCTTAGCGGTCGCTCCCAAGAAGCGGCGCACCAAGCGACTGAACGGCAGCATACCTGCGAACGCAGCGACCTTCACCTCAACCGCACCCTCAAATCGCCGATGCCCCGACATGAAACATTTATCTCAGCAGCGCACCAACACGAGCCTTACCTTAAGTTTCGACTTGAGAAACAGGACGGAAATCCTTGAGGCGCGCCACCTTGGATCCCTCTCCGCCAGATTAACTCAGAGTCAGCTGTGATTTTTTTGCACCAAAACCGCACATCACGTCTACGCTCACTGGGTCGGGCATCCGCCAAATACTCACTGCGGGGTGAACCGGTAACGTTTTGGGTTGTCATGCGCGCCTTTGGTGCGCTGCAACACCATTGTGGGAACGCCGTCAAGCCCACGACAAAAACAGGCCAGAGGCCCCGTTTTCACAAGGTTTTCACATATGCGGGCGCAGCGCAGAAAAATAACCGCAGCGGTTTTGCGGTTTGTGCACGCTTGTTGCATTCATAACCGTATGGACTATAAGCGCACTGCTGGAAGCGGTCGCCCAAGTCCCATAAGAACAGTGGCAGGGTTGCCCGATGGAGATTCAAGTGTTTTGCCAGGGACTCTTTTTTACCGATGCAAAAAGGCCCAGAAACAGCGATAAAGTTGTCAGTCCGGCTGCATCGGTACTGTGAATTTGCGACATCCACCGCTTCCTTTGCGACAACCGCGTAAAGAAGCTGAAAGGTTGGTTTCGCAAGTATCGCCAACATTGTCGGCGTGATATAAGTTTGCGCCGACACAAAAAGAAAGAGCCGCCCAGATAATAAAACAGGTGGGACGGCAGTACTCTTCTAAAAACCAAAGGAGCAAATCACGATGCGCGTGATGAAGTGGAGCATGATCGCACTGGCAGTTGCAGCAGCCGCCAGTTCTCAGTTGGCTACGGCCGCCCCGTTTGTAAGTGATCAGTCTGAAGCCAAAGGCTTCGTTGAAGACGCCAAAGCCGATCTGTTGATCCGCAACTATTACTTCAACCGTGATAACAAGAATGGCGGCAACGACCAGAAAGACTGGACCCAGGGTATCTGGGGTAACTTCAGCTCTGGTTACACCCAAGGCACCGTAGGCGTGGGCATTGACGCCTTCGGCTACCTGGCAATCAAACTCGACGGTGGCGATGGCACCGGCGGCACCGGCAACATGAGCCGCGACGCCGATGGCGAAGTTAACGACAGCCAGGGCAAAGCCGGCGCTGCCGTCAAGTTCCGCGTATCGAAAACCGAGCTGAAAGTCGGTGACATGCAGCCGAGCACCTCTCCTGTGTTCGCTGTCGGTGGCTCCCGCATCCTTCCGCAAACTGCCAGCGGCTTCCAGCTGCAGAGCAGCGAGATCAAGGATCTTGATCTGGAAGCCGGTCACTTCTACTCCGGTACCAGCCAGGACCGTAACTCCCGCGAAGGTGGCCTGTACGCCAACTACGCTGGCGTTGAAGCCAACACCATCGACTACTTCGGCGGCAAATACGGCATCACCGAAAACCTGAGCGCCTCGCTCTACGGTGCCAAGCTCGAAGACATCTGGAACCAGTACTACGCCAACGTCAACCTCACCACGCCTTTCAGTGGTGACACTTCGTTGAACACCGACTTCAACATCTACCGCACCACTGACACCGGTGATGCGAAAGCCGGCGATATCAGCAACACCACGTTCTCCCTGGCGACCGCTCTTTCGTTCCTGAAAGCGCACACCATTACCCTGGGCTTCCAGAAGGTCAACGGTGACACCCCGTTCGACTACATCGGCGTCGGCAAGAACAACCGTGGTGGCGACTCGATTTTCCTCGCCAACTCGATCCAGTACTCTGACTTCAACGGTCCGAACGAGAAATCCGCTCAGATCCGTTACGACATCAAGATGGCCGAGTACGGCGTTCCAGGTCTGAGCTTCATGACCCGTTACGTGAAAGGTTGGGACATCGACGGCACCCACACCCCTTCGGGCAGCGCCTACGCTGGCCTGTATGGCGAAGATGGCAAGCACAACGAAACCAACCTGGAAGCCAAGTACGTTGTTCAGTCTGGCCCAGCAAAAGACCTCTCCTTCCGCATTCGTCAAGCATGGCACCAGGCTAACGCTGACCAGGGCGAAGGCGACATCAAAGAGTTCCGTCTGATCGTCGACTACCCGCTGTCGCTGTTGTAATCGCATCCAGTTAGTTTGCGATAACAAATAAAAAGGCCCATCTCAGGATGGGCCTTTTTTATTGTTGCTGCGTTCACCCGCATTGACTGCCAGGTCAGGCAGTTAATTAGCAACCTATCATTTAGTTGCCGGTTCCTGCATTACACGAATAACGCGCTGCGGAAAAGGAATATCAATTCCTGCAGCCTTCAAACGATCGCGCGATAGTTCATTGAACATGAACATCACATCCCAGTAATCGGCAGTTTTAACCCACACACGCAGGGAAACCGTGATCGAACTGTCGCCCAGTGTCGAAATCACCGCTTGTGGCTCAGGGTCCTGCAGCACGCGCTCGTCTTTGGCCAGGTCCAGCAGCACCTGCCGGGCCTTCTGCAGATCCGCCTCGTAATCGACACCGACATCGAACACAACCTTGCGGGTCGGCTGACGGTTGGTGTTGGTGATGATGCCGTTCGACAGATTGCCGTTGGGCAGGATGATGGTCTTGTTGTCGCCGGTACGCAGCACCGTGTGGAAGATCTGAATGCTGTCGACGGTGCCCGCCACGCCCTGTGCTTCAATCCAGTCGCCGATACGGAACGGACGGAACAACAGAATCAGCACGCCGCCGGCGAAATTCGCCAGGCTACCTTGCAGCGCCAGGCCAATGGCGAGACCGGCAGCACCGATGGCGGCAACGAACGAGGTGGTTTCCACGCCGATCATCGAGGCGACGCTGACAATCAGCAGCACCTTGAGAATGATGTTCGCCAGGCTGCTGATAAAGCCTTGCAGCGCCAGGTCGGCATTGCGCAGGGCCAGCAGGCCGCCGAGTTTTTGCGTGACCTTGTTGATCAGCCACCAGCCGATGGCCAGGGTAATCACCGCCAGCAGCACGCGGCTGCCGTATTCCATGATCATCGGGATCCACGCCTGGGATGCCTTGACCAGGTTGTCCACTTCAGCATTCAAGTCCATGTTCCATCTCCTGATTTTCCCCTTCCCGGGGGATACACAAAATAATATGGGAGCAAGCCTGCTCGCGAAAACGCTGTGTCATTCAACAAGAATTGACTGACACATTGCATTCGCGAGCAAGCCGAGGCGTCGGACCGTCGCTCCCACACAGTCACAAACCAAGCTTAGTCGCGGAAATTGTTGAACTGCAGCGGCATGCCGAATTCCTTGGCACGCAGGGCCGCGATGGCTTCCTGCAGGTCGTCACGCTTCTTGCCGGTCACCCGGACCTGCTCGCCCTGAATGGCGGCCTGGACCTTGAGCTTGGCATCTTTGATGTGGCCGACAATCTTCTTCGCCAGCTCCTTGTCGATGCCTTCCTTGAGCACGGCGTCCTGCTTCATCAGCTTGCCCGATGCGTAAGCCTCTTTGACCTCAAGGCACTGCACGTCGATCTTGCGCTTGACCAGCGCCAGCTTGAGGATTTCGATCATCGCTTCGAGCTGGAAGCCGGCTTCGGCGGTCAGGCTGACGGTCAGGTCCTTTTCCTTGAACTCGAAGCTGCCTTTGCCTTTCAGGTCATAACGACGATCGAGTTCCTTCACGGCGTTCTCGACCGCGTTGGTGAGTTCGTGTTTGTCCAGTTCGGATACCACGTCGAACGACGGCATGTAATCTCTCCAATAAAAAGGCGCGCTCGATGGGGCGGAGCGCGCTTGGCTTGCGGTTAAAATCGGGCTCATTATAACGGGACTTTTCCTACCCATACGGCGAGCCGCACATGCCTGTACGCAATCGAGCAAAAAACTGATGTCGACCCCCTGGCATGTTCTCGGCGCCGGCAGCCTCGGCACACTTTGGGCGACACGACTGGCCCGTGCGGGATTGCCGGTAAGGCTGATCCTGCGTGACCCGATGCGCCTGCGCAGCTATGAAGCCGCAGGCGGACTGACCCTGGTAGAAAACGGACAAGCCAGCACCTATGCAGTTCCCGGCGAAACCGTGGACAACCCCGCACCGATTCGCCGCCTGCTGGTCGCATGCAAGGCCTACGACGCTGAAGAGGCCGTTGCCCGGCTCGCGCCGCGCCTGGCACCCGATGCCGAACTGATCCTGTTGCAGAATGGCCTCGGCAGTCAGGACGCCGTGGCTGCACGAGTGCCCCTGGCGCGCTGCATCAGCGCCTCGAGTACCGAAGGCGCGTTTCGCGATGGCGCCTGGCGTGTGGTATTCGCCGGACATGGCTTCACCTGGCTGGGCGATGCCGGGCATCCCGTCGCGCCGGCCTGGCTGGACGACCTCGACGCGGCGAAGATCCCCCACGAATGGAGCACCGATATTCTCACGCGGTTGTGGCGCAAACTGGCGCTCAATTGTGCAATCAATCCACTGACCGTCCTGCACGACTGCCGCAACGGCGGGCTGCAACAGCACCAGTGCGAAGTCGCCACGCTGTGCGGTGAGCTTGCCGAGTTGCTCGAGCGCTGCGGCCAGCCGGCGGCAGCCGACAATCTGCAACAGGAAGTTGAACGGGTGATCCATGCCACGGCGGCCAATTACTCCTCGATGTACCAGGACGTTGCCAACCGCCGTCGCACCGAAATCAGCTATCTGTTGGGGCACGCCTGCACAGTCGCCGCGCGTCATCAGATGAACCTGCCGCACCTCAGCCAATTGCAGCAGCGCCTGATCAGCCATCTGCGCAGCCGTGGATTGCCCAGCGACTGAGCAGCGGCTACGCTGGCGACTTGTTCCTTTGTTGCGATAAACCCGATGCCATTGCGCCAGCGCCTTGAAAACCTGCCGGTCGGCCAGAAATTGCTGGCTGCCCTGCTGGTGCTGTTGACCACCGTTCTGCTGGTCGCCAACCTGACTTTCATCAGCGCCGCCTATTACATTTCCCAGGAAAGCATGGCGCCTCAGGCCTTGCAGACCATCGGCCGGCTGATCGCCAATCCAAGCCTGGTCAGCGACGCCCTGCAATCGCCGCGCAACGCCGAGCGACTGCTCAAGGAACTCGACAGCTATTCGCCCCTGCGCGCTGCCGCGTTGTATGACGGCAAGGGCGAACGCCTCGCTCAGGTGCAGCATGGCGAAAAACTCAGCCTGCCAGCGCACTACCGGCATGTCGAAGCCTGGCAACTGACCGAGTTTCGCAGCAATCAGCTGATCACCCTGCCCCGCCCCGGCACCGAGCCTGGGCACCTGCTGCTGGTGGCGAGCAGCGAGTTGCCGATGGCGTTCTACACCGGCACCCTGACGGCCAGCCTCGGCATTCTGATTTTCAGTGTGTTGCTGTGGCTGGTGATTGCCCGGCAGATCAAACGCCTGATCACCCGGCCGATTCATCAGCTCGAAGAACTGTCACGCCAGGTCACCCGCGAAGAGAACTACGCCCTGCGCGCCGCCCGTGGCAACCACGACGAAATCGGCAGCCTCGCCGAGGCCTTCAATACCATGCTGTCGCGCATCGAGGCCCGCGAGCAGCAGCTCAAGCGCGCCCGCGACGACTCGCAAGCCGCCTACGATCAGGCTCAGGGCCTGGCCGAGGAAACCCGGCACACCAACCGCAAGCTGGAACTGGAAGTCCAGGTGCGCAGCAAGATCGAGAAAAAACTCACCGGTTTCCAGAACTACCTCAACAGCATCATTGATTCGATGCCTTCGGCGCTGATCGCCCTCGACGAGCAGCTCTATGTCACCCAATGGAACCAGGAGGCCAGCGCGCTTTCCGGCACGCGCCTGGACGAAGCGCTGAACCAGCCGATCTTCCTCGCCTTCGAACCGCTGAAACCGTTTCTGCCGCAGCTCAAGGAAACGGTCGAGCAGCACACCGTGGCGAAAGTAGAGCGGGTCACCTGGCTCAAGGGTGACGAACCGCGGCATTACGCGCTGACGTTTTATCCGTTGATGGGCGGTGCCGGGCGTGGGGTGGTCATCCGTATCGATGACATCACCCAGCGCTTGTCGCTGGAAGAAATGATGGTGCAGTCGGAAAAAATGCTCTCGGTCGGTGGTCTTGCCGCCGGCATGGCCCACGAAATCAACAACCCGCTGGGCGCGATTCTGCACAACGTGCAGAACATTCGCCGACGACTGTCGGCGGAGCTGCCGAAGAACCTCGAAACCGCCGAGCAACTGGGCATCGAACTGGATGCCGTCAACCGTTACCTGCAAGGCCGCGAAGTGCCGCAACTGCTCGATGGCATTCAGCAGGCCGGGGCGCGGGCGGCAAAAATCGTTACGCATATGCTCAGCTTCAGCCGCCGCAGCACCCGGCAAATGGCCCCGTGCGATCTGCCAGCGCTGATCGATCAAGCCGTGGAGATCGCCGGCAATGACTTCGACCTGGCGATCGGTTTCGATTTCAAGGGTCAGGCAATCATTCGCCAGTTCGACCCGGCCCTCGGCCCGGTGCCCGGCACCGCCAACGAACTGGAGCAAGTGTTGCTCAACCTGCTGAAAAACGCTGCGCAGGCCATTCACCAACGCGAAGACGACAGCGAGCCGGGGCGCATCATTCTGCGCACCCGACTGAATCCGCCGTGGGCCGAGATTCAGGTGGAAGACAACGGCATCGGCATGAGCGAAAACGTGCGCAAGCGCACCTTCGAACCGTTCTTCACCACCAAGGAAATCGGCCAGGGCACCGGGCTGGGTTTGTCGGTGTCGTACTTCATCATTACCAACAACCACAAAGGGCAGATGGAAGTGCAGTCAGCGCCCGGCCAGGGCACCTGCTTCACCCTGCGCCTGCCGCTGACGCAGCCAACGCCCGTCACCGCCGAAACCAATCAACTACCGAGGTAACCCATGGGCTTTCGCTTGTCGAAGATTTACACCCGCACCGGCGACAAAGGCGAAACCGGCCTGGGCGATGGCCGCCGCGTGCCCAAGGATCACCCGCGTATCGAGGCGATTGGCGAGGTCGATACGCTGAACAGTCAGGTCGGCGTACTGTTGGCCGGGTTGCTCGGCGAACGTGCGGCGTATCCCGGGCTCAATGAAGTGATCGAAGTGTTGGCGCCGTGTCAGCATCGCCTGTTCGACTTCGGGGGCGAATTGGCGATGCCTGAATATCAGGCACTCAACCAGGCCGAAATCGAACGGCTGGAAGCAGCGATCGATGGGTGGAATGAAGAACTGGGGCCGCTGGAGAATTTCATTTTGCCGGGCGGTTCAACGCTGATTGCCCAGGCGCATGTGTGTCGCAGCCTGGCAAGGAGCGCCGAGCGACGCTGTCAGCACTTGAATGCGATGGAACCGCTGGCCGGGGTTGGCCTGGCGTATATCAATCGGCTGTCGGATTTGCTGTTTGTCGCGGCGCGGGTGATTGCGCGGCGGCAGGGTGTGGCGGAGATTCTGTGGCAGCCCGCGGCCAAGCCTCAAAATTCGTAGCGTTTGGAGATAGGCTATCGCGAGCAGGCTCACTCCTACATTCGACCGTATTCCAAGTGAAGGAACACGATCACTGTAGGAGTGAGCCTGCTCGCGATGGGGCCATCAGCTTTTTACAGGATCAGGCCAGAACGCCCGAATCCCCGCCACACCCTGAGCCCCAACGCTCCAGGCCTGTTCCCGCTCCGCCGGCCCTACTCCACCGAGCAGAAACACCGGTTTGCTGAAACCGTCGATCAACACCGCGGCCTGCTCCCAACCCAATGGCTGCGCGTCCGGGTGCGTCAGCGTCGGCTGCACCGGCGACAGGGTGACGAAGTCCACCCCCATTTGCTCGGCCAGCGCCAGCTCTTCAGCGTTATGGCAGGACGCCGCCAGCCAGCGCTCGGCCGGCAATGGACGCCCCGCCGCCGCGTATTTACGCAGTTGTGCAGCGGTGATGTGCCAGCCGGCCGAGGGGAAATCGCCGAGCCACTCGAACGGCCCTTTGATCATCAACTGCGCCTTGCCGGCACACAGACCCACCGCATCGACCGCCAGATCGCGGTATTTCGGATCGTAGCCGTTTGGCGCGCGGAGCTGGATCAGTTTGATTCCGCCGGCAATCGCCTTCTGGATGCCGCGCAGCAGGGCCGGCGTTTCGAGATCGTCGGGAGTAATCAGGTAGTCGGCAGGCAGACGCGCTGCCGCAACGATCGGCTGGTTGGCCGCCGGAAACTCATAGTTGACCAGCTCGCGCGCGGTGACCCACGCGAGTGGCTGGCCTTCCGCGCCGTGGGGTTCGCCGCTGAACGACGAGACTTCCCAGACATCCAGCAAGACCTGTTTGTCCGGGTAATCGTGACGAACCTTGATCAGCGGGCGGGCTGCGCCGACGACGATCCCCAACTCTTCGTGCAGCTCGCGAGCCAGTGCCGATTCAACCGATTCATCGGCCTCGACCTTGCCACCGGGGAACTCCCACAGACCACCCTGGTGCTGGGTGTCGGCACGGCGGGCAATGAGGATTTTGCCACTGTCGTCACGAATGACGGCAGCGGCGACGTGGACACGTTTCACCGGTTCAATTCCTCCAGTCCTGCCTTTTGCCACGCCTTGAACGCGGGCCACTGGTAAAGGGTTTCGACATAAGCTTCGTCGATGGCCGGCAGCTTCACCTGATAGGTGCGCAGGCGTACGGCGATCGGCGCGAAGAAGGCATCGGCCAGACTCAAGCGGCCGAACAGGTACGGCCCCTCCTCTGTCGCCGCCGCACGGCATTCGGCCCACAGCACGAGCATGCGCTCGATGTCGACCTTCACCTCCGGCGGCATCGGGCTCAGCGCAGCGTCATGGCCAAGATGGAACGGCATATGGTTGCGCAGGGCGAAGAAGCCGCTGTGCATCTGTGCGCAGGCCGAGCGTGCTTGCGCGCGCGAGAAGATGTCGCTCGGCCAGAGCGACTCGGACGGAAACTGCTCGGCCAGGTATTCAGCAATGGCCAGCGAGTCGGCAATGACGCCGCGAGTGGTTTTCAGCAGCGGCACCTTGCCGGTCGGCGAATGCTCGAGCAGGCGCTCGCGGGTGTCGGGCTTGCCGAGCTTGATCACTTCTTCTGTGTACGGTGCGCCGGTCAGTTCCAGCGCCAGAGCCGCGCGCAGGGACCAGGAGGAAAGGAGTTTGTCGCCGATGATCAGGTGCAGGGACATGGTGTGGCGCCTTTTCGTCAGAGGAATGCTTCTGAATGTGTTGTGTCCGGATCGCCGCTTTCGCGAGCAGGCTCGCTCCCACAATGGAGCGAGCTGCGACGAGAATACCCTGTGGGAGCGAGCCTGCTCGCGATGGCGGCGACTCGGTCCCGGATCAGATCAAGTGCGGTATTCAGCGTTGATCTTCACGTATTCATGCGACAGGTCGGTGGTCCAGATGGTTTCGCTGCAATCGCCGCGCCCCAGTTCGATGCGGATGGTGATTTCTTCCTGCTGCATCACCGCCGAGCCCTGGGCTTCAGTGTAGGTCGCGGCGCGTGCGCCACGGCTGGCGATGCACACCTCGCCGAGGAACACGTCGATCTTGCTCACGTCCAGATCCGGTACACCGGCACGGCCGACAGCGGCGAGAATACGGCCCCAGTTCGGGTCGGAGGCGAACAGCGCCGTCTTGATCAGCGGCGAGTGGGCCACGGTGTAACCGACGTCCAGGCATTCCTGGTGATTGCCGCCGCCGTTCACTTGCACGGTGACGAACTTGGTCGCGCCTTCGCCGTCACGCACGATGGCCTGGGCCACGTCCATGCACACTTCGAACACCGCTTGTTTCAGCTTGCCGAACAGCTCGCCTTCAGCGCGGGTGATTTCCGGCAGCGCGGCTTTGCCGGTGGCGATCAACATGCAGCAATCGTTGGTCGAGGTATCGCCGTCAATGGTGATGCGGTTGAACGACTTGTTCGCGCCGTCGAGCATCAGGTTGTGCAGCACATCGCGCGAGACTTTGGCGTCAGTGGCGATGTAGCCGAGCATGGTCGCCATGTTCGGGCGGATCATGCCCGCGCCTTTGCTGATGCCGGTGACGGTGAGGGTCACGCCATCATGCTGGAACTGGCGACTGGCACCCTTGGGCAGTGTGTCGGTGGTCATGATGCCGGTGGCGGCAGCTTCCCAGTTGTTTTCCGACAGATCGTCCAGCGCCGCTTGCAGCGCGCCTTCGATCTTCTCGACCGGCAGCGGCTCGCCGATGACACCGGTGGAGTACGGCAGGATCTGGCTGGCGTCGACGCCGGTCAGTTCGGCCAGTTTCGCGCAAGTGCGCTCGGCCGCGGCCAGGCCCGGCTCGCCGGTGCCGGCGTTGGCGTTGCCGGTGTTGGTCAGCAGGTAGCGCACGGCGTTCTGCACGCGTTTTTTCGCCAAGATCACCGGTGCGGCACAAAAGGCGTTCAACGTGAACACGCCCGCCACGGTCGAGCCTTCGGCACAACGCATCACGACGACATCTTTGCGCCCGGGGCGCTTGATGCCGGCCGAAGCGATACCGAGTTCAAAACCGGCAACCGGGTGCAACGTTGGCAAAGGACCAAGACCAACAGCCATGAATGCGCTCCTTACTCAATGATGTCAGCACCGCCAGGGAAAGGACGGTGGTGTAAATGGCAAAACGCCGCGACGGCAGAAGCCGGTCGCGGCGCGGGGTGTTCAGCGATTGAAACGGGTTTATTGAATCTGCCCGTGGCAATGCTTGTATTTCTTGCCCGAACCGCAGAAGCACAGTTCGTTGCGGCCCAGCTTCTGCTCGTTGCGAACCGGGGCAGCGGCGGCGGCGAGGGCCACATCGACCTCTTCACCCAGTGCTTCCGGCTGATCCAGCCCTGGCGCTTCGGCGTGTTCGAACTGCATGCGCGCGGCCAGTGCTTCGGCTTCCTGACGCAGGCGTTGCTCTTCGGCTTCCGGATCTTCACGGCGCACCTGAACGTGCGACAGCACACGGATCGAGTCGCGCTTGATCGAATCCAGCAGCTCGGAGAACAGCGTGAACGACTCGCGCTTGTATTCCTGCTTCGGGTTCTTCTGCGCGTAGCCACGCAGGTGGATGCCGTGACGCAGGTGGTCCATGGTCGACAGGTGGTCTTTCCACAGGTCGTCCAGCACGCGCAGGACGATCTGCTTCTCGAACGAGCGCAGCGCCTCGGCACCGGCCTGATCTTCTTTCTCGTTGTACGCCGCCATCAGCTCGGTCATGAGCTTCTCGCGCAGGGTTTCTTCGTACAGGTGATCGTCTTCGTCAAGCCATTGCTGGATCGGCAGTTTCACGCCGAAATCGCTTTCGATCGACGCTTCCAGACCGGCCACGTCCCACTGCTCTGGCAGCGATTGCGGCGGAATGTGCGCGCTGACGGTGGCGTTGAGCACGTCCTGACGGAAATCGGCGATGGTTTCACCGATGTTGTCGGCGGCCAGCAACGTGTTACGCATGTGATAGATCACTTTACGCTGTTCGTTGTTGACGTCGTCGAACTCGAGCAGTTGCTTGCGAATGTCGAAGTTGCGGCCTTCCACCTTGCGCTGCGCCTTCTCGATCGCGTTGGTCACCATGCGGTGTTCGATCGCTTCGCCCGGCTGCATGCCCAGGGCTTTCATGAAGTTCTTCACCCGGTCGGAGGCGAAGATGCGCATCAGGCTGTCTTCCAGCGACAGGTAGAAGCGGCTCGAACCGGCGTCACCCTGACGGCCGGCACGGCCACGCAGCTGGTTGTCGATACGGCGCGATTCGTGACGCTCGGAAGCGATCACCTGCAAGCCACCGGCTTCCAGCACTTGCTGGTGACGCTTCTGCCAGTCGGCCTTGATCTGGGCGATCTGCTCAGGCGTCGGGTTTTCCAGCGAAGCGACTTCCACTTCCCAGTTGCCGCCCAACAGGATGTCGGTACCACGACCGGCCATGTTGGTGGCGATGGTCAGCGCGCCCGGACGACCGGCCTGGGCGATGATCTCGGCTTCCTTTTCGTGAAACTTGGCGTTCAGAACCTTGTGTTCGATGCCTTCTTTCACAAGCAGTGCCGACATGTGCTCGGACGTCTCGATGGTCGCTGTACCGACCAGCACCGGGCGCCCGGCCGCCATGCTTTCCTTGATGTCGGCCACGATCGCCGCGTATTTCTCTTCGGCGGTGAGGAACACCAGGTCGTTGTAGTCTTTGCGCGCCAACGGTTTGTTCGGCGGGATGACCATGACTTCCAGACCGTAGATCTGGTGGAATTCGAACGCTTCGGTGTCGGCGGTACCGGTCATGCCGGACAGCTTGGTGTACAGACGGAAGTAGTTCTGGAAGGTGGTCGAGGCCAGGGTCTGGCTCTCGGCCTGGATGTTCAGGCCTTCCTTGGCTTCGATGGCCTGATGAAGGCCTTCGGAGAGACGACGGCCCGGCATGGTACGACCGGTGTGTTCGTCGACCAGTACGACCTGACCGTCCTGCACGATGTATTCGATGTTGCGGTTGAACAGTTTGTGCGCACGCAGACCGGCATAGACGTGGGTCAACAGGCCCAGGTTGTGTGCCGAGTACAGGCTCTCGCCTTCGGCCAGCAGGCCGACGCGGGTGAGCATGTCTTCGATGAACTGGTGACCGGCTTCGTTGAGTTCGACCTGACGGGTCTTTTCATCAACGGTGTAATGACCGGCCTTGGTGACTTCGCCTTCGACTTCTTCGACGTGCAGTTCCAGCTGCGGGATCAGTTTGTTGATCTCCATGTACAGCTTGGAACTGTCCTCGGCCTGACCGGAGATGATCAGCGGGGTACGCGCTTCGTCGATGAGGATGGAGTCGACTTCGTCGATCACGGCAAAATTGAGTTCACGCTGGAATTTTTCATCCATGCTGAACGCCATGTTGTCGCGCAGGTAGTCGAAACCGAATTCGTTGTTGGTGCCGTAGGTGATGTCGGCGGCGTAGGCGGCGCGTTTCTCTTCCGGCGGCTGGAACGGCGTCACGACGCCGACGGTCAGGCCGAGGAACTCATACAGCGGGCGCATCCAGTTGGCGTCACGGCGGGCCAGGTAGTCGTTCACGGTCACAACGTGCACGCCCTTGCCGGACAGTGCATTGAGGTAAACAGCCAGGGTAGCCACGAGGGTCTTGCCCTCACCGGTGCGCATTTCGGCAATCTTGCCTTCGTGCAGGGTCATGCCGCCGACGAGTTGCACGTCGAAGTGGCGCATGCCCATGACGCGCTTGCCGGCCTCGCGGGCGACGGCGAAGGCTTCCGGCAAGAGCTTGTCGAGGGTTTCCCCTTTGGCGATACGGGCCTTGAACTCTGCGGTCTTGGCGCGCAATTGATCGTCCGAAAGGGCCACCATTTGCTCTTCGAAGGCATTGACGAGCTGCACCGTCTTGAGCATGCGTTTGACTTCACGCTCGTTCTTGCTTCCAAAAAGTTTCTTTAACAAAGGCGCAAACATATCGGCAGGATCTTCCACACTAAAGGGATGGAGGGCGGCCCCGTGAGTCGCCCGTGCAGCCCTCATGGCCGCATGCGAACGAGCATTCTACCCGGAAACGGTGGTGAGGAAAGTGGCGATATTCCACGATGCTGGCACTGCGCTTTGACGGGGCTCACATAAAATAGGGGCGTTTTGCTCAACTTCAAGCCGTTCGGGCAAGAAGTTAGTCATTGATTTAATGAGCAAAGCAGGGACAAAAGCAATGGGCGAGTGGTTCCGCTGCTTTCTGCTACCATGGCGCCTCTGTTACTTCAGGTGTTCGATCATGGCATTCCGCCCTCTCACGGCCAGAGCACCCGCCGTTCTGCTACGCGAAGCCAAGCCGCTCAAAGCCATCCTCGGCCATGCCCAACGTTTGGGGCATTTGCAGCGCCTGCTCGAAAGCCAGCTGCAACCGGCCGCGCGCGAACATTGCCACGTAGCTTCGTGGCGCGAAGGCAGTCTGCTGCTGATTGTCACCGATGGTCATTGGGCCACTCGCCTGCGCTATCAGCAAAAACGGCTGCAACGGCAACTGCAGATGTTCGACGAGTTCGCCAGCCTGACGCGAATTCTGTTCAAGGTGCAGCCGCCGACTGTCCAGCACGGTGCCGCCGGGCATACGATGGACCTGTCGACGGATGCGGCGGCGACCATTCAGGCGACGGCTGACGGAATCAGCGATCCGGGATTGCGTGCGGCGCTGGAGCGCCTGGCGGCGCATGCCAAGGCCAAGACCTGACATCTAGCCAAACATCCCCCATCCCCTGTGGGAGCGAGCTTGCTCGCGAATGCGCTGTGTCATTCAACGAATGGGTTATCTGACACGCCCCCTTCGCGAGCAAGCTCGCTCCCACATTTTGATGTGCGACACATCGGGTTTTAGCGGCGTTTGCTGCCCCCGAGCAAGGAGCCCATCAAGCCGCGCACCAGTTGCTTGCCCAGGTTATTCGCCGCCTGGCGCATCGCCGATTTCAGCGCCTGTCCCGCCGCTGTGCCGAGGAACTCTCCAGCCCTGTCGGCCAGACTCGGCTCTTGCTCAGCGGCAGGTGCTTCGGCCTCCGGTGCCAGCCCTTTGCGGCCCATCAGAATTTCGTAAGCGGACTCGCGATCGATCGGCTTGTCATACCGCCCCTTGAACGGCGACCCGGCGATCAGCACCGTGCGCTCGGTTTCGGTCAGCGGGCCGATGCGCGATTGCGGCGGCGCGACCAGTACGCGCTGGACGATTTCCGGCGTGCCCTTCTCGGTCAGCGTACCGACCAGCGCCTCGCCGATGCCCAGTTCGGTCAATACCGACAGGCTGTCAAAGGCCGGATTGGGCCGGAAGCCCTCCGCTACCGCGCGCAGGGATTTCTGCTCCTTGGCCGTAAAAGCGCGCAGGCCATGCTGGACGCGCAAACCGAGTTGCGCGAGCACATCATCCGGCAAGTCCGCCGGAGACTGGGTGACGAAATACACACCCACGCCTTTGGAGCGGATCAATCGCACCACTTGCTCGAGGCGTTCCTGCAAGGCCTTGGGCGTGTCACCAAACAGCAAATGCGCCTCATCGAAAAACAACGCCAGCAGCGGTTTGTCAGCATCGCCGCGCTCCGGCAATTGTTCGAACAGCTCGGCCAGCAGCCACAGCAGAAAAGTCGCGTAGACCTTCGGCGCCTCGTGCACCAGACGCCGCGCATCGAGCAGGTGGATGCGCCCACGACCATCCGCCGTCGGTTGCAGAATGTCTTCAAGTTGCAGCGCCGGTTCGCCGAACAGGGCTTCAGCCCCTTGCTGCTCCAGGGTCGCCAGACGACGCAACAGCGCCTGACTGGAGCCGGTGGTCATCAGCGCCGCGTCTTCGCCCAGTAATTGCGGGTTGTCCTTGAGGTGATTGAGCAGCGCTTTCAGGTCTTTCAGATCGAGCAGCAACAACCCTTCGCGATCGGCGACTTTGAACGCCGCATACAGCGCCGACTGCTGGCTGTCGGTCAGCTCCAGCAGGCTGCCGATCAGCAACGGTCCCATTTCGCTCAGCGTGGTACGCAACGGATGACCGGACTCACCGTGGATGTCCCACAGCGTGACGGGATAAGCCTGAGGCGTGTGATTGAGCCATGGCATGCCGGCAATGCGCTCGGCGACCTTGCCTTGCGGGTTGCCAGCGGCACCGAGGCCGCACAGATCACCCTTGATGTCAGCGGCGAACACCGCGACACCGGCGTCGCTGAACGCTTCGGCCAGACGCTGCAGCGTGACGGTTTTACCGGTGCCGGTCGCGCCGGCGACCAGTCCGTGGCGATTCGCCAGGCGCATGGCCTGAGCGATCGGTTGCGCGGCCGGATCAGCGCCGATAACGAGTTGCGAGGAGTCAGGCATTTTCTCACCCAATGGTTAATCTTTGATGACACATGGCCGATAAATAAAATGGACAGACCCGTCTGAAATTCGGGTCGGACATTTCCCTAAGGAGAGCCGGAAATATCAGTTTTTCAACTTTGCCCATATTGCGCGCCTTTATAAAAGCACGCCCAGGACATTAAGACCTTAGCGGAACCCCAAGCCATGAACAAAAACCTGCGCTTCAGCCATAAGATTTTGCTTGCCGCCGCTCTCATCGTCATCGCCGCTTTCGCATCGTTCACGCTGTACAACGACTGGTTGCAGCGCAACGCGATCCGCGATGACCTCAATAACTACCTCAACGAAATGGGCGAGGTCACTGCCGGCAATATCCAGACCTGGCTCAGCGGGCGCATTCTGCTGATCGAGAACGCCGCCCAAAACATCGCCATCAATCCCGAACCCGCCACCGTCGCCAGCTTGTTGGAGCAAAAAAGCCTGACCTCGACGTTCATGGCCACTTACCTGGGCGACGCCACCGGGCACTTCACCATCCGCCCGGACGTGAAGATGCCGGACGGTTTCGATCCACGCGTGCGCCCCTGGTATAAAGGGGCCGAGAGCAGCAGCACCTCGACCCTGACCGAACCCTACATTGACGCCGCCACCGGCCAGTTGATCATCTCGATTGCCACTGCCTCGAAAAAAGCCGGCCAGAGCGTCGGCGTGGTGGGTGGCGACCTGAGCCTGCAATCGCTGGTCGACACCCTGGCCGCGCGGGATTTCGATGGCATGGGTTATGTGTTTCTGGTCAGTGCAGACGGCAAGATCCTCGTGCACCCGGACAAAGCGCTGGTCATGAAGTCGCTCAAAGAGGCTTATCCACAGGACACTCCACGCATCAGCAGCGACTTCAGTGAAGTCAGCGTCGATGGCAAGACCCGCATCGTCACCTTCGCGCCAATCAAAGGCCTGCCGTCCGTGAATTGGTACATCGGCCTGTCGATCGATAAAGACCAGGCCTTCTCGATGCTCAGCGAGTTCCGCACCTCGGCGGTGATCGCGACCCTTATTGCCGTGGCGATCATCATTGCCTTGCTCGGCATGCTGATCCGCCTGCTGATCCAGCCGCTGCACGTGATGACCCGCGCCATGGAAGACATCGCCGACGGCGAAGGCGACCTGACCAAGCGCCTGACCATCCAGAATCAGGACGAATTCGGCATCCTCGGCACCGCGTTCAACCGCTTTGTCGAGCGCATTCACGGATCGATCCGTGAAGTATCGTCGGCCACCGGGCAGGTCAACGAAGTCGCCCTGCGCGTGGTCGCGGCGTCGAACTCGTCGATGTACAACTCCGATCAGCAAGCCTCGCGCACCAGCAGCGTCGCCGCCGCGATCAATCAGCTCGGCGCCGCCGCCCAGGAAATCGCCCGCAACGCCGCGCAAGCGTCGAATCAGGCCAGCGATGCCCGCGGTCTGGCTGAAGACGGCCAGCAAGTCGTCGAGCGCAGCATCAAGGCGATGAATCAACTGTCGAGCATGCTCAGCGCGTCGAGCAGCAACATCGAATCGCTGAACAGCAAAACCGTGAACATCGGCCAGATCCTTGAAGTGATCACCAGCATTTCCCAGCAGACCAACCTGCTCGCCCTCAACGCGGCGATTGAAGCGGCGCGCGCCGGGGAGGCCGGTCGCGGTTTTGCCGTGGTGGCCGATGAAGTGCGCAACCTGGCGCATCGCACCCAAGAGTCGGCGCAGCAGGTGCAGACGATGATCGAGGAGTTGCAGGTCGGCGCCCGTGAATCGGTCAGCACCATGAGCGACAGTCAGCGTCACAGCCAGGACAGCGTCGAGATCGCCAACCTCGCCGGGGAGCGCCTGAACAGCGTGACCTTGCGCATCGGTGAAATTGACGGGATGAACCAGTCGGTGGCGACCGCGACCGAGGAGCAGACGGCGGTGGTCGAGTCGATCAATGTGGATATCACCGAGATCAACACCCTGAACCAGGAAGGCGTGGAGAACCTGCAGGCGACGTTGCGCGCGTGTTCGGATCTGGAGCAGCAGGCTTCGCGATTGAAGCAGTTGGTAGGCAGCTTCAAAATCTGAGGCGCGGCCACCGCCGCCTTCGCGAGCAAGCCCGCTCCCACATTGGAATGCATTTCAAGTGTGGGAGCGGGCTTGCTCGCGAAGGCGCCCACTCAAACAGCACAAAACCGACCTGACACCCCGCCGCGCAATCCCGACCGAACATCTATTCTGGATAACGGTCAACCAAGGGAGAACAACACAGCGGAGGGTTGCTCACCGTGCATATCGCCGACATCACCATGTTCTACGCCCCGGCCAGCGGCGGCGTACGCACTTATCTGGACGCCAAACACCGTCGCCTCGGCGACCGAAACGGAATTCGCCACAGCTTGCTGATCCCCGGCGCGCGCCTGGGTGAACACGACGGCATCTACACGGTTCCCGCCCCCGCGCTGCCTTTCGGCAAAGGCTATCGCTTTCCCCTGCGCCTGGCGCCGTGGCGCAACGTGCTGCAGGATTTGCAGCCGGACCTGATCGAAGTCGGCGATCCCTACCTGACGGCCTGGGCGGCACTGGACGCCCGGCGTCAGCTGGACGTGCCGGTAATCGGTTTTTACCACTCCGACCTGCCGTTACTGGTCGGCAACCGCATGGGGCATTGGGTTACGCCGAATGTCGAGGCCTACGTGACCCGGCTCTACGGCAACTTCGACCGGGTCCTCGCGCCCAGCCAGGTCATGGCCGACAAGCTCACCGGGCTCGGGGTGCGCAATGTCTATGTACAGCCACTGGGTGTCGATCTGCAGACCTTTAACCCGGATGCCCGCGACCCGGGCCTGCGCGCCGAACTGGGCATTGCCGAAGACACCCGTCTGCTGATTTTTGCCGGGCGCGGTTCCAAGGAGAAAAACCTCCCGGTGTTGCTCAAGTGCATGCAACGCCTCGGTCCGCGTTATCACTTGCTGCTGGTCGGCTCATCGATGCCGGCCGTGGTGCCGGACAACGTCAGCGTGATCGATGAGTTCCGCCCGGCGCCCCAGGTCGCGCGACTGATTGCCAGTGCCGACGCATTGCTGCATGCCGGCGATCAGGAAACCTTCGGACTGGTCATCCTCGAAGCCATGGCCTGCGGGATTCCCGTGGTGGCAGTGGCGGCCGGGGCGTTCGAAGAGATCGTCAACGATGCCTGCGGCCTGCTGTGTGCGCCGAACAACCCGCAATCGATGGCCAATGCCGTGCGCGAGCTGTTCAGTCGCGGCAGTGCAACACTCGGCAAACAAGCGCGCCGGCATGTCGAACGGCATTACGCCTGGGATACCGTGGTCGACAGCCTGCTCAGCCATTATCACGCCGTGCTCGGCCATACATTGCCGCGGGTGGCCAATGCTTGAATCGACGACCCGCCCTGCGGTGCTACTGGTTTTGCACGATGTCGCCCCCTCGACATGGGCCGATTACCGGCCTTTCGTCGAGGCCGTCGACGCCTTGGGTAACGTGCCGATGACCTGGCTGGTGGTGCCGGACTTCCATCGCCGCGATGCCCTCGCCGGACACCCGCAGTTTCGGCGATTGCTCGACGAGCGCGTCGCCCGTGGTGACGAACTGGCCTTGCACGGCTATTACCATGACGACGGCGAGCCCGCGCCGACCACTCCGCGCGACTGGTTCATGCGCCGGGTCTATACCCACGAAGGCGAGTTTTACCGTTTATCACAAGAGGCCGCCCGCGCCCGCCTGCAAGCCGGCATTGAGCTATTCCAGCGCTACGATTGGCCGCTGCACGGTTTCGTCGCCCCGGCCTGGCTGATGAGCGACGGCACCCGCCGGGCCCTGCGCGAAACGCCGCTGCGCTATACCAGCGATCCCCGCCACCTCTACCGTTTGCCGGATTTCAGCGCAATCACCGCGCCGGGCCTGGTCTGGAGCGCGCGCAGTGCCTGGCGGCGCGGCGTGTCGAAAATCGTCAGCGACCAGCGTGAACAGCGCTGGCGTCAGGCACCGGTGATTCGCCTGGGCCTGCATCCGGTCGATATGCGTCACCGTTTTTCCCGCGACTACTGGCTACGCACGCTGCAACGCCTGCTGGCGGAGGGACGCGTGCCGATGACCAAGATCGACTGGCTCGCGCAACAACAGCGCAATCGATCGGAACGTGCCGCATGAAGCGCAGCCTGTTGTTGCTGCTCGGCCTGCTGGCGGCGGTGCTGATTCCGGTGGTGCTCGGCGGCGGCGAAACCTGGGCGCGCCTGCAACGGTTTCCGCTGAGCTGGCTGTTGATCATGTTTGGCATGATCCTGCTGTGCTGGGGGATCAACACCTTGCGCTTGCGCCTGTTGCTCGGCGATCAGCGTGAGCGAGTACCGCCGCTCAAAAGTCTCGGCGTGGTCATGGCCGCCGAGTTTGCCTACTGCGCCACACCCGGCGGCAGCGGCGGGCCGTTGACGATCATGGCCCTGCTGGCCCGTTGCGGCGTACGTCCGGCACGGGGCAGCGCGGTGTTTGCGATGGATCAGCTCAGCGACTTGCTGTTCTTCCTTTGCGCCCTCAGCGGGATTTTGATTTATGCGTTGTTCCAGCACTTGAGCGATCGCCTGGAGTGGCTGCTGATGGTCAGCGCCGTTTCGCTGTTCGGCGGATTGTTCAGTTGCGTATTGATTGCACGCTACCACCGCGCATTGATTCGCCTGAGCGGACGCGCATTGGCGCAAATGAATGTTGCGGCCCGCACCCGACGCCGCTGGGCACGCAAGCTGCTGCACTTTCTCGCAGCGTTCACCGATACGTTGAAGTTGCCCTGGCAGACACTGGTCAAGGTCTTCGCCCTGACCTGTGTGCACTGGCTGCTGCGTTACAGCGTGCTGTACCTGGCCTTGCGCGGGCTGGGCGCGGAGTTGCAATGGGCCTGGAGCTTTCTGGTGCAGATGCTTTCGCTGGGCGCGGGCCAGTTCAGCCTGTTACCGGGCGGCGCGGGCGCGGCGGAATTGACATCGGCTGCGCTGCTCGCGCCGATGGTGGGTAAATCCACCGCAGCGGCGGCCATCCTGATCTGGCGGGTGGTGACCTATTACTTCTATCTGCTGGTCGGTGGGCCTGTGTTCGTGTTGATGCTGGGCAAGCCGCTGCTGAAGAAGTTGCTGAAAGTCAGGCAGGCTTCTTAGGTTCGTCCGGCTCTTGCTGAAGCTGCTCCCACAACTCGGCGGCGCCGGGAAACTCGGTGCCGTCCTCAGGGCTCATGTCGTCCGGATCGTAGCGACTGAGGCAACCTTCACCGAGGGTAGCGGGTGCTTTCGACGTGGCTTTGTCGCGTGGATCGCTCATGGGTTTTTCTCGCGCAGAAATAACAAAAGGCCTGAGCGATTCAACGCCCAGGCCCTTCTTATTTCAAGCACATCGTGTCCGATCAGAACACCACGGTCTTGTTGCCGTGTACCAGCACGCGGTCTTCAAGGTGATAACGCAGGCCGCGGGCCAGCACCATCTTCTCGACGTCACGGCCGAAACGCACCATGTCTTCAATGCTGTCGCTGTGGCTGACCCGGACCACGTCCTGCTCGATGATCGGGCCGGCGTCCAGCTCTTCGGTGACGTAATGGCAGGTCGCGCCAATCAGTTTCACGCCGCGCAGGGACGCCTGGTGATAAGGCTTGGCGCCGACGAACGAAGGCAGGAAGCTGTGGTGGATGTTGATAACCTTGTGCGCGTACTCGCGGCACAGTTCCGGCGGCAGGATCTGCATGTAGCGCGCCAGTACCACCACTTCAGCGTCGTGCTGTTTGACCAGACGCGACACCTCGGCAAAGGCCGGCTGCTTGTCCTGCGGATTGACCGGCACGTGGTAATAAGGAATGCCATGCCATTCGACCATGCTGCGCAGGTCGTCATGGTTGGAAATCACGCAGGAGATCTCGCAATCCAGTTCATCGCTGTGCCAGCGGTGCAACAGGTCGGCCAGGCAGTGGGATTCGCGGCTGGCCATCAACACCACACGCTTTTTCTGCTCGGTGTCGGTGATGCGCCAGTCCATCGAGAACTCTTCTGCGATCGGCGCGAACTTCTCGCGCAAGACTTCGATACCGAACGGCAACGAATCGGCACGAATTTCGTGACGCATGAAAAACCAGCCGACCTGATTATCCGAGTGGTGGCTCGCTTCGGTGATCCAGCCATTGTGGGCTGCCAGAAAATTACTGACTTTGGCAACGATGCCAACGCGGTCCGGGCAAGATATCACCAGCCGAAAAGTGCGCATGAGGGGGAACTCCAGAACTTCGCAAAGGCCGCCATTCTAGCGACTGCGCAGGAAAACTGCAGTATCGATGACCGCGGGATGAGCAGCGCTGGGGCTAAGCGACTTTTTGACGCCCTTCATCGTCAAGCCAATGGCGCATGAGGCAGCGACTGATCGCATAACTGTGAATAGGCTGATGACTGGATCACATTATTTAACTGAATAATCAATTCAGCGCTAATTCTCGTAACTAAATTAAATAAAACCTTCGGACAAATGTTTACTTGATGAAACAGCCTGACTATTATTGCGGCACTGTATCCCTGCCGTTCAGCATTCTACAAAGGTAGTAATCATGTCCTTGATCAACGAATACCGTGCCACCGAAGAAGCCATCAAAGAGCTGCAAGCCCGTTTGAAGAACCTGTCGCAAGACGACAAACTCCAAGCCGAGCTGGAATTCGAAGGCAAACTGCGCACCCTGATGGGCGAATACTCCAAGTCTCTGCGTGACATCATCGCGCTGCTGGACCCGGAAGCAAAAACCAAAAACGTTCGTGGCGGCGCAGTAAAAACTACCGGCACCAAGCGCGCGCGCAAAGTTAAACAATACAAAAACCCGCACAACGGCGAAGTCATCGAAACCAAAGGTGGCAACCACAAGACTCTGAAAGAGTGGAAAGCCAAGTGGGGCGGTGATGTGGTTGAAGGCTGGGCTACCCTGCTGGGCTAAGCCGCAACGCCTGCGCAGCCCCGTCTGCGCTAAAAGGAACGCCAGCATTCGCTGGCGTTTTTTATGCCTGGCGATCGCCCGGACCTCTGTTCGATTTCAAAGATTCAAACGTTTGCGTAATGCCTGGACATAATTCTGCCATTCATTGAGCACCTCTCTCTGCATCGGTGTCGCACTAAGCGCCCATTGCTCGGCGGCCTCGATAAATGCTTTCAAGGTATTTGGCGCGCCCGCTTGCGGGTCCGACAAACGTTGCCGACAGAATATTTCCCAACGTTCTTGCTCTGCCGAACTCAATGTCTGCGCAAAGTTACGCGCTCGATATCGAAAGAGTAATTCGGGCAAACGTTCATCATCGAAAGGCCACTGCTCTTGCGCTAATTGCGCCGGATCCACCATTCGCACTTGCTCACATAGACGCCGGTCGCGATCACCGATAAATCCGTCGTACAACTGTTGCTCAGGGTCTTCGCTCGGGATGAAATCTTCACTGGCATAAATGGCTGCAACTTTATCCTTCCAGACTTGTTGTGCGTCAGTTAGCCGCACCGCCCGTTCCTGATAAAGCGCCATGTCCAGCCCCAGGCGTTGCTGGTCTTGCGCGCGCAATACCGACAACGGAGCGACGACCGGACAGCGGTTGATGTGAATCAGCTTGAGCGGCACCGGCAATTCGCCTTCGGCCAATGCCTCGCGGCGGGTATACAAGCGTTGACGTAAGGTTTGCGCATCTTCGTCCAGCAGACCCTGCGGGTCCAGGTGCAGGTCGCAGACGATCAGCGCATTGCGGTTCTTCGGGTGCCAGGCGAGCGGCAGCACCACGCCGACGTAACTGCGTGCGGCCGAGAAGCGCCCGGAAATATGCACCATCGGTTGCAACAGGCGAATCTGGTCCATGACCTTTTGTTTGCTGCGCAACTGGAACAGCCAGTCATACAGTCGCGGTTGTTTCTCGCGGATCAGCCGTGCCAGCGCGATCGTTGCGCGCACGTCCGACAACGCTTCGTGGGCATGCCCGTGATCGATATGATTGGCGGCGGTCAGACGTTCGAGTTTGAGCGTCACGCGGCCTTCGTCATCTGTTGGCCAGACCAGCCCATCGGGGCGCAACGCATAGGCCGCGCGCACGACATCGATCAGGTCCCAGCGACTGTTGCCGCCCTGCCACTCGCGGGCGTAGGGGTCGAAGAAATTTCGATAGAGGCTGTAGCGGGTCATCTCGTCGTCGAAACGCAAGGTGTTGTAACCCGCGCCGCAGGTGCCCGGTGCGGCGAGTTGAGTGTGCACGCGAGTCATGAAATCGGCTTCGCTCAAACCGTGCTCGGCGAGCTGGCGCGGGGTGATGCCGGTAATCGCGCACGCGGCCGGGTGCGGCAGGATGTCTTCACTGGGCTGGCAGTAGAGGTTGACCGGCTCGTCGATTTCGTTAAGGGCGTGGTCGGTGCGAATGCCAGCCACTTGCAATGGACGATCACTGCGAGGATTGATGCCAGTGGTTTCGTAGTCGTACCAGAAGATGGAAGTCACGGGCGGGTCCTGAACTGAAGATCGGCGAAGTCTAGGCTTTACAGGGATGCAAGGGCCAGTCTTGCAGCCCTCGAACAGCAATTTCTCCAGATTCCTACAGGTAAATGCATTTCCCTTGTGGGAGCGAGCCTGCTCGCGAAGCTTTCTGTCAGTTACATTTACACCAACTGTTCGACCGCATTCGCGAGCAGGCTCGCTCCCACAACATAGTTATGTCGTTTCCCCCCGAGAGGCTGCTAGCATCGAGCTCACTTGCATCCCGAACAGGCGAACATCAGGAAGCTCATGCTCGAACCCACAGCACCGCCAAGGACAGCACCGCTGGATACGCGCCATCAGGTCGAAACGCCGGAGGGTATCGATCTGCCGTTGCGGCCGGCCGGGCTGATGGTGCGCAGCATTGCCTTTGCGATCGATCTGGGTATCCGCGGAGTGATCGCCGGGGTGTTGTTTATCGTCCTGGCGTTTCTCGGCAAGCTCGGCATGGGCCTCGGTTCGCTGCTGCTGTTCGCCATCAGTTGGTGGTACATGGTGCTGTTCGAAGTGCTGCGTCAGGGCCGCTCGCCGGGCAAACAATGGATGGGCCTGCGGGTGGTGCACGATGACGGCACGCCGGTCGGCTGGTCGGCCTCGTTGTTGCGTAACCTGCTGCGCTTCGTCGACCTGCTGCCGTTCGGCTATTTCCTCGGCGCGATCAGTTGCCTGCAACACCCGACCTTCAAACGCCTGGGCGACCTGGCCGCCGGCACCCTGGTGGTCTACAGCGAACGCCCGCTGGCCCGCCCGCCATTGCCTGACGCCGAACCGCGACGCTCTCCGGTGTCCCTCACGCTCGCCGAACAACGCGCCCTGCTCGGTTTCGCCGAACGTCAGACCGAACTGTCACCGGCGCGAGTCAGCGAACTGGCGGCCTTACTGGCCCAGCCCCTGCATATTTCCGCGCCCAAAGCCGTGGCCGAACTCAACGGCATCGCTCGCGGTTTGTTGGGGCCGACATGAAGCAAAGCCTGTTCGAGACTCGCCACAAGGCTGAATGGGAACGCTTTGCTCTGGCGCTCGAACGCCTTGAACACGGCAAGGACACCGCACAGGTGAGCGGTTTCCCCAAAGCTTATCGGCACGTGTGCCAGCACCTGGCCCTGGCTCAGGAGCGCGGCTACAGCAGTTTTCTGATCGACTCGCTGCAACAACAAGTACTGCGCGGCCACCAACAGCTTTACCGCCATCGCAGCCATCTGGGCGCTAATCTGCTGGGGTTCATCCTCGCCGACTTCCCGCGACGCGTGCGTCAGGAGTGGCGCTTGATACTGGTCGCGAGCCTGCTGTTCTTTGGCAGCCTGGGCGGTTTCGCTGTGCTGGTTTATCTGTTTCCCGAACTGATCTACAACCTGATCCCGGCCGAGCAGGTGCGCGAAATGCAAGGCATGTACGATCCCGTCGCCGGTCACCTCGGACGCTCGGCCGAGCGCGCCGCGAGTGAGAATTGGGTGATGTTCGGCTACTACGTGATGCACAACATCGGCATTGCCTTCCAGACCTTCGCCAGCGGTTTGTTGATGGGCGTGGGCAGTGGCTTTTATCTGCTCTACAACGGCATGATCATCGGCGCCGTGGCCGGGCACCTCAGCGAGATCGGTTTCGGCCAGACCTTCTGGTCGTTCGTGATCGGTCACGGAGCGTTTGAATTGCCGGCCATTGCGCTGGCGGGGGCGGCCGGTCTGAAGCTGGGCTGGGCGCTGATTGCCCCGGGACGCCTGCCGCGCGGTGAGGCACTGCGGCTGGCCGCGCGTGCCAGCGTCGGGCTGGTGTGCGGGGCCATGCTGTTTCTGTTGATCGCCGCGTTTGTCGAGGCCTATTGGTCGTCGAAAACCAGTGTCACACCGCTGACCAAATATTCGGTCGGTGGCGCGCTCTGGCTGGCCGTGGCGGTTTACTTGTCGTTCGCCGGAAGGACCCGCCATGCGCCTGAGTGACGCCAGCGTAGTGATCCGCCCGCGCACGACCTGGGAAGCCATGGACCTGGGTGTGCTGATGAGCCAGCAGCATCGCCGTCTGCTGATGACCAGTTGGGCGATCCTCACCCTGCCGCTGTTTGCCCTGCTCAGTCTGTTGCTGTGGGATTCGCCGTCGCTGGCGGTGTTTATTTTCTGGTGGCTGAAGCCGGCCTATGAGCGCCTGCCGCTGTACATCCTCTCCAAAGCGCTGTTTGGCGAAACGCCGACACTCAAACAAGCCTTGCGCGAGTGGCCACGCTTGCTCCGGCCGCAACTGCTGGCCAGCCTGACATGGCGGCGCCTGAGTCTGAGTCGAAGCTTTGTACTGCCGGTGCTGCAACTCGAAGGCCTTGACGGCGAAGCCAGACAGCAACGGGTGCAGGTGCTGCTGCAACGCAACGGCGGCGCGGCGCAATGGCTGACGGTCATCGGCATGCACCTGGAAACCGCACTGTGGATCGGCCTGATGCTGCTGTTCTACATGCTGTTGCCCCAGCAGATCGAAACCGACTGGGACTGGCAGTCGCTGCTGTTCGCGGTCGATCAGGACTGGCACTGGCTGGAACACCTGACCAATGCTTTTTATGCACTGATCCTGGTGCTGTGGGGGCCGATCTATGTCGCCTGTGGGTTCAGCCTCTACCTGAACCGTCGCACGCAACTGGAAGCCTGGGACATCGAACTGGTCTTCCGGCGTTTGCGCCAGCGTCTGAACAACAGCGTACTCGGTTTGTTGCTGGCGGCCTGTCTGCTGCTGCCAAACGTGCAGCCGGCATGGGCCGCCGAGCCGGACAACGCCGCTGACGCGCCGGACGCGCCGCGCCTGTTGAATCAGCCGCTGAGCAGTCAGGCCTCGCGTGACAGCATCGAGTCGTTGCTGCAACAACCGCCGTTCAGGAACCAGGAAACCGTCACCCGCTACCGCTTTGGCGACGACCCGGCGAGCCCGGCCAGGGACGCCCAAGCGGGAGACGCACCGCATTGGCTCAAGACCCTGCTGGACTGGCTCGACGGCCAACACCTCAACGCTTTCACCAAGGTCATCGAAGTACTGCTGTGGGCCACGCTGCTTGCCGGGCTGGGCTGGCTGGTGTGGCGCTATCGCGACTTTCTCCAGGCCTTCGTCAGCCGCCGCCCGAACCTGCCGAAGCGCAGCCAACGACCAGCGCCGCCACAGGTGTTCGGCCTGGATCTGGGCCGCGAAACCCTGCCCGCCGACATCGCCGCCAGCGCCGAGCAATTGTGGCTGAGCGAGCCGCGCGCCGCGCTGGGTCTGCTCTACCGCGGGCTGCTGAGCCATTTGCTGCATGACTTCGATCTGACGCTCAAACCCGCCGACACCGAGCAGCAGATACTGGAGCGCATCGAACACTTGCAGCGACCGGACCTGCTCGCCTACAGCAAAAGCCTGACCGGCCACTGGCAGAACATGGCCTACGGGCACCGGATTCCGCCTGCGCACCTGCAAGCGGAGTTGTGCAACGGCTGGCGTGCATTGTTCGCCAAAGGTCGTGCGCATTGAACCGGCGCACCGGGTGGTGGCTGGGCGCGCTGGCCGTTTTGCTGCTAGGCGGCCTGAGCCTGCTGCTGTACCTCAAGGCCCGGCCGTATCAGCAAGTCATCGATCACGGCCCCTCGCCCGCCGCGCAAGCCAACCCGTATCTGGCGGCCGAACTGTTCTTGCGCGGACGCGGCCTCGCGGTCAGCCACGCCGAAACGCTGGCGGTCTTGCCGCAGACCGATCCCCACGGCCACACCTTGCTGTTATTTGGCGAGCGTGCGCGGATGACGCCGCGTGAGGTCGATCAGGTACTTAACTGGACCCGTGCCGGCGGGCGTCTGGTGTTTGTTGCCGAGTCACTGTGGGATGCGCGCAGCCAACAAAGCCACGACCTGTTGCTCGATCGGGTGCAACTGCAGCAGTCACTGAGCAAGGACCTCAAGGCCCCAGCAGAGGATCTGCAAAAAGATCGCTACCCGGCGCTGACCAAGCTGTATCTGGAAGACGAAGACGCGCCAGCCTACGCCGGGTTCGACACGGATTTTCATCTCGACGATCCGCACAATCTTGCTCAGGCGTGGGCCAACAGCGCCAAGGCCACGCACATGATGCAACTGGCTTACGGCCTCGGCACCATCACCGTAGTCACCGATGCCGAGCTGTGGAAAAACCCGCACATCGGCAAATACGACAACGCCTGGCTACTGTGGTATCTGAGCGCCGACACCGACGTCACGCTAATTTTCAGTACGACGCACGATGGCTTGTGGACGTTGCTCTGGCGCTATTTTGCACAGGCGATGGTTGCGCTGCTCGCCTTGCTCGGCCTGTGGTTGTGGCAGGTCAGCGTGCGTCACGGCCCCGTGCAAATGCCTGCGCCAGCGGGCCGACGGCAGTTGCAGGAACACCTGCGCGCCAGCGCCGACTTCCTGCTGCGCCACAATGGCCAGCGCGCGCTGTTGCAGGCCTTGCAACAGGACGTGCTGCGTCGCGCCCGACGCCGCCACCCGGGTTTCGATCAGTTGAACGTTGCCGAACAATGGCTGGCGCTGTCGCGCCTCACGCGCCAGCCCACCCGCGCTATCAGTCAGGCCCTGAGCCCGGTCCGGAACCTGCGTTTGTCCAGCGCCGAGTTCTGCCGCCAGGTGGCCCACCTGCAAACCTTGAGGAACACCTTGTAAATCGGGCGCCGGACAGGGGTTAGACATCGTTATGTTTAGAGACGGTCCTCCTGCTTGAGCGCATCGAGCAGCCGGAATAGAATCGCCCGCGGTGCTTAAACCATCAGCGGGAAAATCGAACGTCAGGCGGTATGGTTCAGCAGTCGCTCTGCGACGACAGCGAAAGTGCTATAGCAGCTTTGGAAATCCGGCTTGTTCGCTGTATAGAGCAGCGGCTTCAAGCGCTGCTCGAAGTTCGCTTCCAGCCCTCCGTGGGCAGCAGCGCAGGCCAAGCTTCGCCGAAGCACCAGATAGGGGTCCTGGTCAAATTCCGGGTGCTGCCCGTTGAATTCCTCCACGTCCTTTTTGACCAGAGCTGCAAAAATCTGGCAAGCGGGCTCTATGGCTTCAGGCTGGCTACTGGCGATACGCCAGACATCATAGATGTGGCGAACCAGGGCAGTATCAAATTCGCCGCGCTGGTGTCCATCCCAGTTCCAGGCACAACGACGTAGCATCGACAGCACCTTTTCAGCCAACGTCTCTGCCACCGTGATACACATCATGGAAAAACGGTGGGGGGTTTCGCGTTCGATAAACTGGTCCAGCATATAGCCCATTTCGCGAGGCTCGGCAGCCAGCATCGGTGGGCGGTGAATCAGCTCAAGCTTGAGGTGCGGACGAAGCACGCCAGACACATCCTGAAAGTGCGCTCCATACGAAACCAACAGGCAGTAGTAGCGCCGGCTGTCGCGCATGAGCGGATTTTCTCCGTTGTCATGCACCACGTATTCAAAGCCCATCTCGGTCAAGCGCCGCTCAACCTCTTGCTGCAAATCTCTTAAGCGCCCGCGAACGCCTTGTTTCAGCGTGTAGCCGTCCGGCACTTCCTCCAATATGACCTTGATGTCGATGTCTTCGGACATCCGTTCGATCAGCCCGTGAGCTTTCGAAAGGCAAGTGCCGCCAGCAAAAACCAAGCGTGTGCTCAGGTCGATCGATGCCGGCGCGGGGTCGCCTTTTCGACGATCCGTTTTGTGCGCAGTGTGTACTATCTGGATTTGGGCCAAGACGCATAATGCGTCAGTGATGTGCTGATCTTTTTCGGCGACGGCAGCGGGCAAATTTCCCAGCATCCCTGCGGCAGCGGCATCTTCGATATCAGACCTAAGCTCGTCTGGAAGTTTTTTCATAAGTTAAAGTGGTATTCCCTACCGTCACTTTCCGCGAAATGCGTCGACGTCCAGTGCTGACAGTCGCCCCCATAGGAATCTGGGTTGATCTGCCGCTGTTGTATTCCGAAACGAGCGAGCTTGGTTCCACAGAGATGTTGAGCTTGCGGAAAAGCTCCGCAGCGATCATTTCCAACGTTCCCGCTGGAGTTGGCTTGCCGGTGAACTTGTTGATTCGGGTTTTAGCGAAGGCGCCCTTGCTCACGCGAACAAGCTTTCCCTCCGCAACAAAGCGAGCAAGCACTCGGCCGACCTGAGAGTCACTCCCCATTTTGGCAAAATCCGAGCGCAAGACGACCAAGCTTGCGCGCTGCTTGATCGAGCGGCTCATGCGATCTTCAAGTTTCATGCCTTACCTCCAACGTGAAGCCATACATACAATGTGACTGTAGGCGCAAATTGCCTTTTCCGCCAGTATATACAAGGAGTCTGTGATACAAAACCTGCGCACCGATGCGCCAGTCTTCCATCTCTTCAGGTGAGCGGATATCGCCGACGCTCTATGGACAGAACGGTAGCAGCCCGACTTGCCTGGCGAACTTGCTCATGAAACCGAGCACTGGGCTGAGTTCACAGCTCTACCAAATGTGATATAGCCAATGGTCTTGAGACGTAAAAACGCAGCGTGTCCCATAGCATTCGGTTTCAACGAGCAGAGTGAAAGGCGAAAACTGTTCAGTTGGAGTCATTAACAATGGCTGCTGTGAAAAAAGCCAAAACAGGTAAGCGGCTGATTATGGAAAATAAAACACATGTAACCGTTAGCAAGGCGTCGGCCCCCATGAATGAACACATCGAGCCCGGCAGCGCCAGTCATGCGGCCCAGCAACGTCAGCGCGCCAGTCAACTGGCGCAGGCAGTGCGCAGCGAGTTGCACAAAGCGCTGATCGGCCAGAGCGCCGTGATCGACGACGTGTTGACGGCGCTGATCGCTGGCGGCCATGTGCTGCTCGAAGGTGTGCCGGGACTGGGCAAGACCCTGCTGGTGCGGGCCTTGGCGCGCTGCTTCGGCGGCGAGTTCGCGCGGATTCAATTCACTCCGGATCTGATGCCCAGCGACGTCACCGGTCACGCCGTGTACGACCTGCAGACCGAGCAGTTCAAGCTGCGCAAGGGCCCGGTGTTCACCCACCTGTTGCTGGCCGACGAGATCAACCGCGCCCCGGCGAAAACCCAGGCGGCCTTGCTCGAAGCGATGCAAGAGCGTCAGGTCACCCTCGAAGGCCGGGCCTTGCCGATCGCGCAGCCGTTCATGGTGCTCGCCACGCAAAACCCGATCGAACAGGAAGGCACCTATCCCCTGCCGGAAGCCGAGCTTGACCGTTTCATGCTCAAGGTGCGCATGGACTACCCCGACGCGGATCAGGAGTTGAACATGGTGCGCCAGGTCTGTCGTTCGACCCGCGCCGACATGCTCGATGTGCAACCCCTGCGCACGGTGTTGCAGGCCAAGGACGTGCAAGCCTTGCAGCGCATCGCCAGTGACTTGCCGCTGGATGATCAGGTGCTCGACTACGCCGTACGACTGGCACGCTGCACGCGCACCTGGCCGGGACTGACGCTCGGCGCCGGACCACGGGCCTCGATTGCGCTGGTGCGGTGTGCCCGCGCCCGGGCGTTGCTGCGCGGTGGCGAATTCGTGATTCCGGATGACGTCAAGGGCTGTGCATTGGCGGTACTGCGCCATCGCGTGCGCCTCGCGCCGGAACTCGACATCGAAGGTTTGCAGGTCGATCAGGTGCTCGCGCAATTGCTCGACCAAGTGCCGGCGCCGCGCCTGTGAAACCCTCGCGCCTGCTGCTGATCTGGCTCGCCTTGCTGCTGCTCATCAGTCTCGTGCTCGGCACGTTGCAGGCCCTGGGTGCCGAGATCCCGCCCAGCCTGATCTCGATCAATTGGGGCTTGCTGCTGGCCCTGCTGGCATTGGCGCTGCTCGACGCGCTGCGGCTCAAACGGCGGCCCTCGCCCCGCGTCAAACGGCAGCTGCCCGGCAGCCTCGCGCTGGGCCGCTGGGGCGAGGTGCAACTGCAGGTTGAACACGACTTCGCCGCGTCAATGCACCTGCAGCTTTTCGACCATGTCCCGGACGGCCTGAGTTTCGAAAACCTGCCGTTGAACGTCGAATTGCAGGTCGGGCAATCCAGCCGGATCAGCTACCGCGTGCGCCCGCTCAAGCGCGGCCATTTCTGCTTCGAGCGCTGTGAAGTGAACCTGCCAAGCCCGTTGGGTTTGTGGTCGGGCAAGCGTCTGCTCAGCGTAATCGACCAGACTCGCGTCTACCCCGACTTCGCCCGACTTTACGGCGGTGAGCTGCTGGCCGTTGACAACTGGCTGAGCCAACTGGGCGTACGCCAGCGGCAACGCCGTGGACTGGGTGTGGAATTCCATCAGTTGCGCGAATTTCGCGAAGGCGACAGCCTGCGCCAGATCGACTGGAAAGCCACCGCCCGCCAGCGCACGCCGATCGCCCGTGAGTACGAGGACGAGCGCGACCAACAGATTATCTTCATGCTCGACTGCGGCCGCCGCATGCGCAGCCAGGACGATGAGCTGTCGCACTTCGATCACGCGCTCAATGCTTGTCTGTTGCTCGGTTATGTGGCGCTGCGCCAGGGCGATGCGGTGGGCCTGAGTACGTTTGCCGATGATAAGCCACGCCATGTAGTGCCAGTCAAAGGCAGCGGCCAACTGAACGTCCTGCTTAACGCGGTTTATGACCTTGAGAGCACGCAGCGTCCCGCCGATTATCACGCCGCCGCCAACCAGTTACTGGCACGCCAACAGCGCCGGGCGCTGGTAGTGCTGGTGACCAATTTGCGCGATGACGATGATCAACTGCCAGGCGCGGTCAAACGCCTGAGTGCGCAACATCGGGTACTGGTGGCGAGTCTGCGTGAAGAAGCGCTGGATACGTTACGCCAGACGCCAGTGCAAACACTGCCCGAAGCATTGGCCTACTGCGGCACGGTGACTTACCTGAATGAGCGGACAGAACTCCATGAGCAGTTGAATGCTCATGGAGTTACCGTGATGGATGTTCGGCCCGCAGAGTTCGGGGCCGCGTTGGTGACCCGCTATCTTGACTGGAAAAAGTCCGCCACGCTCTAGCACGACGGCACGTTCAGAGTACGACCAGAGTCAATGAGCTTTCGGCTGTTCCCGAAGGGTTTTTCACGCTTGCCCTGACTACAACCGAGCCAGTTTCAACAGGTTCATATACCACTTTCGACCATCCCTTCTCATCGCTATGGGTCCCTTCCAACGAAACGCCTTCAACGGTCCAGCCCACGTTCATGCCAACGACTGGCTCGGTCAAATTTTTTACGACCTGAACCGCAATTGTCACGGGCTTGCCCACTTGGCCAATGAGCGGCGACGCATAAATGGAACGCAAGATAACACTGGGCCGAGCAACCACGTTGATCTTCTGTACTAGCGAACCCGTGCCCGGATTCAGCGAAGCCACCAGTTCAAACTCCCCGACTTCAGTAGCCAGGAATTTTGTCAAAGCGACTCCCTGCTGATCGGAAATCGACGCAGGCAGTGATTTACCGCCGAATTGCCAATTGACTGGCACGTTACCTACAGGCATACCTTGCGGTCGGTTTTTCACGACTGCCCAAGCGTTTACTTCATCTGCGCGATAGACCGTTGTCCTGTCGCACGTGAGTGATTCGATAATGGGCAATTGACCTTCATACATTAATGACTGCATGTCCCAACCTGCCTGGCCCCCTTTTACGGCGGCATACAGAAGGCCATGGCCAGACGGTATCGAGGTTAAACGAGCAATGCCATCCGCTCCTGTCAGGGAAGAGCCCAGTGGGTAATTCTGAAATTCCCACTCCACCTCGATATCTGCCAGCGGCGCGCCAGTAAGCGCGGAAACTACCTTGGCAAGGGCGTAATCCTCGGAATCATCCGGCTCGAACAACTCGACAATTTCGCGAGGCTCGTGCAGAAAAAACGGCAACGAAATCGACTCCGAATACTGCTTACCACCCACCGTGGCGGTCAGTTGCGCCGCTCCCGGTGTTGTGGGCACAAACCGAATCCGCGCCTCGCCATGGAAATTGGTCGTGGTGGTCACCTCGCCAAGGTCCGGACTGTGCCAGAGGACCTTCATCCCTGCCATGGGCCTGCCACTGATAGCGGAAACAAGCGTGATCTGCTCCGACACAGCCTCGCCCCACAACAGCGTCTGACTGCTTCGCGAACGCTCCGCAATTTTAACCGTTTGTTCGCCCTGCCCCAGTGACATTGCAATAACAGGAGACAAACGGGCCAACCGAGCAGAGGAAAAGAGCAAGCCAAAACTCCCATCCCTGACGTCGCGTGCCTCAAACTGATAGGTCATTCCGGCGTCTGAAAACAACCGGGGCTCACCCAGCTGTGGCTCCTTAAAACGTATGCCCAGCGCCTTCGGCCCGGTGCCCGTCATTCCCAATGTCAGGTATTGATCAAGCAAGGCGTTGCCATCCGCGACTCTCACGCGCAGGTTGTGCTGACCATTGCGCCGCGGGAACTCAGTGCTTTGCCCCAACGGCTTGAATGGCCTGGAGTCGAAACTGTATTCAAACCCGGCCCACGGATCCTCCGCCAGCGATACGACTTTCATCGAGCGACTTTCTTCGAAACCGTCATAAGGGCTGCGAATCGACGCTGTCACCACATGCTCATCTGGGATGGCTGACTCAAAGGGAAAACCACTCCAGCCGTCGGCGCCCGTCGCGTGCTCTTCGGTGGTGCCGTTGACTGTCCATTGGACAGGTATTCCCTCCAAAGCCAATTCGGGATTAAACGGAGAGCTTACCTTCAGCCACATCCATGCTGACTCTTGTCCAATGACCGGATCCACCCCGGTTCCACGTGCGTCCTCAATCGTGATTTTATTGTGGGCAAGGGACATATTGTTAACGTCGCTCGAGCCAGAGTAGTGAATAACGAACTGGAGACTGAAAGTCCCGGGGTTCGTACTTTTTGAACAGTCGAGCGTCCACGTAAACCCGCTGTCATCCACAGTATTCCGGCTTTTCGGTGGTGGGCTCAATTCGATTCCAAGCGCTTCTGCCGAGCTTCCACTCCAGACCAGATCCATGTCGATACCCACTAAAGGGCTGAGCGCATTTGTACGGAAGATATAGTGATGTACAGCGCCTAAGCACGGAAAGAGCGGCTGCCCCCTCAGGTCGGTCAGTTGATCCAGGACCACCGTCATTTCGTCATGAATGTCAGTTGATAACAATCGGCAGAACAACTCTCGATCAACGAGCGTGTCGGTCACCAACTTCACCTCGAAAATACTGCTGATACTGTCGAGGCGATCAGAACTGAACGTCCATTCCAGTTCTTGCCCTTCGCGCAATATTTTGGGTACGCCCAGGTCGCCCACCTCCAGACCGATCTCCGGTTTTTCATCCCGCCATTCAAGCGTGATTGCCTGGCCAATCAGCGGGCTGTCAGCAAGCGCGCGGACCGCCAGGATATGCGTCTGGCCCCGCTTGAAAACGATTCCTGCCTGGCTAAGTCGCCCGCCATCAAAGGTGATGCTGATCTTGTCTTTCCACTCGTCGCGTTCAAACGCCGTAACAAAAAACACGCGCTCATTTACCGGTCCGCCTTGGTAGGCACTGACCCTTGCGCTGACTGGCTCGTTGTTCAAAGCCGTCAACGGCCGGTAGTACAGGCTGGCCCAGCCCCCACTGCCGGTACGAGACGTGACAATACCCTCGGGGGTCTGCCAGTCGACCAGCGCATCAATCACTGGCTCCCCGGCCCCCTTGTCGGTGACATGCACCACCTGCACCCGCATCAATGTCTTTCCATAACCCTCGACTACCGGCGAAAGGTTCGGTCCGCGTGTGTCAACGATCCTGACCTTGTTGCGCGCCAGCGACATAGGTTTACGCGGCGATGGCAACAACAGCTTCGAGCAGACCAGTGACAGTTCAAAGCGGCCGTCGAGCCAGTCCTCGCAGGCTAGCGTCCAGACACTATCGTCCCCATCGAAGGCGACCGGTTGCTTGAGGGGCGGGGCGATCGTGACCTTCAGCTCTTCATGTCCGACGCCGCTCCAGTGCAGCGACAGGTCTGTCCCCTGCAGAGCGCTGCCGACCGGCCAACGCACAATGAAAGGATAATCGGTGCCACGATTGGGATAGCCGGTCACATTCCAGAGGGTAACTTGCTCCTCGACAACGCAACGCAATTCGTCCCAGGGATCGGTTTGCAGCACTGTCACCGGAAATTCATGAATCGCCTCGCCACTGGCGTAATAAGGGCTGTCGACTGACGCCGTGATGACGAATTCACCCGCTTGCTCGGGGACAAAATCAAAGTACACCCAACCCTGTTCATTGGTAGTACCGGTGGCCAGCAATCCCTGTTCGGTATTTGTCCACCTGACCTCCCGGCCATCAAGCGCCTGGCTGGTGTAGAACGAGATGACTTGCACGCCCAACTGGACACTTTGTTTCAATTCCAAAACGGGGTAATAAGCCGCTTCCTGCACGTTGCGGATAGCCAGACGGTGATGTCCCAACGACACATCGATCACATAAGGTGCAGCGTTGTACTGATTAACCAGGCTGATCCAGAAGTCGTGACTTTTTTCTTCACCGATTACCGGGCAGTCGAGTACCCAACGCGACGTCAGCTCATGTTCGACGCCCCAATCAGGGGTGGCCTTGACTGCTTCCATCGGATTACCGTATTGGATCAGGGCAGTTTTGGTATCCAGCCAGGCGTTGCCTGGCACAGGTTTAACGGACAGATTGTGCGGCATGTAAAGTGGGTTGCCCTGGCCGCTACCGAGCGAGGCCCCCAGGCACAGATACACGGTTGAACCCGGCGCAAGGGTCTGTTCATCCAGATGTATTTCTTCAAGTTCCAATGCCCCCAGCTTCAATTGAAGGTCAATGTGAGTAATGCAGACCGACGAGCGATTATCTGAAGGATTGGCCGGAACACCGTTGACCTCCACGGTTATCTCGTCATCGCTGACTAACTCAAAAGGATCCAGTAAGGCCTCATAGTAAAGTGGCTCGAAAACCAGCGGCTGCCCCTCCGCCAAGCGTGCCTGATCTTGCTCGGGGTCGCGATCGAGCCCCTCGACAAGTTCCAGTCTCAGCAACTCGTCATCACCTTTGAGGATGCGCAGACAGCCTGGTTGCCCCGACCATTGCGCCCCTTTGCGCAGCTCGCACAGAAACGAAAGCCGGTAACTCGCGTTGGCAGCGGATGTTTTAGGGAGCGTAATGACCTGAGTGGCCGAGCCCCCGGCATTAAGCTCCATAAATGCGGTTAACCACCCTTCATACATTTCACTGCCCCGGCCGACGATTCCTTTACGCCTCCATTCACTGAGCGCCTCGGTGAAACGCCCATTGCGTACCAGACTTTCATTCGCCTGAATGACGGGTTCAGTCATGACTGCTCACTCCTTTGCCCGGCCTGTTCAGGCCAGGGGTTTCAGCCTGGTTGACCAGGTCCGTGACTTTTTGCTCGAAGGTCAGTTCACCCGCCCTGGCGGTATAGCGAATACGCATAATGATGTCGGGCAACGACTGAAGCATGCCGGCTTGCGGTTGTTTCTTCGGCCAAGGGAAAGTCAGTCTCCAACGAGAGATCACGCCAGTGTTTTCAAACGGATTGAGCAACCCTTCATCAGGCTTGATGTGGGTCATGCCGTCGTCGGCAATCCCCTTCGACAACGCGATCTGCTGGGCGCTGCGCAGGTTGATCAGCACATCCAGAGGCGCTACCCCTGAAGGGTCATGCAAATACTGCACAGACTGCGTGGTTGGCCGGGTAGCCGTCATGCTGCTGATCTGGAGCAAGGTCGCCCGCACATCTTCGAACGGTCCTGTCAGCACGGGCAGATCGATCTCTACCGCACTGATCTGCCGGCAGAAATGGCCCGGGTAATCACGATCAAACAGCAGCTGGGTCAGTTTGAATTCGAGCACGCCTGTTTCGCGCAGTTGCTGCAACGCTTGCGCCCAGTCGGAAATGCCGGCTTGAGGATCGACCGAATCCTCGAACAACTGCCGCAAGGAGATGGTTTTTACCAATTCCAGGCGCCGCTCCCGGCTTTGCACGTATTTCTGCTCGAGCCCCATCATGAAGTTGCGCAGTTGATCACCTGCGGTCAGACCATAGCGGTGATCGAGCCAGACCTGAGGCAAGGGTGCTTGTGCATCGTAGTCTCCGGTTTCGGCAGCCAGCGAGGCCAGAGAGCTGAGGCACAGACTGATGACCGCATCGTAGGCCTGATAATGCAGCGCCTTGAGCTGACCAAGCATCCAGTCAAATAACTCGGCGTTGGCCGCGCGTTTTTTCAGGTAGTTGAACACCGTCAATGTCTGACTATTGGCCCTCACGGCCTGTTCCAGACTGGTTCGTGCCGCGCTGACCGCGTGGCCCTGCGCGACAATCTGCGCATTGATGGCACGCACTTCCGCCAACGCCTGATTGCGTTGCAGTGCCCAGTCACCGCGGCGCCGACGGTAACCTTCAGTGGTGGCCTGCCGGTCGGCGTCGATTTGCAGCAATGACGAATTGACCTCCAAGGCAAAAGCAGCGGCATCCAGCGCATGCTCGGGTTTGAAGCCGCCATTGGACATGCCAAAGATTTTTGGCAACGCCGCGACGACGCCTCCTGCGGTTTTCAGGATCCTGGATTGCAACGCCAGGGATTTCGACTGGCTCAGGCTCTTCATGACCTGATACTCGATGTCTGACACGTTTTTGTCGTAACGCGCTTTGTATTCGTCGGCCCGCTCTTGCGCCAGTGCCCGGCTCTGCTCCAGCGCCGCCACAGAGGCCTCCAACTGGGCGATGGATTGTTCCTGCACCGCCTGGGCATAGTGACCCAGTTCGACCAGATGACTTTGCTGTAGCTCTTCCTGTTCGGCGCGATCACGGCGCTCCAGCAGACTGAGTACCTGATTGCCGTACTCCTGTAATGCCTGCACCGCTCGCAATGCGACTTCGAATGTCACGCGCCAACGGAAAGCATTGACCACCAGTCGCCCGCCCATCGGTCTCGGCCCGGCCGCACCACCGGCCGCCAGATCGCGCAGCAACTGATTTGGGTCCGTGGGCGGACTGAACAGCCGGATGTCCAGGGGCCTGCCGTCGAGTGTGAGATTGTTACGCAGGTTATTCAGCCGAAGTTCAGGCGCGGAAAACAGGTCAAGGAGCATTTGATTGATGGGAATTTTAAAGGGTTCGCACGCCAGCAACCCGAGCATCGGCGGTGTGTCGGAGGCGGGGGGATAATCCGCCAGACCGAAGTCCAGCTCCTGTTCCAAGGCTTCGAGTCCGGGCCGCGAGGCGCTTTGGGCCAGAAGGTTTGCAACCGTGTCGGTTTTCCAGCGGGTGGCCGTGTTGGCGGTAGGCGCCTTGCCCATCAGAAAGCCGGCCTGGACGTAGCACAACTTGGCCGCCACCAGACTGTCACGGGTCAGTTGCCGGTAATACCAATCGCCCCAGGCCATCAGGTTTTTCACGTATTCGGTGAACATCAGGATCTGGAAATGCGCCGGCGCCGCATAGCCAATAGCATCCGGATCCGTGGGGTTCTGGCTCTCACACCCAGGATCCCCGGAAGCCTTTTTGACATCCAGAGGCCGGCAACGCCAGTACGCCGGTTTCGGATTGGGAAAGGCTGGATCGTCGAGCGGGTCGGCAGGCGCCTGGGGATCGAACACGTAGTGCAGCCAGTGTTGCGCCTCCCGGAAGCGATCCTCATCGCGCAAGCGCGTCGCCATCAAATGCGGCAAGTGAAAAAACAGCTCATAGAAGCACAAGCCATTGGCGCCGTTGAACGCACCATCGGGCTCATCGACACTATGTCCGACCGGCGCAGGCTCCTGAATGAACTGGACGTGCCAGTCCAGTACAGCATCGACGGAAATATTCGAACTGTGCACCAACTCCGGCCCAAACAATGAATTGAGCCGGACAAACTTCAGCTTCAGCTCAGCCTGATTGAAGGATAGAAACTGTGCAGCATCGACGCTGTTTTTGTGCAGCGTCACTGGGACGAAGTCCAGCAGATCGATGACCGTCAGATCAAACAGCTTTACTCCCAGCGCGGCAGTGGAGGATCCAAATGAAAAAGTGCTCGGATTCGGCCATGTGCCTTTGTCCCGCTTGAAGGTCAGCGGCTCGGTGACCCAGCCGCCCGCCTGATCGAAATTTATCTTTATCGGTGCCGGGTCTCCACCCGCTGGCAGCAGCAGCTCGAGTGTCAGCTCTTGCTGCCCGGAGGGAAGCCCCGTAGGCCAGCAAAAACCACGCACGGTCAGTACATCTTTTTCAGCCTTGTCAACCTCGTCAAATACCCGCAGAGCCGTCACTTGCAGATCCAGATATGGCGTCAGGTTACCCGCAGGGTTTGTACGGGTGATCACAGGCACTTGACTGTTCAGCGGATGTTGCACGGTTTCGTTACTGGTAAACCGATCATTGAGCGCCTGTTCCAGCCAGTCGCCGGCGTCGTGGGCAACGGTGCGCATCAGCACGTCGTAAACCGCATGCGCCCTGAAGTCTGCAAGCTTTACCGGAGTAAACCTGCCCGTCATCAAAATACCCAGCTTGCCCTTGGGATTCAGGTAATCGACGCGCACGCTCGCAATCAAGCGTGCGCCCGGCGCAAGTGCATGATCGTGCTCCGAGCTGTGAACATTCAGCGGCGGCGACCATTGGCCATTCTGCGCCTTGAACGCCAGGTTGATATCCAGTTTGTACGGGACAGAATCAGTTGCTGCCTGAGCGATGATTTTGTCGCGCCACTGCGCCCAGACCAGGCACAGGCGGCCATTCCAGAACACCGGGCGGACATCCAGCACTTGGTCGGCAGTCGGGATATCCACCGCTTGCCATTCACTCCAGGCCGCCGGACTGACCACCGTGCTGGTGGTACCCAGTTCAATCTCGGCCTTGCGCCAGAAATACTGGAACGGCTGCACTCGCTGGCGCCCGACAAAGTAATAATCGGCTCTGGCAGGCGTCGTCCCGTCCATGTAGCAACTGATCACGTCCAGGTCGCAGGTTTGCTCGAATTCCTGCAGATATTCCTGCAATGCCGCCTGCACGGAATCGTCGCTCAAGCGCGCCTGGTTGAGGTTGTTTTCCAGATTCCTGAACAGGCTGGTCTTGCGCAGACGCACAAACGGATTGATGAAGTTTTCCGGGTAGCACGCAATCAACTGCACTGCTGCCCAGTCGGGGTAGTTGTTATAGAGTTCCCATTGGAGCAAGTGACGCTTGTCGAACTCCTGCTCCTCAAATCCGGGTTCCAGCTTGCGATAGACCGCATGGATGTACTGCTGAGTACAACTCGTTGCTTCGGCCACCCACGAACTCTGCACCTGGTAAGTATCCAGCGGATCCATGCGCAGCAATTCGAACAGATCTGCCGGCGTTCCCAGGAAAGGATATTGCCCTTTGCCCGCTGTGCCGATGCAATACTCAAGCAGCGCCAAACGACGTTTTCCCAGCAGCTCGCTAAGGTTACTCACTGTCATGATCCAGCTCCTGGGGTGATACCCGGAAACAAATATTTGTCAGGCGATCGCGCTTACTCGGGGTTCGACGGAGCGTCGAATTTGATGGGGTCGAAATCTCTTTCGGCGTCACCCGCCTGAGTGCGGACTTTAAAAGTGAACGTGCCGCCCAACGCGCTGGACACAAAAACCCGCGTGAGTCCCTGGTGATCGGTGAACCCCTGCGATGGCCGAATCGTTGCGCCATTGATTTTTGAAGGCGGAGTGCTTTGCCAAAACCATTCCGCCAGCGAGTTTTGCCCGCGGTTCCCATAGTCGTCTTCCAGCACCGCGTAGAGTTCGACTTCCTGCCCGGCAGGCACGTCCGTCAAGGGAGTCGGTGACAGTTCGGCAAGCGGAAAATAGAGCGAAGAAAAATCGCTGGTGATCTCGACAGGCGGCGCGTACTGCGGCTCGAACAAGTCCAGCCATAACAGTGGCGTGTCAATGCCCATGGTCTTGCCGGGGGTAAACGTGGCAAGCAGTACTCCGTCCAGGTCGGTGTGGCCGGTTGCAATCGTGCCCAGAGCCGCCCGCCAGTACACGTTGACACCGCTTAGCGCCGTCCCTGCGGCGTTTTTGAGGGTCACTTTATAGGTGACTTTTTCCCCTGGCTTGTTGGCGACGACGATACTGCCACCCATCACCTCGCAGACGATCGTGACCAACGCGTTGAGATCACCCGGCACTGGCATCAACGGTGCTCGCGCACCGGACGCGCCCAGCAGAGCAAGTTCGGCGGCATCGGCATAGGCTTGTTTGTCAATGGACTCGGGCAAATTGCCGATCAGGAAAATCGTCAGTGCATCCATGCCGGTTTCGCGGGACAGTTCTAGAACACGTATCAGAAAATCGAGCTGAGTGAGGTTTTTCAATACTTTGAGATCGGTGGAGTCGATGCGGCTGACACACTCGCGCACCTCCTGCACGCTCCAGCCAAAAAAGTCAGCCAATTTGATCGCTGCTGCCTGCCGCGCCAGCGATGCGGCGTCACCCGTGACATACGGCAGCGCATTGACCTGCCGCAGGTAATCCAACAGTTTCTGCGCCGGCTGGTCGCCCAGGGCGAAAGCACGGTTGAGTGTCGTCAGGTAATAGAGTGTGCGCACCGTCAACGCATACTTGTCCGACTGATCGAGCCAGGCGAGATAGCCGTAATCCAGATAGTCCTGCAACAGCTCGGCACTGAGTTCAAGCGTCAATACCACCTCGCTGCGTCGGCGCACTTCAGCCAACAGGTCGAGCAGCTTATTGGCATTGCGGCCAGAATTGCGGCCCGAGCCCACGGAACTCATCCCCACCTGTTCATGCACAAGGCTAAGGAATTGAGGAACAGTAGCCTGTGCCCAGTACAAAATCGGTATGGCCTGCTCCGCTCCCACTCCGGCATACACAGCCAGGGTCTCTCTGACCAGCGATGTCTGAGCATCGCGCATCTGCACCACCACGCTGACCATGATGTCGATGATGGTCTGACGCAGGATCGTATCGCTGAGACCCAAGGCATTGTCGACCGCCCAAGTGACTTTCAAGCGGACGATGGACAGGAACTGCTCGGATGTCCCCTCCAGGTGCAATACCACGCCATTGGCGTCGACAATCGGGATCAGGCCATCAGCGAATGTCGCCAGAAAATCGAGCCAGTCGGCAGCCCCGGCCGGCGGCACGCCAGCCATCAGAAAAACGCTGTTGGATAACAGGGTCGTTGGCAACAAATTGCGAACCTGCTCGAAAAACTGCAGGTCCTGTGTGGTGGGTTCCAGCGCTGGTTGCGCCGCAACGGCGTGTTGCAGCACCCACAACACTGTCAAGTTGCCTTGCGCGCACCACTGCACGAAACTTTGCATGGCTTCGATCAGTTCCAGCGCATCCGGCAAATCCGCCAGCTCATCGTGAATGACAGGAATGCCCGCGAAGCGCTCAAGCCAGGCATTCCCGCCCAGTAGCGACAGCATCAGCGCACCTTCGACCGGTGTGATCTTCAATAACCGGGGCAGTTTCACCAGACGGTACAAGCTTGAGATGATCGCCAGGCTGCGCGGCAGTGTATCGGTCAGACCGTGAGCCCGGGCCACGGTGGCTGCGAGGAAGGAGTAAGTCTGCAGGTCGATCGCCAGGCCGCTGCACAGCTGGCTGACCGTCAAATCCACCTCGCCCGGCGTCGGCGTCACCGCAAACGTACCGTTGTCGAGCTTCAAGGGCTCGCGATAACCCGCTTGATTATTGAAGATTTGGTCAAACGAGCAGAGCGCTTCGCCCCGCCCGTAAACCGACAACTCACCGATAAACACCGCGAAGTCCGCGGCCGGGCAGTCGTAGCGCTCGCGCAACGTCTGAAACAGTCCCAGTGCCTGCACGACGCCGCTCGAGATATCCAGATCGAACGGAACAAGTTTCGGTGAATTACCAAGCGCTGCGGCCCTGATGGCTGCCACCAATACAGCATCCACTTGGTCGAATGGTAGTCCGGTCCAACTGGCCAGTCGCACCATTCGGTTTATCCGGTCATAGCGATTGAAGCCGATTTCCTTGTCCGGACTTGCAGTCAATCGATGGAACGACACCATCGTGTCGTCAATCCGCACTGCAGGTGACGTGCCGTTGTTGATGTAGACCGACCCTGAACGCTCACTTTCCGGAGCCGAAGGCTTATCGTCCATAAACGTGACATTGGCTGAGCGCACCGGGGAAAAGTCTCGAATAGACAGCAAGGCTTCGATCTGCGAACTGTCAAGCTTGGTGCGCTCGCCCAGAAAATCCACTTGATTGAGATTTCCGTACTTTTCAATATTGTCGGTACCGAAGTGTCGATTATAAAAACCCTCCCGTTCCTCAAACGGCTCACGGGCCTCCGTCAGCAATTGCCGCTGATAGGGCCCCAACCGCGTCGCATGGGCGAAACCGGCGCGGGTGTTGGGGCCGTGGGCGCCGGGCTGAAGAAAATAGGGAAAAGCCAAGTCAGTCCGATGCTCGAAATCCCCGACCGACAAACCATGTGACTGCGCAATGCTGTCAATCGTGACCCAATGCTGGTAGTACGGCAGACCATTGGGATAGCGCGCCTTGATCAATGCATCTTCAATCGACATGGCTGCCGCCGGCTCTGTATTTTCGGCTATAAACGCTTCCATTACTGCAACGATGATGTCGACCGACGAAACCGACTGATAAACCGCGTTGTAGTCGACATCCAGCTTCAACAGATCGGTGCGGCGACTGTGCAGCCGATACTTCTCTTCCAGGTTCTTCTTGTCGATACGGTCGCGAATCCATCGTAACAGGTCAATCAGATAGGCCACCGGCGACGTGATCGACTCCAGTGCATCCGGGGGGCACAGCAGCGCGAAATCGGTGCCGATCAAGCCTTTATAATTGGGGCCGCCAACCATTGAAAGCAAACCGCTGCCATTGCGTGATGCGGCGGTCTTGCCAGTCAGTGTCTGCTCGATGAATTGTCGACGCAGATACGTGGCCATACTGTTGGCCCCGCGCGCGAATCGCTGCGCGGCATCCAGGTCGAGCTGATAATCGCTCCTCAGACCTTGGACGCCCTTTTCCACCAAAGGAAAAATCGATCCATTGTCTGTCAGGTAGGCCTTGAGTTTCGCCAGGCCGGTGTCATGTATTTGTTGCTCGTCACCAAACAATTCAGCAAACAGTCGAAGACCGGGACGACGCGAATCAGCCATGATCAGATTCCTTGAGGCGGCAACTGGCCCTGGCAGCTTGACGGTGCGCGTCAGGCTGCCTGTTCGATGAGTAAGATTGAACGCCCGGGCGACCGCGGCGTCTACTGTCAGTTCTGACAGGTTTCAAGGCCGTTCATCGGAATTAAATATTCCAGGCGCACGCGTGCGTTCGACTTCAAAGCGTGCGCTGTCGACCCAAGCGGAAATCGTCTCGCCAGCCGCGCCGTCCGTAATGGTCTGCCTGAACCGATACCAGTTACCCCCCTCGGGGAGCGCCCTTATCGACTCGCCGCGCCATTGCCCACCTGCGATGGCCAACGCCGGCGCCCAGAACACCTCGGGGTTGTACCAGCTCACGAGGGTGCCGATGCCCTGACGGCCGCGACCGGCAAACTGCAACGGATGGACCACCCAGCTTCCCGGGGCCGGCTCGTCGAGGATGGGCAGAAAAATACCCAGCACAACCCTTCGGCGCGCTTCAACCGATTCAAATGTATCCAGAGACGCGACAGCTTGCAGTTGGTACCGCCCTCCGGTTACTGCAGCGCAATCGCACATCACCGACCAAGTGCGATCCTCCCCCACAATGGTGCTTGCCAGCACTGAGTGCGCGCCCCCGACCAGCGTCACCGTGATGGAGTCGCCACGCACCCCGAAACCCGATACCACCGCTTGCGGTCCAATCGGTTCGCCCTCGACCGGAGTCTCGATAAAAGGCGCGGCCGGGACGACATTGAATGACATCCAATCGGTGCAAGCGGACTCGTGCACCGTGCCGTTGTCATTAAACGATTGCCGCACCCGGAGGATATGGCTACCCACCGGCAACTCCACCTCGCGCCGCCAGAGACTATTCCCGCCGACGGTAATATTGCGCTGCCACGGTTCGTCATCGCCATCGAGCCAGACGTCGACCCATCCTCCCGCCCTGCCGGTGCCTTCAAGCGCTGCCTCGCGAGCCAACTTGCCGCCAGCCTCCGGCGTGGTGATCCGCGGCGGCAACAGCACCACCTTCAAAGCACGGTTTTCGCTGCGCTCGGAATCGCGTGAATCAAGCGTCTGTACGGCATAAACCGTGAACTGACCAAACGCCAGGTCGCTCAGCGTTATGCGCCACTTACCGCTGTTTTCCAGGTAGAGGGGACTTCCCACAGCCCGATCGAACAGAGCGTTGTACAACTGCATCGTGGCGAATTGCATGCCGTTATTGCCGCAGATTTCCACCTCGCTCCCCACCTCGTCATCCGGCGCGGGTGCGGTGATGAGCGGTTTGAGCATGGGGATCTGGACGGTGAAGGTTGCGTCGGCCGCCAGCGAGTTTTGCTCAGCGAAACGCTGGGTGACAGAAACAGTGTGCACACCCGGGTCAAAATCTGTGGGCCGCCTGAAGGTCCAGAGTTCACCTTGAACCGTTGCCGCGTAAGAGGTGGGGTCATCGCTGAACGTGATATTGACCGTCGCGCCCGGCCAGCAGGTACCTTTGAAAAACGGTGAAAGGCCCTCTTCGACTGGCGGTTCCAGGCCGGGAGCCAAAGGGGGAATGGTGACTTTGAGGACGACCCAGTTGGGCGACTCGTGCCCGTCGAGAACCTGCTTGATGTGAACTTCACGCTCGAACACAGGCCCCCAGACTGCCAACGCCTTGCTCGACCATTGGCCGCTGGCGACAACCACGGCGGGGGCTTCCAGATCGGCGCTATTGGGTTTGCGCAGCTGCACTGTGGCGCCGTTATAACCTATGCCGCTGAAGGTGGGCTGGTAGTCCTGGGTGTAGCCGACGTCGCTGACATCGGGCAGGACTTTTTCAACGTCGAGGGTCAAGGGCAGCGACTCGATCCAGCCGTTGGCCCCGTCGCCAATTTTCTGTATCACCTCTACTTTGTAGGAACCAAACGACCAGTCCGTCGCTGTCGTTTCCCACGTGCCGATCGCTTTAACAACGGCGTTGGGTGGTGCAGTGCCCGAACCGCTCTTTACAGCGAACTGCACTTGGGTTTCGCGGTCGGGGCTGTGATGACCCGTGCCGTTGAATATTACCGTCCCGGCAGAGGAAAATGTGACATCAGGTACGTCCAGCATCGGCGGACGAACCTTGAATCCTCTGGGCTCACCGACGTCGGTGGTGATAGTGGACAAGGATTGACGTGCAACAATCGAAAACGGACCAGGCGTCATGTCATTTTCGAACGACTCGATCTTCCAGATGCTGTCACTCCCGACCTGTGCCTGACCGATTCTTATCGCATGGTTCAAATCTTTGAACACTTCGACATTGGCTCCCGAAACTCCAAAACCGGATATGGGACCATGCCGATCAGTCTCACTCGAGGGCGCCGGTGCTTCGATGATGGGCACACCCAGCAATACGAAGGTTTGCGCAAGTGTCCAGTCAGGCAAACCGCGGTGACCCGCGGTCATGTCAACCTGACCACCATTGGGGTAGTTCTTTGAATTGAAGTCCCCCTCCCACGTCAAATCAGCCTCTACTTTGGCGGATGCGTGAAGAATACTTCCCCCTGGCTTCATGACGTCGATATCTCGTCCCGGTGTCCCCACTCCCTTGACCTTAAGAGCGGAGCCTGCCAAAAACACCGAACCCGGAGGCGGATAGCCAATCTTGGGAGCAATGTAATGCTTGATTCTGATACGCTTGGACCGCGTTGAGGTTTCATTGCCGATTTGTTGCTCAGCGGATAAATATCCTTGCTCCATAGACGCGGGAAACCGGACAGTTGAAAACCAGCTCCCATCGCTGGACACATTCTCTACCCCGAGTTCAGACTCAGAGCCGTAGAACAGATAGATTCCAATTCTGCCGTCACGCAAACCGTTGTAACCCCTGATAATGAACGTATCAGGAACCTGGTCGCCGTCCTCCACGTTGCCAATGATCGGCGTCGCCGCCGGATAAACTTCAAGACCCCACCCCTCATGGGGTTCGACATCATTATTCGTCCCGTCATAATCGACCCGGATATTCATTCTGTTGCGCAGCCCTCCTGCTGCAGAGGAGCGATAGGGGACACTGATGACATGTTCGTATGGATGCCACTGTGCGTCCTGAAGCAGTGAATCGGGGGATTTAATCTCCCCGGCTTCATGGGCATAAAGGTAGAGATCTATGTTGGCCCTGTCCCAGTTCCCATAACGCGTGGTCATCTTGTAACGCAGTGTTTTTACATAGAGCCGGGCGTTCTCAAATTTGTATTGGCACTCCAGCTGAGTGGTCAATTGAGGAACACGGGGGTGCGTCTGGTGAATAGTCGTTGTCACCGCATCGTCCCACGAGACCTCTGAGAATGCCTCTTCTGCATTTATTTCCTCGAACGAGGCATCTGCCTGTGAAGTGCCGCTCACATCGCGTTTTGGCGGGTTACTTTTTTTATCAGGCAAAGATTCACTTTTATCACTGTCATCAATGTTGTCGTTCATTTCGGTAAATCCGGGGTATGTATGACTGAGGCGCTGCAATCAACATAGGCGCATACCCATCCTGCTGCTACTGTCAGATCTGACAGGTCAAAATACCGTTCGTCTGGAAGACGAAGCCGTGGTTATTCTGGTTCGGCACGAACTGCGGTTTAAAGCCCCGACCAGCAGTAAGTATTCCCACGTGTCTATACAGCAACGTCCTTCAGCCAGTCCTACACAATCACAGCGCCTTGTGCCTTTGCCTACACATCACTCAGAATCCGCCGGCTTGTGCGCCTTGCTGATGCCCCGTAACGTGATCCGTGCCGCTGCCAATCAGTGGTCGGGTTCAGTCGCCCGGGTCATGTGCATTGCATACAAGCGTCATCCAGTCGGGTACTCCCTATCCCCGCACTCGATGGTGGCTGTTTGCAGGGCGCCCTTGGGCGCGCCGGTTTGTGCACTCCCGGCCGACTAACCTGCCTACAGCCGCCACCCCATTCGTTCGTTCAGGTCGCGACGAGGTAAACCGCGGCACCTGGCGATGGCGATCTATTAATTGAGCGAGACGGGTTTGCTGCTTGCGCAGAAGGCGCTGGATCACGAGCGGGCGATTACGCTGGCCTGGGCCAGGAAAGGCGTTGCCGGTACTGGCGCTTTCGCGAGCAGGCTCGCTCCCACAGTTGTTTGCGTTCCTTCAGTTGCAAATGCGATTGAAGGTGGGAGCGCGCCTGCTCGCGAAGCTTTGACGGTTATGCATCAGGCCGAGGCCGGCAGTGGCTGGAAGCTGAAATACTGGCGCAGCGCCCCGACCAGTTGCGCGTATTCTGCCGGCGGTTGTTGCAGGCTGAAACCGGCGTCGTAATGCAGTGGCGTGACGTCTTCGTGACACCACAGGCAACAGGCGGTCAAGTCGATGATTTGTTGGCAACCGTCGCCGCAAGGGATCTTCAAGCGCAATCGGAAATCAACGCCAACCCACATTGGCAGCGGACTGATCAGCATCAATCCGTCTTCGGACACGTTACCGAGAAAGCCGATGGGCTTGTCGGTAACGCTGTTGAACACTCTGAGGAAATACGGCAGTTGATGCCGTTCGATCCGGCGGTCGGTAAACATGCGCAGTTCGCCATGCAAGGCCCCGTCACGGAGCCGCACCTTTGCTTCGGAACGCGCCGGTGTGGCAGGCACGCTCTCCCCGCTTCCGGTGTGACGGTCGCGACATCGCCGTCACCTTACTACTGCCAGTTGCAGGTGTTGCCCCGGTTAGAGACTCAACTCTAAACCCGGTTCATTGGACTATAGCCCAGCTTGTACAAGCAGCCAGATTTTGTAGGACGAACCGATCAGAAACGGGTTGGCCGCACCACGGCCGCCGCGCTGCGGGTCGGGTAATGGCCCAGGCTCTGCAGGGTTTCCAGCCGCGCACGGGCGCGGTAGGCGTATTCGCTGTTGGGGTACGAGGCGATGATGAACTGGTAGGTCTGCACCGCGTCGATAAAAAGCTTCTGCCGCTCCAGGCACTGGCCGCGCATCATCGACACTTCCGGCCACACATACGGCCGGGCACGGCTGGCGCGCTCGACTTTCGACAGTTCGAGCATGACCTGCTCGCAATTGCCACGATCATAGGCGCTGTAGGCGTTGTTCAAATGATGGTTCATCGACCAACGGGTGCAGCCCGTGACGGCGAGAACGCTAAGGGCAAGGGCGGCAATGGGCAACAATCGCATGGGGGATCTCCTGTCTTGTGCTTTGTATCGACACCTGCACGGAAATCTTCAGTCAGCGATGAACGATGCAAAAGTATAGAAGGGAGTGCGACCGTGCCGGGAGCATCAGCGCTGAACATTCTGCGTCAACAAGGCCCCTGATCCATGAGGACACAAGGGCCAATAAGTCGAACACTTTGAGTCTATTCAACCGTAAAACTACGTTGGGGTGACCATGCTGAGCTTTGATTACCTCTAACGAGTTTAGCCGTGATCGTATGCTGTCCTGTTGCCAGATTCTCCAACGCTCCTGACCACAGACCATCGGCGGCGACCGTTGCCCGAAGCAGTTGAGTTCCTGCGACCTTGAAAACCTCTACGATATCGCCCGCTGGCTCTGCCGTCCCTGAAATCAGTGGTCGTCGCCCCACTGTTGCCCCCTCCGCTGGTTCAATGATTACCGGAACGGGAAGATCGTTTTTTTCCGCAGTCATTTTCTTCATCTCCATATCCTCGCCAGTCATTGACGAGTGCCGGAGCATTACAACCATTCTGCTGACATCTGCCTACCTGACATAAATGACAGTACCGACCAACGGTCTGTTTCTAGCGCCAAAGAACTTCACCATGTTCGATAAGAAATAAAAACGAATAAGTAGTGCAAACGAACAATGACTACACCCTTCGAGCATAGTAGCCTCTGCCTGCGCTTGAACTCAGGAGTCTTTGCATGTCCGTCCGTCGTACCAAAATCGTCGCTACCCTTGGCCCGGCCAGTAACTCGCCGGAAGTTCTCGAACAGCTGATTCTGGCTGGCCTGGACGTCGCCCGTCTGAACTTCTCCCACGGCACCCCCGACGAGCACAAGGCTCGCGCGAAGCTGGTGCGTGACCTGGCGGCCAAGCACGGCCGCTTCGTCGCCCTGCTCGGTGACCTGCAAGGCCCGAAAATCCGTATCGCCAAATTCGCCAACAAGAAGATCGAGCTGAAGATCGGTGACAAGTTCACCTTCTCCACCAGCCATCCGTTGACCGAAGGCAACCAGCAAGTGGTCGGCATCGACTACCCGGATCTGGTCAAGGACTGCGGCGTCGGTGACGAGTTGCTGCTCGATGACGGTCGCGTGGTGATGCGCGTCGAAACCGCCACCGCCACTGAACTGCATTGCATCGTGACCATCGGCGGTCCGCTGTCCGACCATAAAGGCATCAACCGTCGCGGTGGCGGCCTGACCGCACCGGCCCTGACTGAAAAAGACAAGGCCGACATCAAGCTCGCCGCCGAGATGGAAGTCGACTACCTCGCGGTGTCCTTCCCGCGTGACGCCGCCGACATGGAATACGCCCGTCAACTGCGCGACGAGGCAGGCGGTACCGCTTGGCTAGTGGCGAAGATCGAGCGCGCCGAAGCCGTGGCCGACGACGAAACCCTCGACGGTCTGATCAAGGCTTCTGACGCGGTGATGGTTGCCCGTGGTGACCTCGGCGTGGAAATCGGCGACGCCGAACTGGTGGGCATCCAGAAGAAAATCATTCTGCACGCACGCCGTCACAACAAAGCGGTGATCGTCGCGACCCAGATGATGGAGTCGATGATCCAGAACCCGATGCCGACCCGCGCCGAAGTGTCCGACGTGGCCAACGCCGTGCTCGACTACACCGACGCCGTGATGCTCTCGGCCGAATCCGCTGCGGGCCTGTACCCGCTGGAAGCTGTGCAAGCGATGGCGCGCATCTGCGTCGGCGCGGAAAAGCACCCGACCGGCAAGACCTCCAGCCACCGCATCGGCAAGGAATTCACCCGCTGCGACGAAAGCATCGCACTGGCGACCATGTACACGGCCAACCACTTCCCGGGCGTGAAAGCGATCATCGCCCTGACTGAAAGTGGCTACACGCCGCTGATCATGTCGCGCATCCGTTCCTCGGTACCGATCTACGCCTACTCGCCACACCGCGAGACCCAGGCGCGCGCCGCGATGTTCCGTGGCGTGTACACCATCCCGTTCGATCCGGCTTCGCTGGAACCGCACGAAGTCAGCCAGAAAGCCATCGACGAGTTGGTCAAGCGCGGCGTGGTCGAGAAAGGCGACTGGGTCATCCTGACCAAGGGCGACAGCTACCACACCACCGGTGGCACCAACGGCATGAAGATTCTGCATGTCGGTGATCCGCAGGTCTGAGTGAACGTTTACTGAAACGCGAAAGCCCCGCCATGCGAATGGCGGGGCTTTTTGTTGTCTGATTCAGCAGAGGTATTGACCGATCGTCCCCTTTCGCGAGCAAGCCCGCTTCCACATCTGGAATGCATTCCACCCTGTGGGAGCGGGCTTGCTCGCGAAAGGGCCGGCCCGACCGACCAAGTTCTCAATGCCGTTTGATGAACCCGCTCAACGCCGCCAACGCCTCGGGCGTACGCAACCGCTGGGTGAACAACGCGCCCTCCTCCTCGATCACCCTGCGGATCAATTCGCGATCCGGCGCGCGCATCAATTGCTTGCTGATGCGCACGGCTTCAGCCGGTAGCTCATCAAAACGCAGCGCCACTTCCCGCGCCTTGCGCAACGCTGCCTCGCCATTGGCCAACGCTTCGGTGGCCAGGCCCCACTGTGCGGCCTGCTCACCGCTGAAGCCCTCGCCAAGCAACAGCAACTGCGCCGCTCGGGCCTGACCGAGCAAGCGCGGCAAAATCAGGCTGGAGCCGAACTCCGGGCATAAACCAAGGTTGACGAACGGCATGCGCAGGCGCGCATCGCCCGCGACGTAGACCAGATCGCAATGCAGCAACAGCGTCGTGCCGATGCCCACCGCTGCACCGGCCACAGCGGCAATCACCGGTTTGCGGCATTCGAGCAGATTTAGCATGAAGTGGAACACCGGACTGTCGAGGTCGCTCGGCGGTTGCTGGATGAAGTCGGCGATGTCGTTACCGGCGGTGAAACACTCGGCGCCGCCGGTGATCAGCACGGCGCTGATGTGCGGGTCGCTGTCAGCCTGTTTCAGCGCTTCGGCGAGGCGGCTGTACATCGCACGGGTCAGGGCGTTTTTCTTGTCCGGGCGATTGAGGCGCAGGGTCAGTAAACCGCGTTCGCGCTCCAGCACAATGGCTTCGGTCATGGCGTCTCTCAACGGTAGTCGGATTAACAATGATCAATTGTGGCGAGGGAGCTTGCTCCCGCTGGGCTGCGCAGCGGTCGCAAAAAATCCATGAGCGCTGCGCACTCAAGCGGGAGCAAGCTCCCTCGCCACAAGCAAACTTCGCCCCTAAAAAGTCAAGCGCTTAACTGCGGGACAGGAATACGTCGGCCAGCAGTTGATTGCGCGGCAGTCCGGCCAGGTACAGACGCTTGGCGAAGGCGTCGACACTGGCGGTCGAGCCGCAGACTAAGGCCAGGGTTTGCCGGGAAACAAGGCGCAGTTGCGCCAAAGCAGCGGCTGAGTCGGCCGCCGTCCACAGCTCGACACTGAGGTTTTCTCGCTGGGCGGCCAATGCCGCCAGGGGTTTGGCCAGATAGTGCTCGCGCGCATCATGGGCCAGGTGAATAACGCGAATGGCGCCTTGGTGATTCTGGCGCAAGGCTTCGCGAAGTACCCCGAACAATGGCCCCAAACCGCTGCCGGCAGCGAGCAGCCACAGCGGCCGGTCATGCCAGTCCGGGTCGTAATGCAACGCACCGCCACGCAGTTCGCCGAGCCGGATCGAGTCGCCGATCTGCAACTTTTGCACGGCATCAACGAATTCGCCGGGCTGGCGGCAATCGAGATGAAACTCCAGAAAGCGGTCTTCTTCCGGCAGGCTCGCCAGCGAATATGGCCGGGCGATGTGACCGATCCACAGCACCAGATGTTGCCCGGCGCTGTAGCGCAGTGGTCGCTGCGGGATCAGGCGCAGGCGCAGAAGGTTGTCGCTGAGCCAGTCCAGCGCCTCGACCTGCGCCGGGCGCCCGTCAGTCAGCGGGTCAAAAGTGTGTACTTGCAGATCTTCAATCACCTGGCACTGACACGCCAGACGCCAGCCATCCTGACGCTGCACGGCACTCAAGGCGTCCGGACGATTGTCGGCGGGCAAGCCCCGCACGCATTGCACCAGGCACGCATGGCAATTGCCGGCGCGGCAGCTGTAAGGCACGGTCGCGCCGTTCTGGTTGAGGGCATCGAGCAGGTTGCTGCCCGCCGCCACCGACCATAGCCGTTCACCGACACGAAGTTCAGGCATCGACGTTCTCCCACGCGGCTGCACAGCGATTGCGTCCGTCGCGCTTGGCCCGGTAAAGCGCCTGATCGGCACGCTGCAGGGCCTCGTCCAGATCATCGCCGACGGCCAACAGCGTCATGCCGGCCGACAGGCTCAGGTTGCGCACTTGCAGGCCCATCAATTCAACCTCGGTGAAGGCGATGCGCAAACGCTCGCAGCAGGCGGTCAGCCGCTCGGCATCGCAGTCGGGCACCAGCACGACGAATTCTTCGCCACCATAGCGCGCTAGGACGTCGCCGTCGCGCAGGCACGCTTGCGCCACGCCGGCAAACGCCTGCAACACCTGATCGCCGGCGGCGTGGCCGTGCAGATCGTTGATGCGTTTGAAGTGGTCCAGATCGATCAAGGCCAGACCGTGCATCACATCACTGTCCAGCGCATTCAGCTCGCGTGAGGCGATGCGCAGAAAGTGCCGGCGATTGAACAGGCCGGTCAGTTCGTCGGTGGCGACCAGGTCTTCGAGCTGGCGCATCATCCCGCGCAAGGTATCCTGATGTGCCTGCAAGGCAAACCGGCGCTGGCGCTGACGTTGCCGGGAAACCTGGACGAAGCGCGCATAGAGCACTAGCCATGCCAGCACCATCGCCAGAATGCACACTTGCAGCGCGGCGAGCGCAGGCTCGGCCAGGCGGAAATGGTAAGCGTCCCACAGGGTAATCGCGGAAAAACTGAAGAACACCAGCAGCGCGCAGCGGATGAACACCTGTCGCGTGAGATGGAACAGGCCGAACAGCAGGATCAGCACATAAAACACCAGGAACGCGCCGCGCGCCTCGTCGACATGGGCGATCAGCCACGTTTGCCAACCCAGCCCCATCAGCACTTGCGCTTCGGTCAGGCTGGGGTCGGCAAAGCGCTGGTTGCGACCGCTCCAGAACAGTCCGAACAGAGTCGCCTGGCTGATGACCACCAGGGCACTGCCGATGGCCACTCCGCTCAGGGATTGCTGGTAATGCCCGGTGAAAAACGCCAGCCACAGCAGCAGCAAAGCCAATCCGTAGGTGGCCGCAGCGAGGGCAAAGCGTTTGAGCAAAAGGCGTTGAATGGCGTTATGGGTCAATCGTTGACTCACCGTGCGATAAGAGGCTGACCGAGTGTCCTACTCTACAGACCGGATGCCACTTTAGAGGCCCGGTCGCTAAATGACCACCGATTTTCAGGCTCGAAAATTGACGTCAAATGCATGACCTGATCGAGCTGTATCGGTGCCCGCGCAAGGTCCCTGTGGTGAGGGGATTTATCCCCGATGGGCTGCGCAGCGGCCCCTTGCAACCTGTCGATCACACGGGGCTCACAGGTTTTACGACTGCTGCGCAGCCGAGCGGGGATAAATCCCCTCGCCACGGCCGTCATCCGACCAAAAGCCAATGTGTGCCTGCCACCGAGCCGCGGTATACTGCCGCGCCTTTTTAGCGTCGCGCCAGCAGCCCCGGCGTGCCAGAGGATCAGCTGTGAGCCGCAAGCCTCAAGCTGCCCCATAGAATGTTCCCGTCTTCCAGAGGAGCGCGACTCATGACCGTGATCAAGCAAGATGACCTGATTCAGAGCGTTGCCGACGCCCTGCAGTTCATTTCCTATTACCACCCCGTGGATTTCATCCAGGCGATGCACGAAGCCTACCTGCGCGAAGAATCGCCAGCGGCCCGTGATTCGATGGCGCAGATCCTGATCAACTCGCGCATGTGCGCCACCGGCCACCGCCCGATCTGCCAGGACACCGGTATCGTCACCGTGTTCGTCCGTGTCGGCATGGACGTGCGTTGGGATGGTGCCACCATGGGCCTGGACGACATGATCAACGAAGGCGTGCGTCGCGCCTACAACCTGCCGGAAAACGTCCTGCGTGCATCCATTCTGGCCGACCCGGCCGGTGCGCGTAAAAACACCAAGGACAACACCCCGGCGGTGATTCACTACTCCATCGTCCCGGGCAACACCGTGGAAGTGGACGTGGCGGCCAAGGGCGGTGGTTCCGAGAACAAGTCGAAAATGGCCATGCTCAACCCCTCCGACTCGATCGTTGACTGGGTGTTGAAAACCGTGCCGACCATGGGCGCCGGCTGGTGCCCGCCGGGCATGCTCGGCATCGGCATCGGCGGCACCGCCGAGAAAGCCGCGGTGATGGCCAAGGAAGTGTTGATGGAGTCCATCGACATTCACGAACTCAAGGCCCGTGGTCCGCAGAACCGCATCGAAGAAATGCGTCTGGAACTGTTCGAAAAGGTCAACCAGCTGGGCATCGGCGCCCAGGGCCTCGGTGGCCTTACCACCGTGCTCGACGTGAAGATCATGGATTACCCGACCCACGCCGCATCCTTGCCGGTGTGCATGATCCCCAACTGCGCCGCCACCCGTCACGCACACTTCGTGCTCGACGGTTCCGGCCCGGCCTCGCTGGAAGCGCCACCGCTGGACGCCTACCCGGAAATCGTCTGGGAAGCCGGCCCGTCGGCCCGTCGCGTCAACCTCGACACCCTGACCCCGGAAGACGTGCAGAGCTGGAAGCCGGGCGAAACCGTGCTGCTCAACGGCAAAATGCTCACCGGTCGCGACGCCGCGCACAAGCGCATGGTCGAGATGCTCAACAAGGGCGAAACCCTGCCGGTGGACCTCAAGGGCCGCTTCATCTACTACGTCGGCCCGGTTGATCCGGTCGGAGACGAAGTGGTTGGCCCGGCTGGCCCGACCACCGCGACGCGGATGGACAAGTTCACCCGGCAGATTCTCGAGCAGACCGGCCTGCTGGGTATGATCGGCAAGTCCGAGCGCGGTCCGACCGCAATCGAAGCGATCAAGGACAACAAAGCCGTGTACCTGATGGCCGTGGGCGGCGCCGCCTACCTGGTTGCGCAAGCGATCAAGAAGTCCAAGGTACTGGCGTTTGCCGAGCTGGGCATGGAAGCGATCTACGAGTTCGAGGTCAAGGACATGCCGGTCACCGTGGCGGTGGACAGCAAAGGTGAGTCGGTACACATCACCGGTCCCGCGATCTGGCAACAGAAGATCAGCGAAAGCCTGGCGGTAGAAGTGCAGTAAGCACTGACACCGAAATGAAAAGGCCGCCCCGGCAAACGCCGGGGCGGCCTTTTTGTGCCCGGATCACCCTGCCCAAAACCTGTGGGCGGGTGGTATCCAGATTCGCGACAGCCCACAAAACCCATTGTGGGAGCGGGCTTGCTCGCGAATGCGCGGTGTCAGCAGCAGATTCGTTGCCTGACGCCCCCTCTTCGTGAGCAAGCTCACTCCCACAGTTTTAGCGGCGCACTCAGAATCGCGCCAGCACGCAAAACCCATTGTGGGAGCGAGCTTGCTCGCGAATGCAGGGTGTCATTAAACGAATTCGTTGCCTGACACGCCCTCTTCGTGAGCAAGCCCACTCCCACAGTTTTTAGCGACGCACTCAGAATAGCGCCAACCTGCGAATCCAATTGTGGGAGCGGGCTTTGCTCGCGAATGCAGGGTGTCATTAAACGAATTCGTTGCCTGACACGCCCTCTTCGTGAGCAAGCTCACTCCCACAGTTTTTAGCGACGCACTCAGAATAGCGCCAACCTGCAAATCCAATTGTGGGAGCGGGCTTTGCTCGCGAATGCAGGGTGTCATTAAACGAATTCGTTGCCTGACACGCCCTCTTCGTGAGCAAGCTCACTCCCACAGTTTTTAGCGGCGCACTCAGAATCGCGCCAGCACGCAAATCCCATTGTGGGAGCGAGCTTGCTCGCGAACGCAGGGTGTCATTAAACGAATTCGTTGCCTGACACGCCCTCTTCGTGAGCAAGCCCACTCCCACAGTTTTTAGCTTGTGTACTCAGAATCGCGCCAACTCGAAAATCCCATTGTGGGAGCGGGCTTGCTCGCGAATGCAGGGTGTCATTAAACGAATTCGTTGCCTGACACGCCCTCTTCGTGAGCAAGCTCACTCCCACAGTTTTTAGCGACGCACTCAGAATAGCGCCAACCTGCAAATCCAATTGTGGGAGCGGGCTTGCTCGCGAATGCGCGGTGTCAGCCAGCAGATTCGTTGCCTGACACGCCCTCTTCGTGAGCAAGCCCACTTCCACAGTTTTTGGCGGCGCACTCAAATCGCGCAAACACGCAAATCCAATTGTGGGAGCTTGCCCGCTCCCAAACGGTGGGTTTCGCGATAACAAATCCCGGCAAGCACACAAATCGATCTTGCGCACCTGTCAGATCTGACAGGTCACGTCCCACCTTTTTTTTGTTAGCGTCAACTCACCTACGCCCACCGAACCTGCAACGGACGCAATCATGGCCGAACCCGAGCTGAGCATCGTCACCCCGTCCATCGCCAAGAGCTCATCGATTACCACCGTCGGCAGAAGCTGGGGCGCCGTGGGGCCGACGGGGGCGGCGGCGTTTGAGCTGCCAATCCCCTTGACCAGCGGCTGGGGCCTGGCGCCGACGTTGTCCCTGTCTTACAGCAGCCAGACCGGAAACGGGCCGTTCGGTGTCGGTTGGGGCTTGGGGCTCAGTCAGATCAGCCGACGTACCAATAAGGGCGTGCCGCGCTATACCGAACACGATGAAATCATCGGTCACGACGGCGAAGTGTGGATGCCCGAACTGGAAGCCGATGGCTCGCTGAAGTGGCGTGTTGAATCGACCTATAACGGTGAATACATCGGCCTGCACCGCGTGGTGCGTTACTGGCCGCGCGTCGAGAGTGACTTTGCCTTGCGCGAGTTCTGGCAACGGCAAAGCCGCGAGGCCGCTCCACCGACGTTCTGGCTGATCCATGGCGCGGATGGCTCGCTGCACGTCTACGGCAAAACCGCAGCGTCCCGGCGCGAGGATCCGGATGATCCGCAACGCATTGCCAGTTGGCTGCTGTGCGAGAGCATGAACGCTCATGGCCAACACATCTGTTTCCTTTACAAGGCCGATGAGGAGGAGCCCGATCCGATCCATGACTACCGCGCCCAGCGTTATCTGGAGCGAGTGTGTTATGGCAACTTCACAGCCAGCGCGCAGCTGTTTGCATGGACCGTGGCCACCCCTGGCGATCTGGCCTGGCAGTTTCAATTGGTCTTCGACTACGGCGAGCGTACGACCTCGCTCACCGAAACCCCGCCGTTTGATGCAGACATATCAGGGTCGTGGTCGCTTCGTCCGGATCCTTTTTCGACTTACGGTCAAGGCTTTGAAATCGGCACGCGGCGGCTTTGCCGACAAGTGCTGATGTTTCATCAAAACCCGGCCAACCTAGGGGCAAAACCGCTACTGGCCCGACGCCTGCTGCTGGAATATCACACCCCGCAAAATGTCACTCAGTGGGCTTATAGCCAGATCGGCGCCGCGCATTACCAGGCCTTTGATGCCAATGGCAAAGTCGAACATACGCCGCCGGTGGAGTTCGATTATTCAACATTCGAGATCAACAAAACCCCACAGCGCCTGCTGGACGCCGACCATCAGCCGGGCGTGGAAGACGGCGGGTTTTACCAGTGTGTCGATCTTTACGGGGAGGGTATACCGGGATTTCTCTGCCGCTACGATCAGGCCTGGTATTACCGCGAACCGATGCGCTCAGAGCCTGACACCGACCAGATCAGCTACGGACCCTGGGCCCTGCTGGACAAGATTCCCGTCGCGGATCGTGGCCGGGCCAGTGCGCAACTGATCGACATGACCGGCAGCGGTCGTCTCGATCTGCTCATTTCGCAGCCCGGATCGAGCGGCTTCCATGCCCTGACGCCAGAGCGCGAGTTCGAGCGGTTTGTCTTGTTCAATAAATTCCCGCTGGAGTATTCACACGCGTTGTTGACCCAGGGTGACTTTGGCGGCGATGGCTTGATTTCACTGGCACTGATTGGCACGCACGCTGTGCGCCTTTATCGCAACGAGCGCGAACAAGGCTTCGCGGCAGCGCAAGAGGTGTTCCATCAGCACGACCGCCTGCCATTGCTCAGCAACTCGCGCACAGAACTGGTGGTACTCGGCAACCTGCTCGGCAGCGACATGCCTGAACTGTGCCGCATTCGCCACGATGAAATTCGCTGCTGGCCCAACCTCGGCCACGGCAGGTTCGGCGAAGGCCAAACAATCAGCGCACTGCCCTTCGCCTATGAACAGTTCGATTCCTCGCGGGTGCGTCTGGCCGACCTCGATGGTTCCGGGGCACCGGCGCTGATTTATCTCAAATCCGATGTTTTCGAGATCTACCTGAACCGCGGTGGCAATGGACTGGAGCAGATTCCGGTCAGCGTGCCCTGGCCCGAAGGCGTGCGCTATGACTCACTGTGCCAGGTGAGCTTCGCCGACCTTCAGGGGTTGGGCTGCGCCAGCCTGATTCTGACGGTGACGCATGTTCATCCGCAGCACTGGCGCTACGATTTCGTCGCGGCCAAGCCGTATCTGCTGACCGCCAGCAATAACAACATGGGATGCAGTGCCAGCGTGGTCTATCGCAGTTCGGCGCAGGAGTGGCTCGATGAAAAATACGACCTGCTCAAGCTCGGACGCGCACCGGCCTCATACCTGCCGTTCCCGGTGGCCTTGGTCAAAAAACAGCAACAACTGGATGAAATCACCGGTAACTGCCTGACGCAGTTGTTTACCTGGCGTGAAGGCGTTTACGACAGTCGGGAACGTGAGTTCCGCGGCTTCGGCCAGTTACAGCAAGTCGACAGCGAAAGCGCCACGGGCGACGACGATATCGGCTTCAGCCAGCCGGCGCGGGTGTGTACCTGGTTTCATACCGGCCAAGCGATGGATCGCCCCCGTGACGACTACTTCAATGACGACAAGGACGCCATTGCGTTGGGCCCTACGCTGTTCAGCCTTACGCCGCCGCACGAAAACGATTTCGATGACCCTCTCCCCCCGCACGACGGCGATACGCAATACCAGATTGCGCGGGCGCTGGTCGGTTCGGTCACTCGCATCGAAACCTATGCCGACAACGACGTGGCCGAGCCGGGAGTCGCCACTCTTTTTAGCGTTGAAGAGCGGCGCTATCTGGTACGCGAGGTCCGGCCACAGGGCCAGTATGCTGCCGCGGTGTTGCTGCCGTTGTTGGTGGAAAGCATCAACTATCAGTACGACCGGGTGATCGACGACCCACTGTGCCGTCACGAGACCAACATGCGCTGGAACGCGTTCGGCTCGCTGATCCACGCCCTGACCGTGAGCTATGCCCGGCGCCTGACGAAGGACCGCCCGCCGCCATTTACCGATCCAGACGAACAGCAATGGTGGCGCGACGCTCATGACCCGGCGCAGCAATCGTTTTATCTGAGCGAAATGCTTGCCCAATTTATTGACCTGATCGATCCGCAGCAGTGGCGGCTGGGCTTACCTTACCTGCAACGCGGTAACGCCCTGGTCTTGCCCAAGGGAACACTGCCGATCGGTCTCAGTGCCGGGCAGGTGTCGTATGAGCAGTTGAAGCTTCATCAGGATTCGCCGCACTGGCGTACCGAGCGCGTTCTGACGACTCAGTCCGTGCAGCGCTATGTAAAAAAGGACGGCACACCATTGGACGATGGCGTTGCCGAGTTCGAAGCCCTGCGCGGACGGCTGGAACTGGCGCAACTGGACAACGTCGCGCTGGCGGCGTACGGCGACCTGCCGGAGCCGTTCAACATCCATACCGAATTGATCAAAATCGGCTATACGCCGATGGCGTTTCTGTTTGAACCCACCGCCCCACCCGGTGCCGATCCAGCGCTGTATTCGGCGCATTTCGGCTTCGCCGAATACGCTGGCCTCGACGGCTTTTACAAGGTCCTGCGCTACCGCGAAACCCTCAGCCACGGTTTCACCTGCGCCACATACGACGCCCACGGGCTGGCAATCGTCCGTGTCGAGTTGCCCGATGGCTGCACGACACACATCGCCTATGACTACCACGCCCTGCAACCGTCGCGCATCACTGACCCCAACGACAATATCGAAGAAGCCCTTTACGCGCCTTCCGGGCAGCCTCTGGCGACCAGTTTTCATGGCACTGAAAACACCATCGCCGCTGGATTCAAGCCGCTGGATGAATATGTTCCCCCGCAAGATCACCGACCCGACCCGGCCATTGCCGATCCGGTAGCGGCCGTGCAATACGCCGCGAGCGCCCTGCGCCGCGATTTGTTCAGCTGGATGGGACAGATTGCCGCCCCTGCCGATACGCTCGCCCAATGGGCCGTTGACGGCTATCTGCTGCCCAGCGGACATATTCGCGCCAGTGCCCGCCAGCGGCTTACACGGCGCGCCACCCTGGCGCCGGCTGAACAACAATTACTGGCGGCAATCGAAGCGGCTCATCGCGAGCCCGTGCATAGCGTGGTGCTCAGTGCCGACCGCGATTACTACGACGAGACGCCCGCACAGTTCCAGATCATCAAGGCGTGCGTGGATGGCTTTGGCCGGGCGCTGCAGACCCAGCAACGGGTCGATCCGGGCATGGCGTACAAGGTGGTGGAGGGTTCGCTGGTCATTGAGGATGGCAAGTATGTCGAGGTGTATGCCGATCCGCGCTGGCGCATCAGCGCATGGGTTGAATACAACAACAAGGCTTTGCCGATTCGTCAGTACCGCGCATTTCATGCCAATGCGCATGGTTACATCAATGACCATTCCATGCGTGAACTCGGTTATTTCGATCAGCTGTTCTATGACGCCCTGGGCCGGCTGATCAAAGTGATCAACGCCAAGGGCGACTATGCCCTCGATCACCACCATCCCTGGTACAAGACCCACCTCGACTTTAACGACACCGCCTCGCCACCTGATAGAGCGAAGGCGCAAGCATCATGAACACCCGCGAGCATTGGCACACGCCAACACTTTCGGTGAGCGACGGCCGTGGCCTGCCCGTGCGCCAGATTGGCTATCTGCGCACGGCCAGCGAGATCGAATCACGGGTCAACCGTCAGCAACACGATCTGGCTGGACGACTCGTATCGCAGTGGGATCCGCGCCTGCCCGAGCCCTGCCTGACTACGATTTATGGCCTGGATGGCGCCGTACTCAAATCCACCAGCGTCGACGCCGGATGGCGTCTGAATCTGCCGGGGCTGGCGGGCGAGCCGCTGCGGCGCTGGGACGCGCGTGGCAATCAGTGGCGCACGACCTTCGACGAGCAGTTGCGTGTGGTGGCGGTCGAGGAGAACGGTGAAGCCGACGTCGAGGTGTTTGCCTACGCCGATGCCCAGGCCGACGCCGGGCACAACCTGCGCGGCCAGTTGCTGGAGCAGCAAGACCGCTCCGGTACCCTGCGCACCGACAGCTTCGCCCTGACCGGTCAGCCACTGCGCGAAACCCGCACCTTTGGCGATGGCGAGGCGTTCACCAGCCATTGGGTGTTAAGCCCGCTGGGCGCCGTGCTGGAACAGACCGATGCCGGCCAACACCGCCAGCAATCGCGCTACGGGCTGGCCGGGCAGCTCAAGCAAGTGCATCTGCTGATCAACGGAGAGTCAGACTGGCAATCCGTGCTGCTCGATGCCCACTACAACGCCGCCGACCAGATCATCGAGCAACAGGCCGGCAACGGTGTGCGCAGCCTATGGTCTTACGATCCGGCCGATGGGCGTCTGCACACCCAGTCCAGCCGTAAAGACGCCGGGACGGTGCTGCAAAACCTTGAGTATTTCTACGACCGCGTCGGCAACATCACCCGCATCGAAGACCACGCTTTCCAGCCGAGCTGGTTTGCCAACCAGCGGGTCGATGGCCATCGCAACTTTGTCTATGACTCGCTGTACCGCCTGATCCATGCCAGCGGTTACGACGATGGCCCGCTCTCGGACATCCCCGGCCTGCCACAACCGACTGACCCCAACAACCGCCTCAATTACACCCAGACCTACGCCTACGACGCGGGCGGCAACCTGGAAAAACTGGTGCACGTACGGGACGGCGCCAGTCACACCGTGCAGATGTGCATTGACCCCACCAGCAACCGCGCCGTGCGCTGCAAACCCGACGATCCGCCGCCGGACTTCGTCAAACTGTTCGACCGCCATGGCAACCAGCAGAACGTACAGGCCGGTCAACCGCTGACCTGGAACGTCCGCGACGAAGTACAAGTCATCACGCTGGTCGACCGCGGCGGTCGCGACGACGCCGAGCGCTATGAATACAGCCAGGGCGTGCGGGTGTTCAAACGCCACGAAACCTTCACCGCCAGCGCTGAACATGTCCATCAGGTGCGCTACCTGCCGGGCCTGGAAATTCGCAGCAAGGACAACGGCGAAGAACTGCACGTCATCAGCGTGGGCAATGCGCGCTGCCTGCATTGGGCTAAGAATCTGCCAAGGGAAATCGCCAACGACCAGCTGCGCTTCAGCCTTGAGGATCATCTGGGTTCCTGTGCGATGGAGCTGGATCAGAACGCCCGGATCATCAGCCACGAAGGCTACTACCCGTTCGGCGCTACCGCGTGGCTGACGGCCGAGTCGGCCATTGAAGTCAGTTACAGGTTCGTCCGTTATTCGGGCAAGGAGACAGACGTCAGCGGGCTGATTCACTACGGCGCACGCTATTACGCGCCTTGGTTGCAGCGCTGGATCAGTCCAGATTCGGCGGGGGACGTGGACGGGCTGAATCTGTATGGGTTTGTGGGCAACAATCCCATGCGCTTTACCGACCCCGATGGCAATTCGCGGGCCGAGTTCGTGATCATGCTGTATTCGCAGTTCGCTTCAGCCGTTCACGACAACTCCGAACTGCTCCTGGGGCAACTGCACGACATCATCCATCAGAAAAACATCGCGGCCAATCTGGCGCTGAATCTGTTGGGGGAAACTTTAAGCGGTATAGCCGCCTACGAAGGCGGGGGGCAGGGAACCAATCAATTCAATGCCATGGTTCCCTCGCTGGCAGACGTGCAGGCTTTTGTGAGCCCGGGAGGATTGATCGGGGGCAACATTGGTGGTGACCTTGCCGGTGCAATGGCGGATCCGGTGGTGAAGAGCGTTGGCCCGCGTTTCGGCCCATTAATTCCACAAACCTCACAGATGTCTGTCAGCGCGATTGATAAAAGTCTGGGAGTCGAAGACCCCGTCAAGGAAATCACCTCCTGGCGAGACTTCAAGGACGAGGTAATGCACCCGGCGCTCAACGCAGTACTCAATCCGGTTTTTCTTATGAACAGGGTCGTGGCCTCAGTCATCGGGATCATTCCCGGCGCGCTCAATATGGGCGCTCGCGCTCAGGAAGCCGAAGACATAAAAAACCGCCTGGACCCGGCGAAAATTCAGAAAATCGAAAAAATGCTCGATGGCTGGAAAGCCGCCGTCGAGCAACGTTCCACCTGGGCCGAGAACGCTTTCGATGCGCTGGGCAGTGATGTCGTCGCTCCAGCCAGCGTGCTGCCCAACGTCAACGGCACCACCTCCAGTGAAACCCTGGCCCCCATCAGCCGTTCGGCACTGCGCCAGAAAAGCCAGGCAATACTGGCGAACATTGCCAGGGCACAGGCTGGGCTGGGCGCGTACAAAGAGATGGGAACCACTGACAATCAGTTTTTGCTCAAGCAAAGACACGCAGCCGCCAGGAAAAAGGCCGCCTGAACATGACCAAAGATCAGGGGCGATGAGTCAGTCAGGGCACTGGCACACGCCAACACTTGCGGTGAGCGACGGCCGTGGCCTGTCCGTGCGCCCGATTACCTGCCAAGCCGGTTTTTGCGGGTGACGACAACCCTGCCGAGCGACATGCTATCGTGCCCGCCCGACCTGCCATCCGTTTGCCCAGCATGCTGCCGACTTCCCGTTTCCTGCGTCTGTCGTTGTATACCCTGCTGATCATTGCCGGTGCCGCGCTCGCCGCGACATTGGCCATCCGCCACGCCGAACGTCAGGCGCTGGAAGAGGATGCCGCGCGCGCCAGCCAGCAACTGGCGCTCTATGCCAACTCGCTGCACACCCTGATCGACCGCTATCGCGCCCTGCCCGCCGTGCTGGCGCTCGACCCGCAATTACGCGCGGCGCTGGCTGGCACGGTCGACGCCGAGGAGCAGGCGGCGTTGAACCTCAAGCTGGAAAAGATCAACGGCGCGGCGCAGTCCTCGACGCTTGAGCTGCTCGATCACACCGGTCTGGCCGTGGCCGCGAGCAACTGGCGCCTGCCCAGCAGTTACGTCGGTCACAACTACGGCTTTCGGCCTTATTTCAGGCAGACCCGCACCCAGGGCAGCGGGCGGTTTTATGCCGTCGGCGTGACCAGTGGCATTCCCGGGTATTTTCTGTCCAGCGCCGTGCTCGGCGACAACGATGCGTTTCTCGGGGCGATGGTGGTCAAGCTGGAATTCCCCGAGCTGGAACGTGAGTGGAGCCAGGGTAGCGACACCCTGCTGGTCAGCGATGCCCGCGGCATCATCTTCATCGCCAACCAGCCGGGTTGGCGCTATCGCGCGTTACGCCCGCTGGACGCCGATGACCTGGCCGAGATCAAGGCGACCCGGCAGTACGACAAACAATCGCTGGTGCCGTTGACGCATCTGTCGCTGCGCCGCTTCGATGACAACAGCGATCTGCGTCGGGTCGAAGGGCCACAGGGCACCGCGGATTATCTGTGGGAATCACTGCCGCTGGCGGCGGAAGGCTGGACCTTGCACCTGCTGCGGCGCCCGCAAGTGGCCTTCGAAGACCAGCGCAATGCCGGGCTCGCCGCCGCCGGGGTGTGGCTGGCGCTGGTGTTTCTGTTGCTGTTTCTCAGCCAGCGCTGGCGCCTGGCAAAAATCCGTCAGCGCAACCGCGAAGAACTGGAGCGCCTGGTAGAAGAACGCACCCGCGACCTGCGCACCGCCCAGGAGGGTCTGGTGCAGTCGGCCAAACTTGCCGCATTGGGGCAAATGTCGGCGGCACTGGCCCATGAAATCAATCAACCGCTGACCGCTCAGCGCATGCAATTGGCAACCTTGCGCCTGCTACTTGAACATGGCCGCGTCGATGACGCGTACAAGGCGCTCAAACCGGTGGACGATATGCTCACGCGCATGGCCGCGCTCACCGGCCACCTCAAGACCTTCGCCCGCAAAAGCCCGAGCGGCTTGCGCGAACGGCTGGATCTGGCGACAGTGGTCGATCAGTCGCTACAGTTGCTCGATGCGCGGTTGCGTGATGAGCAGGTCAGTCTGGTCCTGCACCTGGCGCGCCCGGCGTGGATGCGCGGTGATGCGATTCGTCTCGAACAAGTGCTGATCAATCTGCTGCGCAATGCGCTGGATGCGATGCAGGGCAAAGTCTGCAAACGTCTGGAAATTCGTCTGGAAGCCGACGAGCAACTGTGGCGCCTCAGCGTTATGGATAACGGCGGCGGCATCGCCGACGAGCACCTGAATCAGGTGTTCGACCCGTTCTTCACGACCAAACCGGTGGGCGACGGTCTGGGCCTGGGGCTGGCGGTATCCTTTGCCATCGTGCATGAATCCGGCGGCCGCCTGAGCGCCGAGAATGGCGACGGCGGCGCGGTGTTCACGCTGACCTTGCCGATCGATCTGGAGGGGCCTGTCTGATGCTCAATTCGGTAATGGTGGTCGACGACGAAAGCAGCATTCGCAGCGCTGTCGAACAGTGGCTGAGCCTGTCGGGGTTCGCGGTGCAACTGTTCAGCCGCGCCGAAGAATGCCTCGCCGCCCTGCCCGCGCACTTTCCCGGCGTCATCCTCAGCGATGTGCGCATGCCCGGCATGGGTGGCCTGGAATTGCTCGCCCAGGTGCAGCGACGCGATGCCGACCTGCCGCTGATCCTGCTCACCGGCCACGGCGATGTGCCAATGGCGGTCGCTGCCATGCGTGACGGTGCCTACGACTTTCTGGAAAAACCGTTCAGCCCGGAAACCTTGCTCGGCAGCTTGCGTCGGGCGTTGGAGAAACGCCGACTGGTCCTGGAAAACCGCGCCCTGCACGAACAGGCCGACAACCGCGCCCGACTCGATGCGACATTGCTCGGTGTGTCCCGGGGTATGCAGACTTTGCGCCGGCAAGTGCTGGATCTGGCGGCGCTGCCCGTCAACGTGCTGATCCGTGGCGAAACCGGCAGCGGCAAGGAACTGGTTGCGCGTTGCCTGCATGATTTCGGTCCGCGCGCCGACAAACCCTTCGTGGCCCTGAACTGCGCGGCGATCCCGGAACAACTGTTTGAAGCCGAGTTGTTCGGCCACGAAAGCGGCGCGTTTACCGGCGCCTCGGGCAAGCGCATCGGCAAGCTGGAATACGCTGATGGCGGCACCTTGTTTCTCGATGAGATCGAAAGCATGCCGCTGGCCCAACAGGTGAAACTGCTGCGCGTCCTCCAGGAACAGAAGCTTGAGCGACTGGGGTCGAACCAGAGTATCCGCGTCGACCTGCGCATCGTCGCGGCAACCAAGCCCGACCTGCTCGACGAAGCGCGGGCCGGACGCTTTCGCGAAGACCTGGCGTATCGCCTGAATGTCGCCGAACTGCGTCTGCCGCCGCTGCGCGACCGTCGCGAAGACATTCCCCTGTTGTTCGAAAACTTCGCCCAGAGCGCCGCTCAACGTCTGGGGCGGACATTCCCGCCGCTGACCGGAGCGCAACTGAGTCATCTGCTCAGCCATGACTGGCCAGGCAACGTGCGCGAACTGGCGAACGTTGCCGAGCGTCAGGTGCTGGGCCTGGACGAGCCGGCACCGGGAATCGATCCGGGGCAATCGCTGGCGGCGCAGCAGGAGGCGTTTGAAGCGCAGTGCCTGCGTTCGGCGCTCACTCGGCATAAAGGTGATGTAAAAGCGGTACTTGAAGAGCTGCAACTGCCGCGCCGGACCTTCAATGAAAAGATGCAGCGGCATGGGTTGAGTCGGGAGATGTTTGTTCCTGACAGTTGAGCTTGGCGGTGACTGGACAGGCCCTTTCGCGAGCAAGCTCGCTCCCACAGGGGATTTGTGCCGGTCACAGATCCAATGTGGGAGCGAGCTTGCTCGCGAAGAGGGAAGCCGGCTCAGCACAATGCTCAGCCCGATGAGCAATTTCCCGCTCACCCTGAGCTCTCAGTAAGCGGATTTCCGCTCAATTGATCCGGCCGCCCCCTCTAAACCGGCCCCCTGCCCATTGGCACAGCTCCTGCTATAGCTCCGGCAGGCTGCGTTTCGACGCGCTCCACAAAAACAATTAAATGAAGGATCCTTCAATGGATAACTCCAACGCCCTGCCCCTTGGGTCGGCTGCCGCGCCGGCCAAGCCAAGAACCACCGCCAGCCGGATCAAATCGATCTTCAGCGGCTCTGTCGGCAACATGGTCGAGTGGTATGACTGGTACGTGTATGCCGCCTTCTCCCTGTACTTCGCCAAGACCTTTTTCCCCGCCGGTTCCACCACCGCGCAACTGATGAACACCGCTGCGATCTTCGCCGTGGGCTTCTTGATGCGTCCGATCGGCGGCTGGCTGATGGGCATGTACGCTGACAAGGTCGGACGCAAGAAAGCGCTGATGGCTTCGGTGTACCTGATGTGCTTCGGCTCGCTGCTGATCGCGCTGAGCCCGAACTACGAAACCATCGGCATCGGCGCGCCGATCCTGCTGGTGTTCGCGCGCCTGCTGCAAGGCCTGTCGGTCGGTGGCGAATACGGCACCTCGGCGACCTATCTCTCGGAGATGGCGACCAAGGAACGTCGCGGTTTCTTCTCCAGCTTCCAGTACGTGACGCTGATCTCCGGCCAGCTCATCGCGCTGGGCGTGTTGATCGTGCTGCAAAACACACTGACCACCGAACAGCTGTACGCATGGGGCTGGCGCATTCCGTTCGCCATCGGCGCGCTGTGTGCAGTGGTGGCGCTGTACCTGCGTCGCGGCATGGAAGAGACCGAGTCGTTCACCAAAAAAGAGAAGTCCAAAGAAAGCGCCATGCGCACCTTGATGCGTCACCCCAAGGAACTGTTGACCGTGGTCGGCCTGACCATGGGTGGCACCCTGGCGTTCTACACCTACACCACTTACATGCAGAAATACCTGGTGAACACCGTCGGCATGAGCATTTCCGACTCGACCACCATTTCGGCGGCCACGCTGTTCCTGTTCATGTGCCTGCAACCGATCATCGGCGGCCTGTCGGACAAGATTGGTCGTCGTCCGATCCTGATCGCTTTCGGCGTGCTCGGTACGATCTTCACCGTGCCGATCCTGATGACCCTGCACACCATCCAGACCTGGTGGGGCGCGTTCTTCCTGATCATGGCGGCGCTGATCATCGTCAGCGGCTATACCTCGATCAACGCGGTGGTCAAAGCCGAGCTGTTCCCGACCGAAATCCGCGCGCTGGGCGTCGGCCTGCCGTACGCATTGACCGTGTCGATCTTCGGCGGCACCGCCGAGTACATCGCGCTGTGGTTCAAGAGCATCGGCATGGAAACCGGTTACTACTGGTACGTCACCGCGTGCATTGCCGTGTCGCTGCTGGTGTACATCACCATGAAAGACACCCAGAAGCACTCGCGTATCGTGACTGACTGACCGCATTACACAGCCACTGCAACGGTGGCTGTTCGGACACCTTCGCGAGCAGGCTCGCTCCGACACTGGATCAATGATCGACACAAATCCCGTGGGAGCGGGCTTGCTCGCGAATGGGTCCACCGCAATCTCCCGCCTTAACCCCCGCCAAGAAGCAATTAATCGCTGATTAATCCTGCTGCCGCATCCTGCCCACTCTAATCGATGAACCGCGCAACGCTCGCTGCCAACCCGTAAGCGACCCCGACGCACCGCTCTTAATATCAACTTAATCGATTGTTTTTAGCATTATTTTGCGCTTTTTAATCAACTTAGTTGGCGTAGCATTAATCCCATGAAACACACCCATCGCCAACGAATCCGGAGTAACCGTCATGAAAACCAAACTGATCCTCGCCTTGACCCTGTCCGTACTGGCCGCCAACACCTACGCTGCCGACGGTTCGGACCGCACCCAATCAGCCGACTTCATTTCCGGCGCCAGCGCTGCCATCGACACCGGCCGCTCTGCCCATTACGCGGCTGACGGCTTCGACAAGACCGGCACTGCCAATGCGATTGCTGCCGACGGTTTCGAAAAAACCGGTACTGCCGCTGCCATCAGCTAATGCTGTGCTGGATGCCAAAGCCCGGCCTCGGCCGGGCTTAGTCGTTCCCGGGTTTGCAGATTTCGCGGTTAGCGCAAAACCTGTGGAAGCGAGCTTGCTCGCGAAAGCCGCAGGTCAGTCGCCATCAATTCGGATGTGACGACCCTTTCGCGAGCAAGGGTCATGCCGTGGAAAGGAATATTTGTGATCGACTGGAAATCGGTTCTGCGGGCCAGCACTATTGGCCTCAGCCCTATGCCTTTGAGGAACACCGCCCATGCCCGATGACATCCATTTCTACGAACCCGCCCACGGCCACGGTCTGCCCCACGACCCGTTCAACGCCATCGTCGGCCCGCGCCCGATCGGCTGGATTTCCTCGCAGGATGCCAACGGCCAGCTCAATCTGGCGCCGTACAGTTTCTTCAATGCCTTCAACTACGTCCCGCCGATCATTGGTTTCTCCAGCGTCGGGCGCAAAGACAGCCTGAACAACATCGAGCAGACCGGTGAATTCGCCTGGAACCTCGCCACCCGCCCGTTGGCCGAGCAGATGAACCAGAGCTGCGCGATGGTTGCGCCAGAGGTCAACGAGTTTGAACTGGCGGGGCTGACGACAGCGGCGTCAAAGGTAATTTCAGTGCCACGGGTCGCGCAAAGCCCGGTGTCCTTCGAGTGCAAGGTCACGCAGATCATTCAGCTGCAACGCGCCGATGGCCAGACCGTGCCGAGCTGGCTGGTCCTCGGCGAAGTGGTCGCCGTGCACATTGCCAGATGGCTGCTCAAGGACGGCATCTACGACACCGCCGCGGCAGAACCGATTCTGCGCGGCGGCGGGCCGGCGGATTATTTCCAGCTGGGGCCTGAAGCGCTGTTCAAGATGTGGCGCCCGGGGGCGCAGAAGTGATTACCAGATCAACTCGGCGTCATCAGTGACGCCCTTGAGTTTATCCAGCTCGGCGGTCGCTGCGTCATCGGCGGCGATGGCGCCGGGAAACACCTGCTCATCCAGCAATTTGTGAAAGCGCGGTGCGCCGCCATCGACCAGGGCCTTGACCGCGATTGCCGCGTAATACCCCTTGTTGCCGCCCAGTTCGACGGGAACGACGGCGGAGACTGCTTCGAAGCGTTCAAACTCTTTACGTGCCATGTCGCGGATCCTGGCTCAATCAATTAAGCCGGACATTAAACCCTCAACCGGCCAGTTTGTGTATCGCTGACGGGCACTGACCGAGCGCTTGCGCTGCCGAGACGTCCTTGAAGGTGTGGAAATCGAGGCTATTGACCACCAGGTCCTGAACCAGCTCGGCGAAGACTTCCATCGACGGACTGTTGAAATACGCGGTCATCGTCTGTTGACTGCTCCAGTAGCCACTGACCAGCCACAGGTCGGCGTCGCACTGCGACTGCTGCAACGAGAAACTCAGGCAACCGGGCGCGGCGCGCGAGACTTCGATCAACGCGCTCAGGCGCACACCGAGTTCTGCCGAGCGCCCGGCCTGGGCACGAACGAAGGCCATATGACTGACAGGCATCTGCTTGGACATGATCAACCCTCCATGAAATCGCGTGGCAGCCGGGGGACGGGCTGCGACTGGAGCAAAGGTTAAGGGCCGGGGCATCTGCGCCGTTAGTCGATTCCTGCCGTCGCGTTGCACAATCCTGCGAGACTGCGCAGACGACCTGTAACAACCTGTAAACCCGTGTCACACGTCTGTCATACGCGTTTTGTGTAGGAGCTGCCGAAGGCTGCGATCTTTTGATTTTGTCTTGAAGATCAACGGATCGCAGCCTTCGGCAGCGCCTACAGGTTCGTATGGCGGCGGACGCAGGCACCGCTCCGGGCAGAATCAGGCAAGCATTTGGCAGAATGTGTCTACCGCCGCTGCTTGCACAAACATATGCTCTGCTGCATTCCACCTCCCCTGCCGAGGATGCCGTGCATGACGTCATTCGATCATTTTCAAGCCCAACCCACCGTTGACATGGAAAAGCAGCGCGCGGAGCTGGCGGCGATCATTCGCCGCAACACCCGCGACGATGGCAGCTATGAAACCGCCATCGGTTCGCTGTACATGTCGCGCCACACCCGGTCCCACGACTTCGCCCCGGTGCTCGCGCAGCCGGCGCTGTGCATCATGGCCCAGGGGCGCAAAGAGGTGCGACTGGCCGATGAATACTTCAATTACGACCCGCTGAATTATCTGGTGGTGTCGGTCTCGATGCCGCTGAGCGGGCGCGTGGTCAACGTGTCGCCAGAAGCACCGATCCTCGCCGTGCGTCTGGATATCGACCCGGCGGAAATCACCGCCCTGATCGCCGACGCCGGACCGATGGGCGTGCCGACCCGACCGACCGGGCGTGGTCTGTACGTCGAGCAGATCGACAGTTCGATGCTCGACGCCGTGCTGCGTCTGGCACGGCTGCTCGATGCACCGAAAGACATCGCCATGCTCGCGCCGCTGATTCGCCGGGAAATTCTCTATCGCCTGCTGCGCAGTCCCCAGGGTCATCGCTTGTATGAGATCGCGATTGCCAACAGTCAGAGCCACCGCATCAGCCAGGCGATCAAATGGCTCAACAGCAACTTCGAGCAGCCACTGCGCATCGATGATCTGGCCAAAACCGTGAACCTCAGCGTCTCGACGTTGCATCACCGCTTCAAGGCGATGACGGCCATGAGCCCGCTGCAATATCAGAAGCAGCTGCGTCTGCAAGAGGCGCGGCGGTTGATGCTGACCGAAGGCCTGGAAGCCTCGGCGGCGGGGTACCGGGTCGGCTATGAAAGTCCATCGCAGTTCAGCCGCGAGTACAGCCGCTTGTTTGGTGCGCCGCCATTAAGAGATCTGGCGCGGTTGCGGCTTTCTGTCTGATGCCAATTGTGCAGCGCGGCTAATGACGTCATCGCGAGCAGGCTCACTCCTACAGAGAAACGCATTCCAAATGTAGGAGTGAGCCTGCTCGCGATTGGGCCGGTACAGGCGAAGAAGATCTGTGATCAGACTGCCCGGATTACATGTTTGATCTCCTGAAACGCGGCCAAGCCCCATGGCCCCAATTCGCGGCCGATGCTGCTTTGCTTGTAACCGCCCCACGCCGTCTGCGGGAAGATCACCTGCGGCGCGTTGAGCCACACCAGTCCCGCTTGCAGGGCATTGGCGACGCGGTCGGCGGTCTCGGCGTTACGCGTCACCACCGTGGCGACCAGGCCGAACTGACTGTCATTGGCCAGCGCAATCGCCTCGGCTTCACTGCTGAAACTGCGCACGCACAGCACCGGCCCGAAAATCTCTTCGCACCACAGCGCACTGTCCAGAGGCACTTGGGTGAAGACCGTCGGCTGCAAAAAATAACCGCGCGGCAGATGCGCCGGACGATTGCCGCCGCACACCAGCTTCGCCCCGGCACTCAGGCCGCGATCGATGTGCCCGAGCACGCGCTGGTATTGCGCCTGATTGACCAGTGCACCCATCTCCACATCCGGGTCGAACGGGTCAGCGACGCGAATCGCCTGCGCACGTTTTTGCAGACGCTCGAGGAATTCATCCGCCAGTTCATCGGCAACCAATACGCGACTGGTGGCCGAGCACATCTGTCCGGCGTTGAAGAAACCGCCGCCACAGGCCAGATCGACAGCCAGTTCGAGATCGGCGTCGTCGAGCACCAGTAGCGAAGATTTGCCGCCCAGTTCCAGGCTCACGCCCTTCACCGTTTCCGCCGCGCGCTGCATCACTTGCACACCAACCGCATTGCTGCCGGTAAAAGAGATTTTCGCGATTCGCGGATCCGCCGACAGCGGCGCGCCCACCGCCAGGCCGGTGCCGCAGACCAGGTTGAAGACGCCGTCGGGCAAACCGGACTCGGCGATGATCGACGCCAGTTCCAGTTCCGCCAGCGGCGTGACCTCCGACGGTTTCAGTACGACGCAGCAACCGGCCGCCAGCGCTGGTGCAAGTTTCCAGGCGGTGGTGACCATGGGGAAATTCCACGGCACGATCAGCCCGACCACGCCGCACGGTTCGCGGCGCAGGCGTGCACTGAAGTCATCGCTGGGCAGCGCCACAGGGCTGTCCTGTTGTGCATCGAGGCCTGCGGCGAGTTCTGCGTAATACTCGAAGGTGGCGATCACATCGTCGACGTCGATGGCGGCTTCAAATAGCGGTTTGCCGTTGTTGCTCGACTGCAATTTCATCAGGTGGTCGCGACCGTTGCGCACGCCGTTGGCGATGTTGCGCAGGATCGTCCCGCGCTCGGCGCCAGTGGTTTGCGACCAGTGCGTGAACGCTTCGGTCGCCGCGCTGATCGCTTGATCGACGGCCTGCTCGTCACCGCCATTGACCGTGGTCAGCAGCGCTTCGCTGGCCGGGTTGATCACCCGCAGATGTTCGCGACCTGCCGACCAATGGCCGTTGATGAAGAGGCCGTCGAGCCTGATTGGAAAACTGATCATGGGGCCACCGCCTGCATCCATTGGGTCTGGTCGATTTCAATTAACGTCGGGCCCTGGCGATCACTCGCGGCACGCAGCGCGCTTTGTAATTGCTGAACCGAGCCGATCGCTTCGGCAGCACAGCCCAACGCCTTGGCGACGCCGATGAAGTCCGGGGTGTAAATGTCGACACCCACCGGTTCGATCGCACGGTTGACCATGTATTTCTTGATTTCCTCGTAGCCCTGGTTATTCCACAGCAGCACGATCACCGGCGTGCGCGCTTCGACAGCGCTGGCCAGTTCCGGCAGGGTGAATTGCAGACCGCCATCGCCGATCAGGCAAACCACCGGTGGTCGCACGCCTGTTGCGGCGCTGCCACCGAGCCACGCACCGATGGCGGCGGGCAACGCGTAGCCGAGGGTGCCGTAGCCGGTGGATGAGTTGAACCAGCGCCGCGGACGTTGCGGATTGAACGTCAGGTTGCCGGTGTACACCGGTTGTGTGGAGTCGCCGACGAACACTGCGTCGGGCAATTCGTGCAGTACGGTTTGGAGAAAGCGCGTCTGCGCCAGCGTCGGCGCATCCCAGCTCGCGGCCAGCTCCTCGCGCAGACGCGCAGCGCGCACCTGGCCCCAGTCGTTGCGGCGCTCGGCCAGCGCCTTGTGTGACAAGGCGCTGAGCAATGCCTGGGCGGCGTTGCGCGAATCTGCCACCAGCGCGACGTAAGGCGGATAATTGCGCACGGTCTGATCGGCATCGATGTCGATGCGCAGCAGCTTGCCGGCAATCTCGAAGCCGCCGGCGAAGGTCACGTCATAATCGGTCTCGGCCAGTTCGGTGCCGATGGCCAACACCACATCGGCCTCGGCGACCAGTGCGCGGGTGGCGACCAGGCTTTGCGTCGAGCCGATCAGCAGGGGATGAGCGGACGGCAACAAACCTTTGGCGTTGATAGTCAGCGCGACCGGCGCGTCGAGCAACTGCGCCAGCTCGGTGAGTTCGGCAGCGGCATCGATCGCACCGCCACCGGCGAGAATCAACGGTCGTTGTGCGCCGGCCAGCAGCTCGGTCATGCGGCTCACGGCAGCGGGTGCGGCACCCGCGCGATCGATGCTGACCGGGACGCTGGCGAGCAGCTCATCGGCTTCTTCCACCAGCACGTCCAGCGGGATTTCGATGTGCACCGGACGCGGACGCCCGGCCTGGAACAGGGCAAACGCGCGGGCGAGGACGCCGGGCAATTCGCACGCCGACATCAGTGTGTGGGAGAACGCTGCGACACCGCCGACCAGTGCGCTCTGGTTCGGCAGTTCGTGCAGCTTGCCGCGCCCGCCGCCCAACTGACTGCGCGACTGCACGCTGGAGATCACCAGCATCGGGATCGAATCGGCGTAGGCCTGGCCCATGGCAGTGGTGATGTTGGTCATGCCCGGCCCGGTGATGATGAAACACACGCCGGGTTTGCCGCTGGTGCGCGCGTAACCGTCGGCCATGAAACCGGCGCCTTGCTCATGCCGAGGGGTGACGTGGTTGATCGTCGAACGGGCCAGCCCGCGATACAGCTCAACGGTGTGCACCCCAGGAATGCCGAACACCTGCTCGACGCCATAATTTTCCAACAGCTTGACCAGTACTTCGCCGCACGTTGCCATTGTCGATTGCCTTTTTTTTCGCTGAAACATAGATCCCAATGTGGGAGCGGGCTTGCTCGCGAAGGCGGTTCGTCAATGAATAATGATGTGAATGACACACCGCATTCGCGAGCAAGCCCGCTCCCACATGGCCTGCTTATGTGCCCATTGGAACGGCGCGCAGCTAGCGGCAACAATCGATTAAAAGTCATACTAGCCATGTCCTCACGTCATACCTTGGGTCCCCATGAAACGATTGCCGCCCCTCCCCGCCCTGCATACGTTTCTGATCACCGCGCAGTGCTGCAACTTCACCCGGGCCGCCGAGCAACTGCACATCACTCAGGGCGCGGTGAGCCGGCAGATCGCCGGGCTGGAGGATCATCTCGGTTATCCATTGTTCATTCGTCAGGCCCGCGGCCTGGCGTTGACCGCCGAAGGTCGCGAGTGGTTGCCACGGGTGGAGAAGGTCTTCGGCCTGATCGGCGAAGCCACCGAGCAGATCGGTGTGCAGCGCGAAACCCTGCAACTGAAGGCGCCCAGCTGTGTGATGCGCTGGCTGTTGCCGCGCCTGTTGCAATGGCAAAAGGAGCGCCCGGACGTGCCGGTCAAGCTGACGGCATCACTGCAACACAGCGTGGATTTTCAGCGTGAGCCATTCGACGCCGCGGTGATCTATGGCCCGCCGCCGGACAATTCGCCGGGCGCGTTACACCTGTTCGACGAGCAACTGACACCGGTCTGCTCGCCGCAATTGCTCGAAGGTTCGCCCGCGCTGAATGCTCCGCAGGATCTGCAGGAACATCTGTTGCTGCACCCGACCCATGACCTTCAGGACTGGTCGGTGTGGCTTGAGGCGGCGGGGTTGCGACTGAGTAATCTGGGCAGCGGCCAGCACTTCGAAACGCTGGATCAGGCGATGTCGATGGCGTCTCACGGCACGGGCGTGGCGATCGGCGACTGGTCGTTGATAGGCGATGATTTGCACGCCGGACGGCTGGTGATGCCGTTTGATTTGAAGGTGAAGACGGGGCTGGCGTATTACGTGGTAGTGCCTGCCGGAGCCGAGCCTTCGCCGCCGTTGGAAGAGTTGATGCTCTGGCTGGTCGAGCAGGCTCATTTGCGCTGAGCACACAAATCCTTGTAGGAGTGAGCCTGCTCGCGATAGCGCCGGGTCAGCCACCGCTGGTGTGAAAGATCCACCGCTATCGCGAGCAGGCACACTCCTACAAATGAACGGTGCCTGGTCTTAGTAACCGACGGTATAACGCTGCCGCGAATGCTTCGGTGTTTCCACCTCGTCAATCAACGCAATCGCGTAATCGGCAAAGGTAATCCAGCTGCGCCCCTCGCCACTCACCAGCAGGTGGTCCTGGCCGACACGGAAGGTGCCGCTGCGCGCACCTTCGACAAACTCTGCCGACGGCGACAGGAACGTCCAGTCCAGTTCCTTTTCCTGACGCAACGCCTCAAGAAACGCCGCCCCCGCGCTGGCTTCCGCTTTGTATTCGGCGGGGAAACCCGCACTGTCGATCACTCGCGTGTCATCCGGCAACAACAGCGAACCGGCACCACCGACCACCAGCAAACGCTTCACCCCCGCCTGTTTCACTGGTCCGACAATCGCCGACGCCGGCACAGTGGCGAAATGCGCAGCGGTGATCACCACATCGTGACCGGCCACCGCGTCTTGCAGCGCCGCGGCATTCAGTACATCGACATTTTTGCTGACCACACCGGCGCGGGCGCCGATCTTCGAGGTGTCGCGGGCGATGGCCGTAACGCTATGGCCGCGGCGCAGGGCTTCTTCCAGCAATTGGCTGCCGGCACGTCCGGTGGCACCAATGATTGCGATCTTGCTCATGACATTCTCCAGTTGGCTTGAGAGTGCTGCGTTTTCAATGATGGGCCTACCACTGCATTTCGCCCTTGGCGACTTTCGCGCTCAGTTCCAGCGAGCTTTCTTCGCCGAGTTGCGGGTAACGCTTTTTCATCGCCGCGATCAGCGCAGCGGCGTCTTTGGCCTTGGCGGTTTCGGCATCGAAGGCCTTGATGTAATCGGCAGTGAATTTCACGCTGGCCAGCGAGCGGCTGCTGTCACCCAGGTAATGGCCCGGCACGACGGTTTTCGGCTTCAGGGCTTCGATCGCGTGCAAGGTGTGCAGCCAGTCGGCGTGGGATTGCGCGGTTTGCGTGTCGGCCATCCACACATGAATGTTCTCGGCGACCACCACGCCACCGACCACGGCCTGGAGCGACGGAATCCACACGAAGCTGCGGTCCGGCTGCTTGCCGTCAAGGCCGATCACCTGCAACTTCTGTCCTTCGAGCATCAGGCTGTCGCCCTTGAGCACGCCCGGCACGATGGTTCTTGCCGGCACGTCAGCGCCCATTTTCGGGCCCCAGAAGGCGAGTTTGCCGGCGACGGTCTGCTTGATGTGATCCACGGTCGGCTGCGATGCGAGGACCTTGGCGTCCGGGAAGGCGCGGGTCAGGGTGTCGAGGCCGAAGTAGTAATCCGGATCGCCATGGCTGATGTAGATCGTGGTCAGGTGCTTGCCGCTGGCGCGAATCTTTTCCACGACCTGTTCCGCCTGGGCCTTGCCGAATTGCGCATCGACCAGAATGGCCTCTTTCTCGCCACTGACCAGCACCGAGGTCACCGGAAAAATCGCCGCAGCGCCCGGGTTGTAGACGTCCAGGCTCAGGCTGGCCGCGGCGGCATGCGCCGCGAACCCCAGCGAGGCAGTGGCGAGCAGAACGCGTTTGAAAAAAGTGAAGCCGATCATGGGGTGCTCCGAGGTCCGAATGCCGTGTCTGGCGATGGGACAGAGCTTAGTTGCCTGACTCAGTACAAAAAATGCGATGCTTGAACATAGTTTGTTTCTGAAAGCGGGCAAATCATGGATCGTCTCCAAGCAATGCGGGTGTTTGTCACTGTCGTCGATCTGGGCAGCCAATCGGCGGCGGCCGATCATCTGGAACTGTCGCGGCCGGTGGTTTCGCGTTATCTGGCGGAGCTGGAAGACTGGGTCGGCGCACGCCTGATGCACCGCACCACGCGCAAATTGAGCCTGACCGCTGCCGGCAGTGAGATCCTTCCGCGCTGTCGGCAGATGCTCGATTTGTCCAGCGACATGCAGGCCGCCGTCAGCGAACCCGAGGACACCCCGCGCGGGCTGCTGCGGATCAGTGTCAGCACCTCGTTCGGCCAGGCGCAACTGGCCGATGCGATGGCGGCCTACGTCAAACTCTACCCCGGGGTGAGCATCGACCTGCAAATGCTCGACCGCACGGTGAACCTGGTGGATGAGCGCATCGACCTGGCGATCCGCACCAGCAATGATCTGGATCCCAACCTGATCGCCCGACGCCTGACCGCGTGTCGCTCGGTAATCTGCGCGGCGCCGGCGTATCTGCTTGAGCATCCGACGCCATCACGGGTCGAGGAACTCAGCCGCCATAACTGCCTGACGCATTCCTACTTCGGTAAAAGCCTGTGGCATTTCGAAGAGAATGGCGAACCTGTTTCGGTGCCGGTACAGGGCAACATCAGCGCCAACGAAGCCAGTACCTTGTTGCGCGCGACGCTGGCCGGCGCCGGGGTCGCGATGCTGCCGACCTATCTGGCCGGCGGGCCGATTCACAACGGTGAACTGCTGCGCTTGCTGCCCCATGCCGAGCCGCGGCAGCTGAGCATCTATGCGGTCTATGCCTCGCGCAAACACATGCCGGCGGCGCTGCGTAGCATGCTCGACTTTCTTGTCCAGCGCTTCCCCGAAAATCCCGCCTGGGATGAAGCCTTGTAAACCGGATCCCTGTAGGAGTGAGCCTGCTCGCGATAGCGGTGTGTCAGTCACCTCAATGCTGACAGAAATATCACTATCGCGAGCAGGCTCACTCCTACAGGGATTCATCAGTGTGCTGAATAGCCGGGTAAATCCTTGAGCGCAGTCGCTGGAAAGTGCTCGCCGCTGACCTATGCTGAAAGTAATACCGCAAGGTAGACGTTCAGAGGTCGAACACCATGAACATCAAAACAAGAAGATACGTCGCGATTTTCATCACCTGCGCTGCCACGCTGGCGCTGTACGGCACCGCTGCCTGGCGGGTCGAGCAGTTGCGACAACTGCCCCGCGAATATGCCAGTTGCAACTATGAGCGGTGTATTCCGCACAATGCGACGCTCAACGCGCTGCGCTGATTTTCAACTGTAGGAGTGAGCCTGCTCGCGATAGCGGTGTGGCTGCCAGAGTTGATTTGACTGACACTCCGCTATCGCGAGCAGGCTCACTCCTACAGAGGGTCCGCCGCGACGCACAAATTATTGCTCGGCCTTCAACCGGTCGCGAAACGCCTTTGGCGAAATCCCCACCCGCCGCCGGAACAGCCGCGTGAAGTTGGTCGGATCGGAAAATCCCAACAGCTCCGACATCTCGTAAATCGTCATGCTGGTGTAGGTCAGCAGGCGCTTGGCTTCCAGGAGCTGGCGTTCGTGCATGATCTGCAACGCCGGCTGCCCGGCCAGTTCCCGGCAGGTGCCGTTAAGGTGCGATACGGAAATGCCCAGGCGATGGGCGAGGTCTTCGACCTTCACATGCTGGCGATACGTCTCTTCTACCAACTGAATAAAGCCATTGAGGTATTCGCGCTGGCGTTGCGGCCGCTGGCTGGCCTTGTGCCGGACGATTGCCTGACGGCTGACCCAGACCATGATCACGCTGACCAGCGAATGCATGAGCATTTCCCGCGCCGGTTGATGGCCGTTGTACTCGGCCTGCAACGCTGTAAACAGGCTGTTGAGGTAATCGCCGTCAGCGCCGGCCGCGTAGTGTTCGGCGCGGGCCAGCGCCTGCACCGAATCGCCCAGCTGCGCCTGCAAGTGGTTGATCAGCGGTGTGGCGAGGGTGACGATGAACCCTTCGACATCTTCGGAAAACCGAAAGCCGTGCACCGACAACGGTGGCAGCACCTGAATCGCCGGGGTTTGAAGCTGCGTGCACTGCCCTTCGATTTCGAGCTGCGCCTGCCCCTTGAACACGAACAGCAACTGGCACAGGTCCGCGTGGCGGTGGGGTTTGATTTCCCATTGATGTTCGCGGCTGCGCGAGGAAATGGTTTCACAGTGCAGCAAGTCAGGGGTCGGCCAGTCGAGGCTTTCACCGTAGAGCTTGAACACGGGAATCGAAGGCAGGTCAGGCTTGTTCATCACTTCAATCCAGGCCTCGGGGTTATGGGCGATAATCGCACCGATTGGCAGAAAGTACAGGTATCGGCTCAGTTTTCACCTTCAATTGACAGACCCGCAAGGGAAAAATGCAAGCACTCGATCCATAAATATCATTCACCGGTGTTTGCCGCGTGAAGCTTGCGAGTCATAAAAACAATGAAAACGCTGAAAACCCAAGTCGCCATTATCGGTGCCGGTCCGTCCGGTTTACTCCTCGGTCAGTTGCTGCACAACGCCGGGATCGACACGCTCATCCTCGAGCGGCAGACACCTGACTATGTCCTCGGCCGCATCCGCGCCGGCGTACTTGAACAAGGCATGGTAGAGCTGTTGCGGCAGGCCGGCGTGGGTCAGCGCATGGACGCTGAAGGTTTGGTTCACGGAGGATTTGACCTGGCCCTGGACGGGCGACAAGTGCACATCGACCTGCACTCGTTGACCGGCGGCAAGCGCGTGATGATCTACGGTCAGACCGAAGTCACCCGCGACCTGATGGCCGCTCGTCGGGAGGCCGGCGCGACGACGATTTACCAGGCCGGCAACGTGGTTCCCCACGGCATGAAAAGCGACGAGCCGTTCGTCACCTTCGAAAAGGACGGTGAAACCTGGCGCGTCGATTGCGATTACATCGCCGGTTGCGACGGTTTTCACGGCGTCGCCCGGCAGTCGATTCCTGCCGATTGCCTGCAGGTGTTCGAGCGGGTTTATCCGTTCGGCTGGCTGGGCATTCTGGCCGACACGCCGCCGGTCCACGACGAACTGGTCTACGCCCGCCACGAGCGCGGATTCGCCTTGTGCAGCATGCGTTCGGCCACGCGCACCCGCTATTACCTGCAAGTACCGGCCGATGAACAGGTCGAAAACTGGAGCGATCAACGCTTCTGGGATGAGCTGAAAAAGCGCTTGCCCGTGGCGCTTGCAGAAAAACTGGTGACCGGCCCGTCGATTGAAAAAAGCATCGCACCGCTGCGCAGCTTCGTCGTCGAGCCCATGCAGTACGGGCGCCTGTTTCTCGTCGGCGATGCGGCGCACATCGTTCCGCCCACCGGCGCCAAGGGCTTGAATCTGGCGGCCAGCGACGTCAGCACGCTGTTCAATATCCTGCTGAAGGTGTACCGCGACGGCCGCAGCGATCTGTTGCACAAATATTCGGAAATCTGCCTGCGCCGGGTCTGGAAAGCCGAGCGGTTTTCCTGGTGGATGACCTCGATGTTGCATCGGTTCGAGGAGCACGATGCGTTCAGCCAGCGCATCAGCGCTTCGGAGCTGGACTACTTTGTCAGCTCCGAAGCCGGGCGAAAAACCATTGCAGAAAATTACGTCGGGCTTCCATACGAGGCTATCGAATAGCCTGCTATCGACTTATAGTGGCGAGCACTCACCCGCTCGCCCCGCCCGCGGGTCAATCACTGCCCGCAGGTTTTCCGTGACCACTCTCAATCAGCCTGAAACGCCTAAACCGGCCATTCGCAGCGTGCTGGTCGCGCTGATGATGGCAATCTTTCTCGGCGCGCTGGACCAGACCATCGTCGCCGTATCGATGCCCGCCATCTCCGCACAATTCAAGGACGTCAGCCTGCTGGCCTGGGTGATTTCCGGGTACATGGTGGCGATGACGGTGGCAGTGCCGATCTACGGCAAGCTCGGCGACCTGTACGGGCGGCGCAAACTGATGCTGTTCGGCATGGGGCTGTTCACCCTAGCCTCGCTGCTCTGCGGCATGGCGCAAAGCATGGAGCAATTGGTGCTGGCGCGGATTGTCCAGGGCATCGGCGCCGGCGGGATGATTTCGGTGAGTCAGGCGATCATCGGCGACATCGTGCCGCCGCGTGAACGCGGACGCTATCAGGGCTACTTCAGCAGCATGTACGCGGTGGCCAGCGTGGCCGGCCCGGTGCTGGGCGGTTACATGACCGAATACCTGTCGTGGCGCTGGGTGTTTCTGATCAACCTGCCGCTGGGCCTCGGCGCCTGGTGGGTGGCGCGGCGTAACCTGCGCGGCTTGCCGATTCCGCAGCGCAAACCGGTGATCGATTACCTCGGCACGGTGCTGATGATCATCGGCCTGACGGCGCTGCTGCTCGGTATCACCGAGGTCGGTCAGGGACATTCGTGGCGCAGCCGTGAAGTGCTCGGATTGCTGGCCTGTGCGGTGCTGGTCCTGGCGATATTTGTCTGGCACGAACGGCGGGCGCGGGAACCTTTGTTGCCGATGCACCTGTTCGCCAACCGCAACGCCCTGCTGTGCTGGTGCACGATTTTCTTCACCAGTTTCCAGGCGATTTCATTGATCGTGTTGATGCCTCTGCGCTTTCAAAGCGTCACCGGTGCTGGCGCGGACAGCGCGGCACTGCACTTGCTGCCGTTGGCGATGGGACTGCCGATCGGCGCCTATTTTGCCGGTCGCCGCACCTCGATCACCGGGCGCTACAAACCACAGATCCTCAGCGGCGCGATCCTGATGCCGATCTCGATTCTTGGCATGGCCTTCAGTGCGCCAGAGGCGACACTGCTCAGCGGCTTGTTCATGTTGCTCAGCGGCATTGCCGGCGGCATGCAGTTCCCGACCTCGCTGGTCGGCACGCAGAATTCGGTGGAGCAACGCGACATTGGCGTGGCGACCAGCACCACCAACCTGTTCCGCTCACTGGGCGGCGCGATGGGCGTGGCGCTGATGTCGGCGCTGTTACTGGCGCTGCTGCAGGACTCAGGTTTTGCACAGCTGGCAGGCAGTTCGCTGATGAGCGAAGGGCATTCGGGCAACGTCCTGCTGGACGGTCTCAACGCTGCGCCCGGCGACGCGCAGAACGCCTTGCGCGCGGACCTGCTGGTGACGTTCCGGCATTTGCTGTGCGTCAGCGCGGCGGTGTCGCTGCTCGGCCTGGCGGCGGCCATTGCCATGCCGAACAATCTGCTGCGCGGGCGCGAGCACGGCGCGAAATGAGCCTCCTGTACCGATCGTTCCCACGCTCTGCGTGGGAATGCAGCCCGGGACGCTCTGCGTCCCTTCCAAGCCGAACGCAGAGCGTCCGTTGAGGCATTCCCACGCAGAGCGTGGGAACGATCAGACAGGGTAAGGTGTTTCGCTCAAGGGCTGTAGTAACCCACCGCGACGAGGAAATGCCCGACCTTCTTCAGGTACGCATGCTTGTCCTCGACCTTGCCAGTCACCGGATTGTTCCAGCGGTATTCGTATTCGCCTTCATCCTGTTTGCCGATCAACGCCAGAATAGGCTCGCCCACCGGTTTGCCCTGCGGATCCTTGACCTTGCCGAAGTCGGTGTTGATCAAGCGCAGGTTGGTGCCGTGAGCAACGTAACGCCGAGTGTTGAGGTCGACGACGAACACATACAGATCATCTTGCAAGTAACCGCCCTTGAGCGAGTTGATCGCGATCAGCGTGCCCTTCTCGTCCTTGGTGAGATCCGTCGCGGCTTTATCCAGCAGCGCCCTTGCCTGTTCGGCGGAAGCCCGTGGCAGGTAATAGCCCACCGCCAGAATCCGCTGGCCGACACGCTGATAAAACACATGTTTGCGCTCGACCTTGCCGTCGGCCCAGTTTTGCCAACGATACTCGGCCTGCTGAATGCCGTTGCCTTCCGGCACTTTCAGCGCCTCCTTGAAAGCTTTTTGCAGATCCGGCCCGAGCACTTCGCTGACATCGCGGCCAATCAACGCCGACGACGGTCCGCCGCTGGCGAGCATGACGCCTTTGGTGTCGAGTACGAACACGTAGTGATCCTTGTCGACGAACTCACCCTGACGGCTGAACGCGGCAAAGGCCTTGTCGCCGTTTTCGTGATAGTAAGCCAGGGCTTTTTCCAGCAAGGCGATGGCGGCCTGGCTGTCGTTCTTGTCGGTGGTCGCGGCGCTGGCCTGGCCAAAACCGGCGAGCAGCATCAGGCCGAGCCAGGCCACTTTATGCAAAAACCCCATAGCGCATCCCTCGTTCTTGTTGGTGTTTCAAGAGCGTAGACGGCTTGGGGTTGGACGGCGGTTGAAGATGAATCCAGAAGTTGCCGCCCTCTGTGGCGAGGGGATTTATCCCCGTTCGGCGGCGCAGCCGTCGCAATCCTGACGCGTTTGCCTTAACGGTGGCGGTGACAGGCCTTGGGGCTGCTTCGCAGCCCAGCGGGGATAAATCCCCTCGCCACAAAGCCCCCCAGACAACGGATCAGTCCTTACGGGCGGGCGTTGATCTGCTGCTGCAAATTCTGAATCTGCGCCTGCAACGTATTGAGGTTGCGCGTCATCTGCGCACGGAACGCATCGAACTCAGCCGTATTGCCGCCTCCCGGCGGAGTCGCCGGGCGGTTGTCCTGCTGGCTTTTGAGCACGACGATGTCCTGCTCCAGACGATCAATCGCTGCACTTGGATTGCCCTGCTTCTTCAGCGCGGCGATATCGGCGCCAAGGCTCTTGAATTGCGCGTCGAAGGCTTTCAACTGCGCATCGACCTTGCTGGTATCGGCCGGGGTGCTTTTGATCGCCGCCAGTTCGGCACTCAGCGCTTTGACCTGTGCCTGCAATTGAGCATTGGCGTTCTGCTGTTCGGTGGTCTGCGCGGTCATCTGCGCCAGGCGCTTGTCCAGATCGCTGGCCTGCCCGGCCACGCCCTGCTGCTGTTTGCTCTGATCAAGCAGCTTGCCCTCGAGTTGCCTGATCTGCAATTTCAACGCTTCGCTATCGCTGGTGACGTTGGTCTGGCTGGCCACGACCTTGCCGGAAATATCCTGCAGACGTCCGGCCGCTTCTTCGCTGATGCGCGCAAAGCTCTCCTGGGTCGCGACCAGTTGCTGCTCCATCAGGGAAATCTGCTGGAAGCTCCACCACGCCAGGCCGATGAAAGCGAAGAACAGCGCCCCGACCAGTGCCCACAGCGGCCCGGTACTGGCGGCCTTGACCTTGACCACAGGCGCGCTGCGCGAGCGCACGGTGGTACGTGCGTCGGGCGCAATGTCATCGTCGTCGAAGGGGTCGGCGCGCAGGCTCGGCACGTTATCGAAATCGTCGTCGTGGGCATCGTTACGCATGGACATTGAGGCAACCTTTGTGAAACGCGGTGATGGCTAAATGCTGCGAAGTATAACCGCCGCAGCCGCAGGCATTGACCCTCAACCGGCGGCGCGGTTCATTGCCGGCCAGCCGATTCGTTTCAACCGGTTTCAGCGAACGTCCTGAGCTTTCCACCAGCCGCAGAACTCGTCGAGGGCCGTCCACAGGCTGACTTTCGGATCGTAATCCAGATAATGCCGGGCGCGGCTGATGTCGAGGGTGAAATTTTTGTGCATGACCTGCATGCCCAGCCGCGACAGCGTCGGCTCCGGACGCCCCGGCCACAGTTTGCACGCGCCTTCGTTGAGCGCCGCGACGCTGTAGGCCAGCGCGTAGGACCGATACCGGCTGACCTGTGGCACCTCCATCCTGCGCATCACGTAATTGACCACATCCCACAGCGGCACCGGCGCGCCGTTGCTGATGTTGTAGGCCTTGCCCAACGCTGAGCCTGCGGCCAGCAGACTGCTGAGCATGGCTTCGTTGAGGTTCTGCACGCTGGTGAAATCGACTTTGTTCAAGCCATCGCCGATGACCGCCAGCCGGCCCTTGCGCTGCATGTTCAGCAGGCGCGGGAAGATGCTCATGTCGCCGGCACCGGTGACGAAGCGCGGGCGCAAGGCAATGGTTTCGAGGCCGAATTCCTGCGCGCCGAACACCTTTTGTTCCGCCAGGTATTTGGTCGCTGCATAAGGATGCCTGAAGCGCTTGGGCACTTGTTCTTCGGTCAGATTGAAGTGGTCGCGGCCATCGAAATAGATCGACGGTGACGACAGGTGCACCAGGCGCCGCACCCGTCGCTTCAGGCACGCCTCGACAATGTTTTCGGTGACTTGCACGTTGCCCTGATGAAAATCTTCGTAACGGCCCCACAGCCCAACGGCGCCGGCACAATGCACCACGGCGTCGACGTCGCTGCACAGATCGCGCGCCAGCCCCGCATCGGTCAAGTCACCGGGAACGAACTCGGCGCCACGGCGCACCAGGTGCTCGACACTCTCGGCCCGGCGACCGTTGACCCGCACCTCCAGGCCC